>JAAVFI010000071.1 GCA_014800815.1 Bacteroidales bacterium | reverse complement strand
GGGGCTGACCGGAGCGAAAATCGACTTCGGTCTGAAAGCGCTTGCCCATAATCTGAGGAAACTTGCTCTTGCATGGGCAAAATCCTCTTTTTTGAACAAATTTTTGTCTTCAGCAACAGTGAAACTGTTTTATGCGAACCCTCATTTAAGCTTTTATCCAAACGATATCTCGGGAGTGGCAAATGCAGCCTGAATCTTCCGATTTTATGTATAAAATAGAGACTGCCTAACTTTGGTTGTTAGACAGCCTCTATTATTGTTTAGTGTGATATTGTCCGTAATACTAATAAGAAAGCGGCGTCTCCAGTGCAGAGGCGCCGCTTTGATTTACGTTATTTCGGGATTTATCACTTGGAGACGGCTACTTTGGCGGTCTTGCCGTTGACAGTGACTAAGTAAACGCCGGGGGCGGCAACTGTGAAGTGCAGTGTGCCGGTGGTACGGGCGAGGACTTTGCCGTCGAGGGCGGTGAGTGCAAGCTGTGCGTCGGTATCGGCGCTGACAGCGATTGTGAGGCCCGATACGGTGATTACGGGTGCGGCTCCGACCGCTTCAACACCGCTTGTGGTGAGGCTAACGGCATTTGAGGCGCGGCTTTCGCCCTTGTCGTAGAGTGCGGTTACTACATAGCTGTGGTCGCCGTCTTCTGCTTCTGTATCGGTGAAGGTGTTGTCTTCGATAGCGGCCTTGTTTACAAGTTTGCTGTCGCGGTAAAGGTTGTAGCCGAGGAGCGAGATGTCGGCGGTAGCGCCTTCGGGAACAAAGGTGAAGTCGTCGATCATGAACGAGTAAGTGTCTTCCGATACATAGCGTACTGCGAAGCGGCGTGCACCTTCGGGAACATTGAAGCTGAAGGGCTGCCAGTCCTTGGAGCAGACGCTGAAGCTGCTTACCTTAACGAAGTCGGCGGGTTCGGTGCTGCCGGTTGAGTAAAGCACTTCGAATTTCTCCACACCCCAGATGGAATCGTCTTCTTTACCCTTGGCCCAGAATGATATTGTCTGTTCGCCACCGTAGAGTTCGGGCGAGATAGCCCAGTCGTCGTTGGCTTTGCCGTCGGCTGCGAGAGCGATGAGCAACTTGCTGCCTGCGTGCGGTTCGAACCACGATACACGGCCGAAGCTCTGAGTGTGGTCTACTACAGCCCAAGCGAGAGGCGAACCGTCGCCGATACCGGGCATGGTGATGTATTTCGAGTGGTCGTCGGGGTCGATAACGCCGAGTACGTATTCAGCGTTCTGGGTCGGAGCCTTGTCGACGTCTACAAATATCCAGCCGTCCTGGCCGGTGGTCGCGAAGCTTTCGGCTGTTTCGAATGTTTCGTTCACGGGGTCGGGAGCCGAGGTGTCGGTGTCGGGTTCATCCCAGCTGAGCACTGCGTGGCCGTTCTCGAGTTCGCCGTAGAGGTAGGGAACTACGGGGAGGTTGTTGGCCTCGGGAGTCACCGTGATGCTTGCCGATTTATTGTCGTCGGCAATCATGTCGGGGCCGTAGACGAGTTCTGCGTAGTATTCCACCTCATCTTCAACGAGCGGAGTGAATACCTGCTCGAATGCTACTGTTGCGGTGCGACCGGCGCGGAGGGCTTCCACGGTCTTGGTGTCGCACACTTCGCCGTCGCGGTAGAGTTTTACAGTGAAGTCGGCTGCGTCGTTGAGGCCTGCGTTTTCAACGGTAGCCTCTACCTTGAAGGGAGCGTTGGCGGCAACCATTGCGGGAGCCGAGAACGATGTGATGCCGAGGTTGTGGTCAACACCGTTGGCGATGCTGATCTGGTCGATTGTGGTGCGGTCGTAGCTGTAGTGCGTAACCTTGAACATCAGCTGAATCTTCTTGCCGTTGAACTGCTCGAGAGGGAGATTCACTGTGCCCCAACGGTTCTGATCGGCCATATCTTTGACGATGAATTGTTTCAGAAGAGTCCATTCGCCACCTGTCGGGCAAGCGTACACGTCTATCGAGTTGTAGTCGGGGCCTGTTTCGGTGGTGAAGTAGTTGAATGTCGCGAACGAGAGTGTCGGGTTCACCGAACCTTCGAGATTGATCTTACCCGAGAGAAGTACGCCGTTAGAGCCATAGTACTCGCCGATCATCTGCACGAAACCGTTGTCGTCGGCTTGTGCCAGATACTGAGGATCGTTGATTGCCACTTCCCAATCCGCGCCTGCGCCCTCGGCAGTGAAGAGTGTCTGCATAAGGCCGTTGGCGAAGCTTTCGAAGAAGGGAACCTTGAAGGAGGGACCTACGGGGATAGCGTCGGACGGACATGCATTCGATGTGCCGGCAGAAGTTACCGCTGCCACGGCGTACATGTCGAATACCTGAGTGTCGGGCGATGCCATGAAAGTGTAGGTATTGCCCTTGATGCCCGAAGCCACGGGTACCCACGCGGTAGCCAGTTCGTTGGGCTGGTATACGGTGTAGCTTACAAGGTCGGAGCTTATGGGATAGCCGTTGGCGTCGGTGGTTACTTCAGTCCAGGTGAGGGTGACTTCGCCTTCGGTTTCTGTCTCTACAGCGCTTACAAATTCGGGAGCGGCGGGGATTGCCACACCAACGAATACGGTCTGCGAAATCTCGCGTCCGGGATTTGTGCCGCTGTAAGCGATAGCAGAGTAGGTGTGCTCACCGGTGGTCACAGCTTTGTCGGTATAAGAGATTTCCTCGCCGGGTGCGGGAGCTTCAACGCTGTGAATCTCTGTACCGTCGCGGAAAATTGCCAGACGGGTGATTTGAGAAAGTTTATTACCGTCGTAGTCGATAGTGGGAGCGTTCATTGTCACGGTCACGGCATTGGCGCCTGTTGCGTCGGGGGTAGCCTTGAAGTTGGTGGCTGCGCCGGGTGCTGTAGAGGCGAATGCTGCTTCGATAGCGATGTAGCTTACACGGAGATTCCATACGTCGGCGGGGCTGCAGGCGTGTACGCCAACAAATACGGTAGTCTCTTTCTGTACAGAGATGTAGCCTGAGAGAGTCTTATAAGCCGAAGATGTGGAGGTGGCGATATCTGTTACGGGAATGACAGTTTCTGTCATAGCCTCGGGGGTATTGGCTTCGCCGTATTTAACCTCAAGCTGCTCGGGGTACCAGGTGCCCTGACTGCTGGCTTTCACTGTCACGGCATATACGGCTCCGGGCACGAGGCGTACGGGAGCTGTTATCAGCCAGTCGTCCTTTGGCATTACGCGGTCTTCGGAGAGGAGGGCTGCGCCGCCGCTGAGTTCCCACTCCTGCGAGTCGGGATTCTCATTGATTACAGTGAGGCCGTCGAGGTCATCGAGTTCGGCGAAATCGAGGATATACGGAGTTGTAGAAGCACCGAGTACCACGCGGTTGGAGTAGCCGGGTGCCGAAGTCTTGCCGTTGTATGTAGCTTCTACGGCATAGAAGTAAGTCACCACCTTGTCGGGCATTTCCACGGCCTCGGTGAAAGAAGTTGCTGTGGTAGCCTCGGCAACTACTGTCGGACCGGGGTAGCGTGTCACCTTATAGGTAAGAGCTGCGGGGTCGACGTAGCCGCCGTTTACAGAGCCTGCGGGTACATCCCAGGTCAGGGTCATGGTTCCGTCGGCCCAAGCGGCAGTGGGAGCGGGTGCTGTAGGAGCATCGCTGCCTGCAAATACGCTCACTTTCTCTTTGGGAGAAGCACCTGCGGCGTTGAGGAGAGTCACCGTGATTTCGGTCTGGCCGCCGGCAGGAAGAGTCACTGCCACTTTTTCGGCTTTGCCCCACTGAGTGGCTCCGCTTGCAAGACGTACACTTCCGGTGTAGATCTCATACGAGATATCGCCCGAACCCTGAGCGCCGCTGTAGGTAAGTGTCGGCACGGTGAAGTTGACCGTACCGGTAAGTTTTCCTTCGGCGAACGTTGTGCTGAGGTTTGTGGCTGCTGCGGGAGCGTCGTCCTCGGCGAGAGGTGCGGGCACGTACATACCCATAAACTGCTCGGCGCCGGGATAGCGGTATACCAGGGTGCAATGTCCTGTAGCCTTATCCACTTCATAGAGAGCCGACTGGCTGTCGTCCTTGGGCGTCACGCTCCAGAACATGCGACCCGTGTGCTGGTCGATGACTGCCGACGATGCGTAGTAGGGGAGCAGGCCGGTGTCGCCTACAAGGGTCATGCTGCCCGAGGTACGGTCTACTTTGTAGAGGCTCGATTTCACACATTCCACATAAGCGCCGTGGTCTTCCATTACCTGCTCGATAGCGTAGATTGTACCGTCGCGGTCGATAGCAACGGCATTCCAGAGGTTGTCGAGAGCCTTGATTTTGTGAGTGGTACCATTGACGTAGTCGATAGTACCGAACATATATCCCGAGCCGGAGGTATCCCACAGACAGCCGTATATCTGGCCGGTAATGGGGTCGTGAGCCACGTCGGTGGCGATAAACGAGTAGTCTGATGGAGAGAAAGAGCGCGTATTGCGCCATGTATCCATTTCGTAGGTACGGATAATGATGTCTACGCCTTCAGTTCCTTCTTCCACCTCACAGGAGTGGTAGTAACCGTCGGCAGCTACACCGCCGCCGTTGGGGTAGATTCCGTTGCGGATGAAGGTAAACTCTCCGCCTTCGTGGTCGGGGAGCTGATAGAGACCATATGTAAGGCCGGAGTAGGAGTCGAGAAGACCGCCGATGATTGCGGGAATCTTAGTGCCGGCCTCGGCCTTGGATACGTTGATGTACTTGGCCTGCGGTGACTTCATTATAGACTTGTAAGCAGTCGGGTGCACCGGAGACGAGGGCCGTTGGAACAGACGGTTGTGCTCTGCAGCCTGTACGGGCTTCACGGCAGCGGGCGGAGCAGGCGCCGCCACAGCTGTGCCAAACCCTGCTGCGGCGGCGAGAGCCACGCAGAAAGAAATGATTTTGTTCATATTAGTTTATTTTACTATGGTTTTCAGAATAGATGTCGCACCGCAGCTCACGAAGTAAATGCCGGAAGTGGGAAGCTCGATATCGGTAACTTCTCCTTTGGCGCTCGCGCGGGCTACGACTGCGCCGAGTGCGTTGACTACGCTCACTACAGTACCCTCTGCCGCTCCGCGCACCGATATGGTACGTCCGTAGACGGTGGCACTTATGCCTGTGTCGCCCACTTCCGGGCTAATGCCGGCAGAGTCGCCTGTGGTTACTTTTATCGTTTCGGATTTCAGAGACGAGAGCGTACCGTCGTTCGCCACCACGTGGTAGAAATATTCAGTGAGCGCATCCAGGCCGCTGACTTGTGCCGAGGTGTCGGTGCCGGTGCCAAGCCCGTCGTAACCCTCTATCGGAGCCGGTGAGTAGGCTGTGCCGTGGTGTACCTTCACATCGTCTACGGCAATGGAGCCCTTGCTGTGTTTTGCGCTGAGGGCCAGAGCTACAACATCTTCGGGTATATCGGTAAATGAACAGGTGCTGCCTCCGCTCGTGGTGCTCACGGCAAAGGTGGCAAGGTCGCGGGCTTCTCCGTCCTTGTCAATACCCTTGAGAACTATCATGGCCTCGGCATCCGTGCTCACGCCGCGCACCCAGAATTCGAAACCGCTGATGCCGTCGGTATAGCGCGGAGTGTTCAGTTCCTGACCTTCACGGGTAAAACGGAGCGAGGGTATCGAAGCTCCCGCATTGGCAGTCATGGAGTATGTGGAGTTTGCCGTCGTGCTCCAGCCCTTCGGTAGAGTCGTCAGACCTCCTGTGAAGTCGCACAGGTCGCAGAGAACGCCGTCGGGCTTCATGGTAGTCACATACAGCTTGTAGTCTATCGCTCCGGGCAATGCCTCCCAGCGGGCGGTGAAGCTGTCGAAACTGATATCGCTTGCTTCGAGGGCGACGGGAGTAAGATAGTCGAATGTCGGCGGGTCGGTGCGGACTGCAATTTCATCGGACGGTTCGCTGCTCTCCTTACCCACCACAGTGCTCACGCTGTAGTAATATTGAGTGTCGGGGTTGAGGCCGGTCACGGCGTAACTTGTTGCCGTGCCTACATTGAGATGCTTGTATTCAGGTACATATACTATGCCACGTGCGCCGGCACTCGTGCGGGTGTAAACCGATAGGGCATAGCTGCAGTCGGGCACGTCGACGGCGCTCCAGTGAGCCGTGAAGCCACCCGGATATACCTCTGTGGCAGCCGATGGTTGTGGTATCTCTACGTCGGGACGTCCGCCGGCAACTTTGAAGGTGATTATTCCGTCGGCGCTCTCAGTGATATCCGTCACCGGCAGACCTATGGAGCGGCCTGTCCACGGCAGCATAGACGGTATTGTAGTGTCTGTAAATGAAGTACGCTCGAGGCCTCCGGGGAAAGCATCGTCGGCACGAGTCTCCTCCGAGCCCATACCGTCGGCTTCCTCAAGGTCGACGTACTGATGTCCTACGGTGGTATTCACGGTGTTGGTTGTCCATACCCCGGGGTCGTAGTCGATATGCCATACGAGCATGCCGTGGCCCGGCAGATATGTGTCCCAACCCTCCTGCTGGCGGTTCTCAAAAAGGAAAAATTCGGTATCCTTTATCGTCGGAATCATCGCGCCGGAGTTCTGCACGATAGTTTCGAGGCGTACGTTGGCGGCCTCGGTTATTTCGCGAGGTTGCATCCAGCCCAGGGCGTAGCGCTCGAAGATAGAGTAGTTTGGCGGAGTGCAGCCGTCGTTGTTGTAGGGGCCGTAGTCGAGTGTCGACCAGGGGCCCGGCGTGAAAGCCGAATTGTAGGTAATAGAATAAAGGTCGGGCAGACCCATTACGTGTGAGAACTCATGCACAAAAGTTCCCACTCCGTCGGGTCGTGCCGGCCTTGAGCCTCTGGCGCCGTTCCACTCATTGGAGCAGGCATATCGGTCGAGCTGTACGCCGTCGAGTATCACGGGTACCGACGATGCATAGCGCAGGAAGAATGTGTGCGGCCATACCTGGTCGGCAACGCCGGTCGACGATTCGGCCTCTCCGGCATAGAATACAAATACATTGTCGACATATCCGTCTCCGTCGTTGTCATATACCGAGAAATCGACCTTGGAGTCGAGGGCTCGGCAGCCGTCGACCACCATCATATGAGCTCTGAGGTCGTCGCCGCGGCCGTCGTTGGCACCATAGTAGGCCTGAGGCTGGGGTAGGGTGACGGGTCCGAGAACATCGAACTGCGGTTCGAACAGGCCGCAGGAGTTTTCCTTGAAGAAATCGAGCGCCGAGCCGGTGCCTCCGTAGTCGCTGAATCCGGGTTCGTTGACCATGCGGGAGAAGTAGTCGGCGGGGTCGTCGACGGTGAATCGCACATCCTGATACTCGACCAGTAGAATGAGTGCGCGGGGGTTGCCCGTGACGGGGAAGGACGCATCGGGCACCAGACCGTAACGCGGTTCTGAGGCAGGGCTCGCGAGATTGCCGCTGCTGCGCGTTGACGACGTGGCGAGCGCAAGGCTTTGTCTGCCATATCGGCCTTGAATGTTTCGGCGTCCATATCGGCAACGCGCAGAAAACCGTCGGCATCCGTTATCATCGGCTCGCCGCCGGGAGTAGTAAAATAGTGTTGGAATTCGTCGCCGTGCAGTACCGCTTCTACCGTGCTTCCGTCGGGTTGCGGTACTGTGATAGTGCCGCGTCGGGCCGGTATGGCAAAAGTTGTTGACACTGTAAACAGGGCGATGCCAAGCAGGCATTCACGGGCGTTTGGAAATGATATTATGCTCCTTTCTGGAAATGTCATAGTTGGAGTATTTAAGGGAAATGAGAGACTTCTGGATGACTTTGATGCTGCAAACTTAGCAAATATCTGTTAAAACACCAAATAATGTAGCTCGGTGTGCTGCGGTTTCTTGTGTTAAAAATATTTAATGAGTATTTAAATCTGTGCTGTAATCGGCTTGCAGATACGGCATTAAATACAAAAAAAGAGGAAGTTTCACAACCTCCTCTTTTCGACATGTTTATTTCTCTATAATCAATAAGTAAATGTAGCCATTATGGGGAAGTGGTCGGAATTCCAGCGCAGGCCGAAGTCCGGGCGGTCGAGAGTTTCGAACACGATGGGACGGGCGTTGCGGTAGAAGATGTGGTCGAGAATTTTGCCTTTCATGCCCGGTATTACACGGCCGAAACCGTTGAAGCTGTTGTTGTCGTCGGTGAGGATAGCAGTGTTGCGCGCTGCGAGCATCCACTCGTAGAAGGGTGCGAGGCTGCGGGTGCCGGGAGCTTCGGGGTCTTCAATCTTGGGAGAAGCGTTCATGTCGCCGGTGACGAATACGGTAGCGTCTTCACCAGCCTTTTCCTTCATCTTTTCTACGATGAGGGCTGCGCATTTTGCGCGCACCTCGGTGTCGACAGGGTCTTTCTTATAGGGGAAGTGAGTGGTGGCGGTGTAGAAATCCGTGTTGGTTTCGTTGTCGAGAAGGTGCACCCATACGGCCACACGGTAGTGACGGTCGGTGGAATTCCATGGCGCGGAGGGTACGTCGGGGGTCTCGCTCAGCCAGAAGTAGCCGCTGTCGAGGAGGGTGTATTTATCGTTGCGATAGTAGATTACACCGTGGCCTGTCTGCTTTTCAGTGATGCTGTCGCTCACGTTGATGCTGTGGCGCGAGTACTCGGGGAGCATCTCCGAGAAGTAGTCTTTCTGTACTTCGCGGGGTTCCTGCATGCCTACCACGTCGGGCGCGAAGAATCTGATGACGCGTGCGCAGCTTTCGCGACGCGAATCCCAGGAAGTGTCGAGCGAGTCGTTGGGATTTATGAAGCGGATGTTGAACGACATAACGCGCACGGCGGCGTTGTGGCCCGATGCGGTGGAATCTGTCACAACCGATGATGCTTTGGAGCTGTTCATACCGAGTACGATACAGCCTAATGCCAATAAAAATTTAATTTTCATCTTGGAGTGTGTATGATTGATTACGTATTTTTGAAGTGCTGTTGCGTCAATATTATTGCACTGCGCAAATATCCATGAAAGACATGTTATGAAGCTGAATTCAGATATAGAGCGAGAACTTATCAGAGGCATCATGCACGGAAGCGTAAAGGCTTACGAGCAGATGTTTATGCGTCATTATCCTACTTTTTACAGTCTTGCTCTCGGTCTTGTCAAGGATAAGTGGGTGGCGGAGGAGATTGTTCAGAATGTGTTTATGAAAGTATGGCTTCGCCGTGCTACCCTCAAGGAGGATGAGTCGCTCTATGTGTATCTTTTTGTCCTCACCAAGTATGAGGTTCTCAATTATTTCCGCTACAAGAGTACGCGTATTGTCGATCACCTTCCCGAACATTCTGTATACGATATGGCAGACGTGAGTATGGAAGATACTATGCGTGAGGCTGAGTTGCATAATGCTCTTGAGGAGGCTGTAGAGGCTCTGCCTCCGCGACGCCGTGAAATATTCCGGATGAGCCGCTTCGAGCAGATGTCGGCTAAGGAAATTGCGGTGCGCACAGGCCTTTCGGTGAGAACTGTCGAGAAACATCTCGAACTTGCTCTGCGCGACTTGCGCGCCCGCCTCAATCCTTTTCTGTTCTTTCTGATTCTGTTTTTTAATATTTGATTTTCAGGGCTCCTCCGCGCCATACGAGTATGTATATGCCCGGAGCTATGCCTGAGAGTGATTTTGCCTCCTGCACCGTGATAGTGCCGGGAGTGGCTACGGTACGGCCTGCGAGGTCGATTATGCGGCAGTCGTCGAGAATACCGTTGTCGGGGATGGCTACAATGTCTGCGCCATTGTTTGCCAAGTACTCACAGGCGCCGCGAGTGGCAGTGCCGTCGGTGGGTCGGACGTTGCCGCGCTGGTCGTGAGTGAGGTAGGTAAATGTTGTGGTGCGGAAGTCGTTGTCGAGGTCTGTGGCGATAGCATACTCGTTGAGCTCGCGGTTGGGGAGGGCATTCACCGTTTTACCGGCAAAATCGGGCGAAGCTATCGGCAAGAGGGCTGTGGTGCCGCATTCCTCTTTCTCTCCGAATAGGGCTGCTGCTTCGGCGAGTGCAGATTCGCGGTCGGTGCCGGTGATGTCGTTTTTCCCTGCCGTGAAATTGATGTCGGAGGCAGAGGTGTAGACATTGTAGGCCGATGTGATTTTAGCGGCTCCCGTCACGTCGAGGGCGCTGTTGGCGAGCACGAGACTGTTGTGGATATTGAGGTCGCCGCCGGCAGCGTTCACTGCGGCGTGGGCTTCGTTGGCAGTAATTGTGCAGTTGATGATATTGACTTTGCTGTCGGAGGTGAGGGTGGAGAGAATACCGCCCTTATTGTCGAACACCGAGCAGTTGACGGCTGTGACCGTGGCTGCTCCCGAGGGTGATGCAAACGAAATCACAGAGCCGTTGCCGCCGTCGTTGCTTGCGGCAGAGCAGTCGGTGATGAAAGCACGTGTACCTCCCGCCCAATAAAGAGCCGCTCCGCCGTCGGCGGCAGTGTTGCCGCTGAACCCGCAGCGTGTGAGGCGCATGTCGCCTTCGGCGAATATCGCCGCTCCGTGGCTTGCAGAGTTGCCGTCGAACGAGCAATCGGAGGCATCGAGCATCCAGCCGTGACAGAGCACGGCACCGCCGTTGCCCTCGGTCGTTCCGCCGCTTACTTTGCAGCGACGCATTTCGAGGAAGTTGGAGCCGAGCACCTCAATGGCTCTGCTGCCGTCGGAGGCAAGCAGGGTAGAGTAGCCGCTTATATTTGTGAAGGCGCCGTCGTATCCGCCCTCGAGAGTTACCGACTTGTCGAGTTTCAGTCCACCCTCGGGGAGAGTGTATTCGCCCGCTTCAAGGTAGACTGTTGCACCGGGAGCAGCTGTTTCTACAGCCTCGTTTATCGAAGCGCCTGCAGGAACGTAAACCTTGTCGGGGCGGCGCGATTCGGGTGCCGTAAGGCGGCAGGTAATGGCGAGCGGCAGGTGGTCGCTCGGATTGAAGCTCTGCCCGTAGGTTTCTTTTACGGTAAAGCAGCGGTCGACGTCGACATGTTTCACATATACGTAGTCGAACTGATATTTGTTGTTGGGGTCGTCGGTCCAGAAATTTATAGTGATGAGCGGTTCGGTGACAGGTGTCGCAGAGATTTCCTGAGCCGAAGTCATCACGGTGCTTATCATACCGGCTACCTGATGTTCGCCGGGCAGTGAATTGAGGTCGCCGACAAGGAATGCAGGATATTCACCGGCTATCTCGCGAATCATGCGGGCTACTACGCGGCTGCCTTCGAGCTGGGCTATGTAGTGCTCGTGGCGGTTCATGTGGCAGCAGAAGAAGTAAAAAATCTCGTCGGTGTTTACGTCGCGCAGCTTGGCCCATACAGTGGCGCGCGACTGGCTTGCTCCAGTGAACTTTATAGAAGAAGAGTTGATGTCGGGCGAGAGGTAGAACATACCGTTCTCAAGCGCTTCGAAGCGGTCGCGACGCCAGAGCACGGCGTTCATCTGCTTCTTGGTGCTGCTTGAATATACGAGACGGAAGTCGGAGTCGTAGTCCGGGAGAAGAGCTTGCAGGTCGGTGCGTTGCTCTCCGTCGAGCACTTCCGTGAGGCCGACAACGTCGAAGCCTGTGTCGGTAATGGTCCGTACAACGTTTTCTTTACGGTCTGACCATACCTTTCCGGGTTCGGTGTCAGTTGCTATACGCACGTTGTAGGTGCCCATGGTGTAGTCGTAGCCGTTTTCAGCAGCGGCGAGCGGAGCGGCTGCATACATTGCGGCAAGACCGAGGTAGAGTGCCTTCAGTTTCATAGATCAGTGTTTGATAATTTTGGATGAACCGCCATTCCACACCACTATGTACAGGCCCGGTGAGAGCGAGCTTATGTCGGCGCGGAAGTTAGTTGTTGTAAGATTTGTGTATGATGCTGTCAGCGCTCCCGAGGGAGTGTAGACAGAGATATTTCCTATTTCCTTGTCGGAATTTATCTCGAGAGTATTTCCGAGTACGCGCACCACGCTCCCTACTGCTTCTGTGAGGCTTGCAGATGCGTTGGGGTCGTATTCGTATGAGCCGAGAGAGCCTGTGCCGTTGGTGCGTTTCACCACGCCGCGCTGGTCGGCGAGTAAGGTGCCGTTATGGTCGGCGTCGCCGTCGATATCAGCGTCGATATAGTTCTCGCGGTAGAGTGAATAGAGCATGCTGTTGATAGGATTGCCGCAGTAGAAGCCGGTGACGGGTGCAAGGACGGGGAATGTATAGCCTTCGTCAGCAGTCTCGAGCTGCAGATTTCCGTCCGCTACGGAGCCTCCGTAGAGTGTTGCGATAGCTTCGAGAGCCTGATTATGGTCCTTGGCAACGACGTCGGAGATGTCTTTCTTGAAGTCGATACTTTCGCGGAACGAGTAGATATTGGACTTGCCCGAAGCCTTGCCTCCGTCGGTAACGATGTCGCATATGCCGTCGGGGGCATTGGTGCTGTTGGCTGCTATGATATTGGCGAAAAAGGCCGCCGTGCCTCCGAATATATTCACGGCTCCGCCACGGAAATCGGCGGGAGCTGAGGTGCCGCATACCGAAGTGTTGCCGACAATGGTGTTGTTCAACAGCACAATGCGAGAACCCGATGAATTGTTGGCGTAAATCGCCGCTCCGCCTTTTATCTGGTTGATAGCGCCGGATGTCGCTTCCACACGGTTGTTGACGAAGGTGTTGTTTACAAAAGCGGTTTTGCAATCGAAGGTGGCGCCGGATATGGTCACGGTGCCGTTCTGGCGCGCGGTATTGCCGCTGAACGTGTTGTTGGCGAAGAGGGCGCGCGAGCAACCTCCGATGTAAGCACCCGCACCCTGCATGGCGGAGTTGCCGCTGAAGCTGCAGTCGCTTATCACGAAGCGCCACCAGAGTTTGTCGCCTGAATAGTTGGTGTACACACCGCCGCCGTAGCCGTCGGAAGTATTGTCTTCGAAGCGGCACTTGCGGCAGTTGAGCTGTCCGGCGGCATATACACCGCCGCCGTTACTCTTGGCGTAGTTGCCGTACACGGCTACCCTTTCGAGGTCGAGACGTGCACCGAGACAAGCGATTCCCGCACCCGTGGTTGTGGTAGTGTTGTCGGCAGCGCGTCCGCCTGTAATCTCGAAGTCGCGAAGCTCGAGGGCGTAGGGCTTCTGCACAGTCATTACCCGGTAGACCTGACCTTTGCCGTCGACGCGGGATGTCCCTGTCACATTTTCAAACTCATGGTCGTAGCCGCCGAGTATGGTAAGGCTGTGGGTGATGTTGATTGTTGCTTTGGCTCCCGAGAGCGAGCCTGTCGCTGTCACGGCGTAGTCGCCGGCCGCAACATATATGGTGTCGCCGCACACGGTATTGTCGATAGCCGCCTGCAGCGTATTGTACGGATTTGTTTTCGAGCCGTCGCCGCCGTATGATGCCGAAGCATCGACATATCGGGTGTGGTCGGGCACGTATTCGTTGAGAGTGATGTTGGCTTTGATAGCGAAGTGGTCGGAGGGAGTCACGGGGCGGCCGTAGGTTTCGTTGATATGGACGTAGGAGTTCACTTCAGCGCCTTTTACCCATATGTAGTCTATACGGGTATTGTCTTTAAGTTCGGGGTCCCAGTTGCACATTGAGCCGTCTTTGCTCCAGGGGAATGGAGTTTTGGCCACCTTGCGGGCATCGAGCATATATGCCGAGAAAAGGTCGTAGAACGGATATCGGATAGCCGAAGAATTGTGGTCGCCGGCGATTATCGCGGGGTAGTGTCCCGCAATTTCACGGATCTTCTCCATGTTGATGCGGGCACCTTCGTTTCGGGCATCGTCGCCCTTATTGTCGAGGTGTGTGGCGAAGTAATATAGAATCTCACCGCTTTCCTTTACACGGAGTTTGGCCCAGGCTGTCATTCGTCGATTGTTGGTATTGTCCCACGAAATACCGGGTTTCTCGGTGTTGAGAGCCAACCAGTAATGGCCTTCGTCGAGGAGTTCGAATTTATCGGTAAGATAGAGCACGGATGTAAACGTACCGGTCGTAGGGTCGGTCTCGGAATCGGTGCCCCAGCCCGACATGGAATATTCGGGAAGCATGGCCTTCATATCTTCCATCTGAGTGCCGCACGACATTTCGTTGATAGCGACAATATCGTAGGCAGCGTCTTTTATAGTCCGGCCTACGTATTCCTTGCGGTTGTTCCACGCGCGGTCGCCCGTGTCGCCTGAAGTGAGGAAACGGATATTGTATGCTCCGACATTTAAAGAGGCTGCTTGTGCTGCGATAAATGCCGCTGCCGGTATTGCTATGCTTAGTGCTATTCTTTTCTTCATTGCTTGATAGTGAGGAGAATAAAAGGGGTACGCAAGAGGCTGCGTACCCCCTTGGGCAAGTTATAGTTTAACGGATTGCTTTAACGGTGCTTGTGCCGTCGGTAACGACATATACACCAGCTGCGAGGTCGGCGATATTTACGCTTGAAGCCTTGGCAGTCTTTACTACAGCACCTGTTACGCTGTATACTGTGAAGTCGGCAACAGAGCCATCGGCAGTCTTCCAGGTGTATGCACCTGCTGCAACGAGACCGTTTTTAGCAGCTACGGCAGATTCTACGCCTGCGTTTTCGTATGCGAGGTAGTCGTAAGCACCGGGTGCTGTTTCACCCTCGTCAGAGAAGTCGCGCTTGGTACCGTTCTGGTCTACGTCTACGGAAATTTCAAAGGGAAGATTGTGTCCGGCGCTAACGAGACCGGTAACGAAGTCGTTGATTTCGAAGCCGTAGAGAGGATAAGAACCGATTTCGTCGAGGAATTCACTGCGGGGGATGAGAGTCTTGGTGAAACCGCCGTTGAATGCAGGTACTGCGTCGCCGAATACTGTTGCATAGGTGTAGGGAGCGTCCTCGTCCATGTTGTCGGCAAGCCAGTTGATAGAGATTTTGGGCTCTGCTGTGGTTGCGAATGTACCGAGGATGCTGCCACCGTAAGAATTGAGGTAGGCATTGTCGCTTGATACTTCGTCGAGGAGCATGATTGCAGCCTTGGCAATGGTGCCGTCGTCTTCAGCGCCTACGATGATAGAGTTGCAGATTTCAACTGCGGGGTCGGCGCTGATACGGATCTGCGAACCGAACCATGAGCCGGGGTTGGTATCCTCTTTGTAGAGGTCGGCGGGATCGGCGGTACAGATGTTGCCGGCGATAGTACAGTTGACGATGTGCACAGAGCGTTCGTCGGTATTGCCCGAGCCGTTGGTACCGCTGAAGTTGCTGCCGTTGATAGCGATACCTGCGCCTTCGTATTTAGCCTTGTTGCCCACGATAGTGGAGTTGACGAGCCACTGGCTGTCGCCCGAAGTGTAGGCGATTGCAGCACCGTAGCGTCCGCTGATTTCGTTTTCACCGAAGTAGCAGCGTTCTACTACACCGCGGCTGATGCTGGCGCTGCGGCTTGTCACGCGCAGACCGGCACCTGTCTGACGGCCTTTGTTGCCGTAGATATTGCAGTCGCTGATTTCGTAGCGGCCGCCGCGGATGCCGATACCGGCGGCAACACCGTCGCCCGAGCCGTCGCCGTCGCTCACGTTACCGTAGATATTGCAGTACTTGAGAGCTATGCGGCCCTGAGTACAGTGTACGGCACCTGCTTCGTCTTTTGTACCGGCAGGAGAGTAAGAGTTGGTGAAGTCTACACCGATAAATGTAGTAGCGGGTTCGGGATTTTCGGGGTGGCTGATATCCATACCGTCGGTACTGCCTGAACGGACACATACGAGGTTGCACATGTCGCCTTCGTCGGCAATGCCGTTTTCATTGAGGTCGCCCGAGAAGATAGTGGGGGTGGCAGAAGGATAGGTAGGCCATTCGGTCACGGGACCTTTGGTGGGGTCGCAACCGCCTACAAATGTATATCCGTGGCAGATGCGCACGTCGTCGCCGCCGGTCTTGCCGCCGAGAAGCGAGTTGATGTATGTACCGCCCGCGAGGTAGAATACGTCGCCGTGCTTGTAGATACTTTCAGATTCTTTCTTCTTGGTTGCGGCATCGTTGGCGAAGATGTCGTACATAGTCAGAGCGTTTTCCCATGATGAGCCGTCCTTACCGGAGGCTTTGAGGCCGGGGACTACATAGTACTCGGCAGCCGACATGAGAACCGGGAGGGCCATACAGGCCAGGGAGATAGAAATTTTTTTCATGATTTCCGTGATTAGTGATTCAGGTTTATTAAATTGTTTGATTCGTTTTATTTGTTATTGATTGCAAGGATGTTGTCGGCGGCTCCGGGTGTGAAGTCGAAAGTGACTTTGAGACCCTTGCGTACCGAGCGTGAGGGAACTTCCACATAGTAGCGTCCGTCGCGAAGTGTCGCTTTAGCTTTGCGACCGTCGACGCGCACATCTTTCACCGCGGCATAGCCGCCGAGTTCGAGAGTGTAGGAGCGCGATGTGGTCTGACCGTTGTATTCTCCGGCAGTGGGAGCTACGGTTACGGTAGCTTTGCCGTTGTTCTGAGTATATGTAAGGTCAGTTTTGGCATAGCCGCCGTTCTGATAGTCGAGCGAGATACCATCGTCTTCGTAGAGAGTGAATGTATTGCTTTCGCCGTCTACGCCGGGATAGATGCGCATTATCAGATTGTCGAGGGGAGCCGATGCCGGACGATGACTGAAAGGTTGGAGGGGCAGCACCTGTCCGCCTTTCACAAAGAGGGGAAATGTGCTGATGTCTTTAGTCACCATATCTGTGGCGCCTGCAGCGTGCATCTCATCGGTGAAGTAGTCATACCAGGGAGCGTCTGCGGGGAACCATACCTCTACCGAAGCTTCCTTGCGCTCGCCCTTGCCGGGCTTTACAATCGGGGCGGCGAGGAGGATGTCGCCGAACAGATACTGGCCGTAGCGGTTGTAGGCGGCGCTGTCGGTAGGATAGTCGACGAACATGCAGCGGTTGAGCGGCAGCATGCTTTCGTGAGTGCGGCGGATGCTGCTGTAGATATAGGGCATAGCCTGCGAGCGGAATGTGTAGGCCGAGTGCATGCCTTCGGTAGCCTGTTCGCCCCAGAGCCACGGACGGCGGTCGAGACCTTTGCCGCGCGAAGCGTGTACGCGCAGAGCTGCGGTGAGAGCTCCGAACTGGCTCCAGCGCACGTGGAGTTCGGGGTCGTAGATGCCGTGGAACCCGCCCGTATCGTGTACCCAGAAGTAGCAACCGCCGTTGCCGCCTGTCTGAGAGAGTTTTACTTCAAAGCCGAGCACATCCCAGTTGCCGGTGGCATCGCCGGAGAAGTTGATAGGATAGCGGTGGTCGCCCCAGCCGCCCCAGCGGCTGTAGCTTATGCCGCGGGTATTGTCGCGCTCGAGGTCCTCGTAGAAAAGCTTGTTGAGCCATTTCACGTGACGCATCTTGCTGCCGGGTACCCAGGGATAGAGATAGTCCTGCTGCCAGTCGAGCCAGTAGAAGTCTACGCCGAGGTCCTTGTTCTCCTTGCGTGAGTGATGCAGGAAGCGGTCCATATACACGGGGTCGGAAGCGTCGAAAATGAGAGTCTCGCCGCCGGCGGGGTCGTAGCCCATGTCGCGCATGAATGCCTCGTAGCAGTCTTCGTACGGACGGATACCGTCGTGCGGGTGCTCGTTGACACTCACGTAGAGGCTGTCGGCATGCAGGCGGTCGATAAGGTCCTTCGGGTCGGGGATGAGGTTGCGGTTCCAAGTATAGCCGGTCCAGCCCTTGGTGAAGTTGTGGCCGATACCGTATTCAACAGGGTCTACGGTGTGCCAGTCCATATCCATCACCACGTTGTCGAGGGGGAAGCCCTCGCTGCGGTATTCGGCCACGAGAGTGTCCACATATCCCGTAGTGTAGGGATACCAGCGTGAGTACCAGATGCCGTGTACATTCTTGCGGGTCATGGGCACCTTGCCGGAGATAACGCCGAGGTCGCGGAAGGGTGCGTGGAAGTCGTCGCCGTACACGAAGCAGTACTGGTCCTGTACGTGCGATGGGTCGCGACGCTCGAACCAACCGTTGCGGAGCACTTCGCTGTCGGTGTCGACCAGGTAGTACCAGCCGTCTTCACTCAGAAGACCGTCGTCGAGAGGTACCTCGCCGTGAACGGCGTCGAGGGTGGCGATGCTGCCTCCGAGATTGAGGTTGCGCTTCTTGGAGTGGAGATTACGTGCCGAAATCTTCTTTTCCTCCTCCATACGGGTGAAGTATACTTCGGTATTGATCTGGCCGAAAGGAAGATTGTCGTTGTCGAATACGAGCTGAAGTTTGCCGGTGTCGATTTTGTAGCGACGACCGCCGTCGAGAGCTTCGATCGTGTAACCCTCGCGGAGCATCGAGTCGCGGTTTATGGCAAACATCGTGGGATCGTCGAGAAACCGTCCTTCGCGGGCGTATTCAAGACGGAAAAGGGTAGGGGTGATAAGCGTGATGCGCTTGTTGCCGAGCACCAGAGGATTGGTCATATTCTCGGGCACGGGCAGCTTGGCTATGTCCATATCACTCACCTCGAAGGGCTTCTCGATAGCCTTGTGTGCGGCATCCTGACAGAGCCGTGCTTTGTAGGCTGTCAGCTCCTTGGGATGATAGCTGTTTCCGACTACAGGACGACCCGTAAGAGCTTCGAGCCATGCGCAAGCCACGGTATAGCGACCGTGGTCGAGGTTCATGTGATAGCCGTCGCGGTTCATACGGTCGCCGAAGGCGGCAGATGTGCGCAGATTCTGGATAGCTGTTCCTGCAGGGATGAGGAGGTCGACATTGGTAGATGCGAGGAGGCGCGGAGTCGTTTCCACGATGTTGTCGAACATTCGCGCCTGATCGTAGTCGTAGTGCTTGAAGAAGCGATACTTCGAATCTTTGTCGTAGGCCCAGGTCATATACAGACCCCACTTCACCTTTTCAGGGTTGGTGAGATATCTGCTGATGCTGTCGCGAAGACGATCGAAATAGGGCAGGTATTCCTCATCGAAGTCGTAGCCGCCGGTGTGATTGGTCTGTATTATCACCCAATCCCAATTTTCATCGGCAATGGCCTGCTTCATGGTGCTGTGCTTGCGGTAGGGCTCGGCACCTGCGGGAGTAGCCTTGCGGTAAGTGTATACCGCGCTGTCGCCGCTCAGAAAGTTAAGATGTTCTTTCAGTAGAGTGCCGGGGCGGTAGGGATATCCTACGACAAGGTCTATGCTGTCGGCCGCGGCAAGAGGTACGAGGTCGTCCTGCACGGCGTCGACTGTAAAGCTGTTGCCGATTGCAAGCACTTTCAGAGGACGCTTTGCTGCAAAGGCCGATGTTGCTGCCGTGAGCAGCAACAGGCCTGTAAGTAAAGTTTTTATAGCTACTGTAGGTAGTTTCATCAGAGACAGATTCATAAAGTTAGACCGTCGTTCCAGCCGGGGTTCTGAGTGAGGATACCGCCGGTGAGAGTACGTTCATTGCTGGGAATCGGGTAGAGATAGTCGCGTTCTTCGTTGAACTCGCGGGCAAGTGAGCCGTGTGCCACGATGTAGCCCTTTTCGCCTTCCGAGAGGATAATCTCGTCGCCGATTTTGAGGGGAGTAACACCGGGCGAGGGGTTGCGTCGGTTGAGATAGATACAGAAGTCAATCTTGCCGTCGCCGTCCATGTCGTAGCGACCTTCGCCGGGCATGTAGGGGCCGTAGAAGGGCTGAGCGAGCAGACGACCTTCGCGCCAGCGGCAGAGGTCGGCGAAACGAAGACCTTCGCTCACGAGCTCGATAGAGCGCTCGCGGCGGATTTCCAGAATCACGCCCATGTTTGCGCCCTTGTCCACGTTCTTGTATCCGAAGAGGTCGGAGGTAAGGAATTGGTCGGGATTTGCATTTGCATCGGCCATATTAAGGTGAGGCATGTCCACACGGTCGCGCAGAAGATTTACAGAGCGGTCGAGATCGGCCTGAGTGAGAGTACCGAGTTCGGCCTTAGCCTCTGCAAAGTTGAGGTAAACCTCGGCGAGTCGGTAGATAGGCATGTCTACGGTAGATGCGCTTGTAAACGACGGACCGCTTACGTATTTTAGCATGGAGTAGCCGGTAACGGTGGTGCCGAAATTGAAAGTAGCGTCGGTTCCGTCGGCATACTTGGTGCTTGCGGCGAGCATGGTCTGAGCCATACGAGGGTCGCGGCCTGCAATCTCCTCAGCCATAGTCTTGGTTTCATATCCGGGCTGGTCGGTGAAGCGCGAACCGTCGGCCATGAGATAGGAGAATGCAAGAGCCTTGGTGTAGCCTGCCTGACCCTTCGACGATACAAGAGCGTAGGCGTCGGAGGTGTGGGTGAAGTTACCGCCGTAGCAGCGGGCGAGAATTACTTCGTCGGTGATAGCCGAGGGAGATGCGAAGAACGAGTAGTAGGGAGTTTTACCGTTCTTGGCGAGCTTGTATTTGCCTGACGACATAACTTCATCGGCAGCCTCGGCTGCAATAGTGAGGAGCTCTTCGTAGGGGAGTTTGTCGGGGTTGAAGGTCAGGCCCGAGTGATATTTGCGGAATGTACCTTCGAAGAGGCAGGCGCGGGCTTTGAGAGCGAGCACGGCGCTACGCGAAATTTTGTAGACACTCTTCACGCGCTCAACTTCGAGCAAGCGTGCAGCCTCGTCGCAGTCAGCGATGATGTGGCGGATGATAGTCTCGCGGCTGTCACGCGGTTTGGCGAGGAGCTCGTCTTCGTCGGAAGCGAGCACCTGATCGTACCAGGGCACATCGCCGAACTGCTTGAGTTTTTCGAAGTAGAAGTGTGCGCGCCAGTAGAGGGCCACACCGTCGTAGTAGTTGCGCACGGGTTCGTTGTCGCAGCGGCCTGAGTTCTGCAGATAGTAGTTGATGTGTCGGAGATTGCTCCACGACCAGCCGCCACCGCTTGCAGGCACTGTACGGCTGAGGCCTACCAATACGGGAGGCTGCGCGAGACCGTCGACCACGAGGTTCGATACTTCATCGTAGAGGTCCGAAGCTGCTGCCTCCATGAGGTAGAACTGATTGGTGTATTGCTCGAGGTCGGCTTCCGAACGGAAGAATGAGTCGGGACTGATAGAGTCCTTCGGCATCTCATCGAGATTGCAGGCCGATACTGCGAGAGCGGCACAGCCGGCAGCTATATATTTATAGAGTTTCATTGTGCTATTCCTGAGAGTATTAGAAAGTGATGTCGATACCGAAGGTGAATACCTTGCTGAAGTTGTACACCTCGCCGGAGCCGTCGTTGTATGCCGAGCCCGAGAGTGCTGCTTCGGGGTCGATATACTTGTTGTGCTTCTTCATAGGCGACCAGTAAGCGAGATTCTCGCCGGTGAAGTAGATGCGGATCTGCTCTACATACTGCTTCAGGCAGGGGAGGGTATAGCCTACGGTAAGGTTCTTAAGACGCAGATAGGCCACATTCTGAAGGTAGCGGTCGTTAGCCACGGTGAGGGTGCGGTCCTGCGACTGGTTGCCGGTGTACGCCTCGTAGCCGCGGGGGAAGGGGAAGTAAGCGTCAGGATTCTTCTCGCTCCAGATCTGGTCTACGAGCTGCTGGCTGAGGAAGGTGTTGTGAGGGCGGCAGTAGGGACCCCAGAAGAGGTTTGCCTCGCCGGTGCCCGGATACCAGTAGCGACGGCCGATACCCTGGAAGAGGATGCTGAAGTCTACACCGTACCAGCGTAAGTTGCCGCCGAAAGTATAGGAGTAGCGGGGGAGCGAGTTTCCGATTACGGTGCGGTCGCCCGGGTCGTCGATAGTGTTCTTGCCTGTTGTGAGTTTGCCGTCGCCGTCGAGGTCGAGGAATTTCATATCACCGGCGTGGAGGCCCGGGCGGGTCGAGGTGGCGTCGATACGCTTTGTGAGGAGCGAGCAGTCCACGGCCTGAGCGTAAGCCGCAGCTTCTTCGTCGGTGCGGAACAGACCGCCCACGCGATAGCCCCAGATTTCGCCGAGGCGCTCGCCTACGTAGTGCTGAGAGATGAGGCGGGTTTCATTGTCGAAGCGTGTTACTTCGGTGATGTAGTCGCCGAGGCCGGCATTGATACCGTAGTTGAATGTGCTGCCGAGGAGCTTGAAGCTGTCGCGCCAGCTGAGTGTCACTTCCCAGCCGTTGGTGCGCATATCGGCTGCGTTGGTGCGGGGTTCGGAAGCACCGTAGACGCCGGGGAGCGATGCGCCGGGCATCATCATATTGGTGGTATTGCGGATGTAGTAGTCGCCGGTGAGGTTGAATCGGTTGCTGAGGAAAGCTACATCGAGACCCCAGTCGTAGGTGGTGATAGTCTCCCATGTGAGGTCGCCCGATACGGGAGCGTCCTCGCGGGCATAGAGGAGGTCGTCGGAGCCGTTGAAGGTGAAGCTTGAGTTTGTCTGACCTGTCTTGATTTTCTGTACGAAAAGATAGTCAGACACCTGCTGGTTGCCGAGGCTGCCGACAGAGAAACGCACCTTGGCGTTGTTCCACCATGTAGCGAGGGGTTCCCAGAACTTTTCCTCGCTCAAGCGCCAGCCGATAGAACCCGAGGGGAAGTAGCCCCAGCGGTTTTTCTTCCAGAAGCGAGACGAACCGTCGGCACGGCCCGAAACTTCGAAGAGATAGCGGCCTGCATAGTCGTAGTTGACACGGGCAAAGATACCGAGAGTCTTGTAGCGAGACTGACCGCCGCTTACGGAGTATGAATCGCCGGTTGAGAGGTTGAAGTCGTTGAGTTCTTCCGAGAGGTTGCCTTCGACGCCTACTTCATTCTTGCGGTAGTAGCGCGTGTCGTACTGCAGACCGGCCATTGCCTTGAAATTGTGCACCTTGTTCCATGTGTGCGAGTAGTCGGCGAAAGCCTCGAAAGTGTGTTTGTACTGCGAACGGTTCGATTCGATAAGCTCGTTGCGGAATTTCGAGGTGGTCTCCCACTGAGTCTCTCCTACCTTCGATGAGTAGGGAGCGTTGGTATAGCGGTACTGGCCGAATTCGTGAGTGAATCGGTAAGCGTGGCTCAGGTGGAGGGTGAGGCCCTTGGCGAGGTCTACCTCAAGACTGTTCTTTATGGTTACGTTGTTGGTAACTTCCTCGTTGGCATTCTTGTCGTAGGTGAGCATGAGGTTCATACCGCCGAGTACGGCAGCGCCCTGATTCGTTACATTGGTCATATGCACGATAGAGCCGTCGGGGTTGGTAGGTACGAATACAGGCGAGCCGCCCATAGATGCGTTGGATATCACGGCCATCTGATTCTTCATACCGGGCCACCACATCTTATCGTAGCTGTAGCCGATGTTGGTGTGGAAGCGCACGTACTTGGAGAGGTTGAGGTCAACCTTGGCACGCATGCTGTAGCTGTTGAAGGGGTCGTTGTGAATCTTCATGATACCATCGGCATCGTAGAATCGGCCCGAGATATAGTACTTTGCCTTGTCGTTGCCACCGTTGACGGATACGTTGTGCTCCTGTTGGAAGCGGGTGCGCTTGTAGATATAGTCGTACCAGTCGAAGTTGCCGTAGTAGCGGTAAGTGCCGTCTTCGGCTGTCACTACCCACGGACGCTCGGGGTTTTCGGTCTTGTCGCCACGGCGGAGGAGCAGCTGCTCGTAGTCTTCGTCGTTGTACTTGAAATAGTTCTGACCCTGACCGGTATTGGAGTAGTACCAGAATTGGTTGATAGTCTGAGCCCAGTCGTAACCGTTGGTTATGTAGTCGGTGCTTGTGGTATTCTGCTGAATGCCGAAGCGACCGTTGTACGATACCTTCACACGCTGGTTGCCACCGCTTTTTGTGGTGATGAGCACCACGCCTGCCGATGCCTTGGCGCCGTAGACAGCGGCAGCCGAAGCGTCCTTGAGGATAGACACACTCTCGATATCGTTGGGGTTGAGGCGGTTGAGCTCCATTTCAACACCGTCGACAAGGATAAGTGGTGTGCCGCCGTTGAGCGACGATGTGCCTCGGATGTCGATAGTATAGCCCGAGTCGGCCTTACCCGAATTGATGCCGATATTGAGCGAGGGGTCGAGACCCTGAAGTGCCTGAGCGGCAGATACCACGGGGCGACCGTTGATTTCTTCATTGTCGATTATGCCGACGGCGCCGGTGAGGTTTACCTTCTTCTGAGTGCCGAAGCCCACCACAACCACATCGTTGAGTGCTTCGGTGGTCTCGTGCATTATCACGTCGAGAGTGGTGCTGTCGCCTACTTTGCGCTCTACATCGCCGAAACCTACGTAGGAGAAGTGAAGGCTCTGACCGGGAGCCGCTTCAATGGCGAAATTACCGTCGAGGTCGGTGGTTACGGCACGACCGTTGGCGGGGTTCTTGATAGAAACGCCGATGAGAGGCTCGCCGTCGTCGGCGCCGCATACGTTACCGCGGATTACACGGGTTGTCTGCGCGGCCTGCTCTTTTTGCTGGTTTTTCGACTTGCTATTACTGACGACAATGCGCTTTCCTTCTACGGTATAGCTCACGTTCTGTCCGGCAAAAATGCTCTTGAGCACATCTTCGATGCTGGCGTCTTTGAGCGAGACATTCACCACGCGGTTCATGTCTACCTTGTCGCTCTCCACGACTATTGAGTATTCTTGCTGTTGCTGCAGCTGAAGCACCGCTTCGTGCACTGTGGCGTCTTTGACATGGAAGTCGATGCCGGCGGCCGATGCTATTGAGGGCCAGAGAGCACACATACCTGCTAAGAGTATGCCACCCACGCACCGGCGGATAGGAAATAGTTGCATGATAGTTGGTTGGTTTATTTGGATCGTATTGAATTAGCGGATTATCACGGTATTGCTGTCGAGGAAGCTCACATCCATCTGTCCCGAGGCATTGAGTCCGTCGAGTATCTGTGGCAGCGACTCGCCGTTGGCGAAGATTGCGTAGAATTTTCGATGCTTCACATCTTCGTTTTCAATGAGTATATCGGCGTCGAAGTAGCGGCTGAGTTCGTTGGCTATGTCGCACAGCTCCTTGTTGATAAAGTGGAAACTGCCGGTCGAATGGCTTTCGAGACCGCGGATGTCGAAGATATTGTGGTGTCCCGTCTTGCGGTCTACCTTTATCACTTCGCCGGGTATAAGGTTCAGAGTGTCGGTCGTTTCGGCGAAGCCTGAGAGTACGGTCACTTTTCCCTCGTAGAGCCTCACCTCCATTTCCGTGTCATCTGTGTAGTTGCTGAAGTCGAATCTCGTGCCGAGCACGGCTATCGACGCCTGATTGCTCTTGATTACGAACGGATGCTCGCTGTCGCGGGTAATCTCGGCATACGCTCCGCCGTGGAGATACACTTCGCGGCACTCGGCAAACGTGGCCGAGTCGTAGATGAGTACACTGGCGGGGCTGAGGCGCAGGCTCGACGAGTCGGGCAGGAGTACGGTATTGGTGGTGCCCGCATTGGTGTACACCTCTACCCATTCGGGACCGCCCTTGTGTGCCGAGTCGCCGATTGACTGTATGGAAACACCTATGACAAATCCTACGAGAGCGGCGGCCATACCTCCGAGGGCTATACGCCATGCGTTCTTACTGCTGCGATGCACGGGCGGCTCGATTCCGAGGCGGTGACAAGTATCGAGAAAGGCCTTGAGGGTGCGCTCTCTGTCGGCTTTGTCGCAGCTTTTCAGAATCTCGTTGAGCGTTGCATCGAGCAGCGGGCTGTCGATATTGGCTACAAACCAATCTTCCATTTCGGCCCGGCGTTCGGCTGAACACTCTCCGTAGAACCAACTTTTTATATCGTCGCTTGTCATAGTTTTTTCATAGTATGTACTTACTAATTGACGCATCGGCAATTACGGATTACGTAACAAGCCTTAAACTTTTTTCACAGTTTTTCCTCGGGATATGTAAGATTCTCTTTCTTTACAGCGTGCAGGCGGCGTCCCGTGCCGGCCGCACCCGTAAGGTCATCGCCAAGAACACCGCGCATGTGGTCGGCCTCAGCCATGAGAGTGCTTTCGATTTCAGGCAGTGTACCGGCTATGTTGTAGCGTTCACCCGGGTCGGTGCGCAGGTCGTAGAGTTCGATAGCCTCTACGCGGCCCTCGCGGATGTCGCCCGGCATGCCGTCGCGACCCTGCCGGCAGCCCTCGTTGGAGTTGTATGTGTGCGGGAAGATAAGTTTGTATCGTCCGTCGCTCACGGCTTCGAGGTCGTTCTTGCGATAGTAGTAAGTGAAAAATTTTCGGGGCGACGACGCCGAGGGGTCGGCAAGCAGCGAGGTGATGCTCACTCCGTCGATGTCGTGTTCCGGAAGTTTCGCTCCGGCAAGTTCGGCCAGCGTGGGGTATATATCAATGTTGGAAACCAGGCGATTGCATACGCCGGACCGAACATTGCGCGGAGAGTAAACGATGCAAGGCACACGGCTGCCGCCCTCGAAAGTTGCCTGCTTGGCTTCACGCAGACCTGCCGTAGAGCCGGCGTGATTGCCGTAGCGCAGCCACGGGCCGTTGTCCGACATTACTATGATGTAGGTGTCGTCGGAAAGTCCGAGACTGTCGACGGCTGCCGCTATCTGACCCACGCTCCAGTCAAGCTCCATCATCACGTCGCCGTAGAGTCCTATATCGCTCTTACCCTTGAACTTATCCGAAACAGCAAGGGGTACGTGCGGCATGGAGTGAGCCACATACAGCAGGAACGGACGGTCGGCATTGCGCTGCATGAAGTCCACGGCATGCGTGGTATAGTCGGTCGTGAAACGGCTCTGGTCGGTGTTGTAGCCGATTATAGTGTTGCCCTCTATTGTAGGAAGGTCGGGATAGCGCTTCTGAGGATGATTGGGCCACATGTCGTTGGAGTACGGCAGGCCGTAGAACTCGTCAAAACCGTTCTGCAGCGGAAGATATTGCATGGCGTCGCCTAAGTGCCACTTGCCGAAGATCGCACTGCGGTATCCGGCATCGTGCAGCATCTCGGCCAGAGTCACCTCCTCTGCGGCGATACCGCGCACGTCGTGGTGCCCCGGAGCGCCCGACAGCCCTATACGGTTGGGGTAGCAGCCGGTGAGCAGTCCCGCACGCGATGCCCCGCTCACGGGCTGGGCGGCGAGAAAGTTGGTGAATCGCAGACCGTTGGCGGCAAGGCTGTCGATAGCGGGCGTGCGGTAGCCGCGCGCTCCGTTGCACGAGAAATCGCCGTAGCCGGAGTCGTCGAGATTGATTATTACGAAATTGGGCTGACGCGCCTGCATACTCTGCACGCAGGGCAGCATGGCCAGTGCCGGCACTATATACTTATGCAATTCCATTTTCGACAGTTGCGGGTATCTGTTCTTCTGTTTTAGTCTTGCGGCCGAAGAATCGGTCGGCAATAAGAGCGATTGCGGCATCGCCCGTCACATTGCAGGCGGGGCCGTAGCCGTCCAGAGCGAGGTAGATAGTCATCAGGAGCGCACTCTGTTCGGGTGAGAACCCGAGGACTGTTTCAAGCAGCCCGACAGATGCCATGAGCACTCCGCCCATTACACCCGGAGCCGCAACCGACGAGATTGCCTGCAGCAGCACGAAGTTGGCAAAGAGTGCGAAGTCGGGCTCTATGCCGCAGAGATACATCACAGCAACCGCTGTCGTGGCAAGTTTTATGGTAGAGCCGCACATGTGCACCGTAGAGCACAGAGGCACCACAAACTCCGCGATATCCTTGCGCACGCCGTTCTTCAGCGTATTTTCAAGTGTTACGGGTATCACCACCGACGACGAGCACACCGAGAAGCCCGTGAGATACGCCGGAGTCATATTCCACAGGCAGCGCGCAGGATTGCGCCCCGCGATAGTTGCGGCTATGATATACTGCACTATAAGATAAGCTATGGATATGCCTATGCCGGTGAGAATCACTTTCACACCCGTACCCATTATGAGCGAGAGCTTGCCAGCGGCGCTCATCTCGCATATCATAGTGAAGATATACACGGGCAGCAGAGGGATGATAGCCTTCTCGATAGTGAATTTCACGATTTCACCAAACTGGTCAAATCCTTTCTTTATGATATCGGCATTGGTGAATATTATGCCCACGCCCACCATAAACGACAGCACGAGTGCCGTCAGGATATCGCAGACGGGAGGAATGGAGAGTTTGAAATACGGCTCTACAGCGGCCTCGGCCTGGTGGGCCGCATCAATCTCACCCACATGCAGGTAGTGCGGAAAGAGCGATGTGGCGCACTCGTAAGCGAAGAAACCCGCACACACCGTCGAGAGGTACGACAGGACAACTACAGACACAAGCATCTTGCCGGCACCGCGACCTAAATTGGCGATAGCGGGTGTGACGAGACCCAACACAAGCAGTGGCACCACAAACTTGAGCAACTGGGCGAATAGCATGTTGAACGTCTTGAGTACACGAAGCAATGCGTCGGGCATGATTAAACCCAACAGCGCGCCAAGCGCTATTGCAATAACGACTCGAGGAAATAGGCCGAGCTTTTTCTTGGCAGGAGTACTTGGCTGCCCGGCGACCTGTCTTTTCATGGTTGTCATGCCTTATTGACGGCGCCGGATTCTGAATATACGTAATAGAAACGAAAAAAAATAAAAAAAAAGGCCATGCCTGTGACACGACCCCGTTATGCTGAAAATACCTGTTCAGTAAGTCTTGTATATTAGACTATATTAAAATATGAAGTAGGTATGTTAGTTTACAAAGTTTATTAAATCGAAATACATAGCGCGTGTTCTGGCTTTTTTATCTTTCTCCGATAGAAACATAAAGCCACATTTTTCGTAGAAAGGGACTGCTGCCGCATAGGCATCAACAGTGATAAACCGGCAGGCACTTCGACGCATTGTTGCAAACATATGTTTTATTTGCAACAAAATAGCCTCACCGATATGTTGGCCTGCATAGTCTTTTGAAACCGCGAGTCTACCTATCTTTACTGCCGGGTATTCCTTACGGCGTTTGGAATTGACAATTTTACGGTTAAGCCTATTCCAAAATTGTTTTTCACTCGGGTCAAAAACAATTTTATCATTTAATAGACTGTAATAAGCAACAGTTTTACATTCCGAATTATCCTCAAGTAGATATGTCAAAGCCATCATGGCGCTGAGATAATTCTTAGCGTCACTTACAAGAAAGTCGTTTAAGTCGGTATCTCCGCAATCAAACGACTTTATTTCTGTGTCGGCTTCAATTTGTCGGAATGTAAATTTGCTAAAATCCATATTTACATTTGGAATGTGCTTATTGCCTTAAAGGCTTCATAAGCCTCGCGAGCCGCATCTTTTTCAGACTGGCTGACGGGAGCGGGATTTGCTATTCTTTCGGCAAATCTTACCGCATCTTTCCCTTTCAGTACAGGGGTTTCTTTGATCGGTCGTGCCATAGATGTATCTCCTATTTACTATATATGTCGCAAATATACAACAATTTTCTGAGTTATAAGGATTAACGACCCTAAAAAATAATACAATCGGGCTCAGAAGTAAAATCACTCTCCTGCCCAAGTCACGGTATATGTCACCGGTTCTGAGGCTGCGGAATTTATAAAGCGTGTTGCGGTGTATTTGCTTATTCGAGAATTTTCAATTTCATAAGAATACTCTGCGGAAAGGTAAGGATTGTATTTATTGTCAAGCCACGAAACCGATTTAACCAAATTGACAGAATTCGCTCCAAACACGCCTTGCATGAGCAGTGGCAGATGATGTGCGCGGTTTGTCACCATAGGCATAATCAGGGGATTGGCAACCTTATCGGCAGAATACTCATACTTGACGAATGTATCTACGGTAGAATTGCCTTGATAGTCCTGAAACTCTTTCAGATTGCCGTTTTCCCATACCAGTTGATTCTTCCACCGCCAGGCTTCATTATCCTTTATCTCGTCGACGATACCATATACCTCGAAGTGCTCAACGGTATTGAGGTGATTGCTCGGGAGATAGTCAAATATTAGGCGATAGGTCTTTCGCATTTCCGACGTTCTCTCTCCACTATGTATGGTATAAATAAATGTTCCCTCAGCTTGGGCAGCCCTGCCATTTTTCAGCTGAATGGTTTCCTCGAAAACACGATGCTGCTCTTCCCATAATGTCTCTTCTGCCCTCACTTTTATCGTATTTCCTTCAGTATAAGAGTAATGTGCCGAATAAGATACGGTTGAATTAGGACTGTCGGATATGTAATCCCATGAAACAATTCGCTCCTTATCATCGTACCCGAAAGTTTGGTTATCGCCATTCGCATCCTGTGTTTGGATAGATGTCGGCAACATTTTGGCAGGATACTCGGGCCCTTCATTGCTTGTACATGAGGCAAGAGTCAAGAAGAGGAAGATAGAGCAGAGAATTGATAACTGTTTCATCATTGCAGATTTTATAAGTAAGTCAAGATGATAAGGTAATCATCATGACTTACTAACGTGAAATTCTGCTATATATTGCAAAATTTCCCTCCGACGGGCAGCAATATTCTTTTGACCATGTCCACTGCCAAGATCCTATACTATCGGCAAGTAATCCATGTCTTCAATTATTTGGAGTTGTGGATAAGTTTTTCAGGAAGCACAGGCATGGCCCCGTGTTGAGTGCAGACAAAGGCCGATACTGCCACTGCTTGTTTATGTGCTTCATCGACAGGTAACCCCTGGAGTATCCCTGCAGTGAAAGCTGCCGTGAAAGAGTCGCCGGCGCCCACGGTATCGGCCACCTCTACTTTAGGAGTCTCCACAAACGACACACAACCCGGTGTGAATACATAACTTCCGTTTACGCCACATGTGAGAATAAGCATTTTAAGATTATACTTACCCAATAATATCCGGCATTTATCCTGCAGATCGATATCGGGATATCCGAATAGACGGCTCACAAGTACAAGTTCTTCATCATTTATTTTCAGAACATTGCACTTTTTCATTGATTCATCGATCAGCTCGGGAGTATAGAACCCTTGACGGAGGTTGATGTCGAATATTCTCAACGTGTCCTCATTATCAGGCATAGCGTCCAGAAATTTGTGTATGGTTTCTCTCGAAACTATATTACGTTGAGCCAGTGAGCCGAAACATACGGCTCGGGTGCGCTTGGCAAGAGATTCAAGTTCAGTTGTGAAGGGTATGTTATCCCAGGCCACATTCTGCTTGATATCGTACGCAGGAACGCCCATATTGTCTACTTCCACAATTACAGTTCCCGTTGGATAGTCCACTGCGGAGATTGATGTCTGTAAGCCTCTCTCGGCAAACGTGTCGGTCAATTCCTTACCGAGCTTATCATGCCCGACAGCACTTACCGCGATTCCCGGCAGTCCGAACTGCGAAACGTGATAAGCGAAATTAGCAGGAGCTCCTCCTATCTTCTTACCGTCGGGAAGTATGTCCCAAAGGGCTTCGCCGATTCCGACAACTACGTTATCTTTATTTTTGCTTGTCATATCTAAATAATATATATGAATTTGAGAGGTCGGATTTGAGGGTGTCGGCGAGAATGCGGGGGTAGTGAGCGCGCTCGAGGGCGTGTATGGCGGTCTCGACGGAGTCGGGAGTCGAGCCGGGAGCGACCGGGATGGCTGCCTGAAATATGATGCTGCCGCCGTCGTACTCGCTGCTTACATGGTGTATGGTGATTCCTGTTTCCGTATCGCCGGCTTCGACCACTGCACGATGTATGTGCCGGCCGTACATGCCTTTACCGCCGTATTTGGGGAGCAGCGATGGGTGTATGTTGATGATGCGTCCGGGGTAGCGTTCAAGCAGGAAGTCGGGTATCATCAATAGGAATCCGGCCAGCGCTATGGCGTCGACACGGGCATCGCTGAGTGTGGCGAGCATCACGTCAGGGTCGTTTATCTCGGCTCGCGTCATCACTTTTACGGGTACGCCGAGGCGCCTGGCGCGGTCTATGACGCCGGCGTCGGGGCGGTTGCACACTATCATAGCTACTTCAAGACCGCTGTCACGGTTCGATAGGCTGTAGTTGATTATGTTTTCGGCATTCGAGCCGCTGCCCGATGCAAATATGGCTATTCTTGACAGGTTCATGAAGCAAAGTTAGCGATTTTTAGCCAATCTGCCCGCTACAGGTGCAGGAGACGATATGTTCGCCGCACCTGTTGCCGTATATCTATTTTATTTCTTGGGCGAGAGGATCGATTTGTAGCGCTCGGGGTCGAGGAGTATCGTCACAGCCTCTTTCAGTACAGTGTCGGAGGGGAGGGTGCGGCGCACACGTTCGCCGTCGGAGAAGTAGCGGATTGCTATTTCGTCCTCCAGGAGGTCGGAGATCTCCTTGCGGTTGATCTCGAGGTCGTGGTTGAGGTCGTGCTTCAGAAGCGATGCCAGCACGTCGAACTGTGCCGCAACCGAGTCGGTCATATAGCCTTCGGTTTTTGCAGCGTCGCGCAGATACTGTATGGCGGTTTCGCACTGGCGGTCGTACTTGAAGCGGTCGGGGTCGATAGATGCCTTGAAGGCCTCGAATACCTCGTCGGTCACAATCACGGAGTCGGCCGATATGCTGTCGGGGTGCTCAGCCACATATTTGTTGGCGAAGTCGAAAGCCCAGAAGTCAGCCATGATATTGTAGAGAAGACGGTTGCCCTCGGGTCGCTTGATGATTACGTCGGGAGTTATGCCGCCGCCGTCGCGGACTATACGGCCACCCTTGGTTGCAAACTCATGGGTGAGGCTGTCGGGCGTACGGGCGGGAGTGCCGTCGGGATTCCTGTGCGAATAGTCAAGGGCCTGTATAAGGCGTCCCGAGGGTATGTAGTAGCGGCCGGTGGTGAGCTTGAGCAGGTCGTCGTAGGGTAGAGGGCGTGTGGTCTGCACAAGGCCTTTGCCGAATGAGCGTTCACCCACTATCACGGCTCTGTCGAGGTCCTGCATGGAGCCGGCCACGATTTCAGAGGCTGATGCCGTGCCGCCGTCGGTGAGTATTACAAGGGGAAGCGAAGTGTCGAGGGGCTTGCCTATGGTCTTGTAGATGCGCTCGTCGCGGGCATCGCGACCTTTGGTGCGCAGTATCTCCGTACCCTTGGGCACGAAGTTGGATGCTATCTGCACGGCGCTTTCGAGCAGACCGCCGCCATTGCCGCGCAGGTCTATCACGAGACCTTTGAAGTCGGGAGAGTGCATCATGTCGAGTATAGCCTCGCGCACCTGGCGGGCACTGCTTTCGTTGAAAGTGGTGAGGAGTATGTAGCCGATTCCATTGGGGAGCAGACCGTAGTAGGGCAGAGGATTTACCTTGATATTGGCACGGGTGATGTTGAATGACAGTAGCGAGTCGGCAGCATAGGGACGCTTCACATCTACGCGAACTTCCGTTCCGGCCTGGCCTCTGAGCTTCTTGCTCACATCCGATACGTCGGTCGAGGCGGTCACCGAGTCGCCGTTAACGGCAAGGATAATGTCGCCGGGGCGCAGGCCGCCCTTACGAGCCGGAGATGTCCACTGAGGCTCGGTGATGAATATCTTGCCATCGTGTTTGCCTATATACGAGCCTATGCCCGCGTACTGGCCCTGCGATATGGAGAGTATCTCGTCCTGATTGTCGGCAGGATAGTATTCTGTATAGGGGTCTATCTGGTAGAGCAGGGCCTCGATAGTCTTGTCCATGATAGTCACGGCGTCGAGGGTGTCTACGTAGCCCGTCTGGAGTTCCTTTACAATGGTATTGAACGTATTGAGCTTACGCGAGAAGCGGTCTTTGCGGACTGCCTCCGATGCCGCTCCCATAGCAGCCGTCAGGGCGAGGGCGGAGAGGATTAAGGTGAGGAATCTCTTCATAATTCGGATGATGAGGTGGAGGATATGAATGTGCGGGCCGCTTCGGCGTCGGCGTCGAGCTGACGACGGAGGGCCTCGAGAGAGTCAAATCGTTTTTCGTCGCGCAGACGTGTGAGAAAGCGCACGCAGAGCGTCTGTCCGTAGAGGTCGTCATTGGCGTCGAGGAGGTGCACTTCGAAGCTTATCGGTGCATCCGAGCCGTCGACAGTGGGGCGTCGGCCTATATTTGCCATGCCCCGGTGTGTCGCGCCGTCGGCGGTGCTTACGTCTACGGCATATACCCCGAGTGGCGGGAGAAGCTGCATGGGCTCGAGCGCTTCGATATTCGCCGTAGGGAAGCCTATGGTCCTGCCGAGCTGCTTGCCGCGCACCACGGTGCCGCAGTACTGCCATGTGTGCCCGAGGGCGCGCTCGGCGTCGTCAAAGCGGCTTTCGCTGATAGCTTTTCTGATAGCCGAACTGCTTATGCCTTGGTCTGGAAGTTCCTCGAAAAGGACTATGGGGAGGGGTGCGTCGGCGAGCGAGGCCGCTGTAGCTCTGTCGCACCCTATGTGGTTGTTGAACCCCATGGCAAACGCCCCAACCTTGTATTTTTCTTTTATGGACTCGAGAAATTCGCGGCTCGTGAGGCCAAGAATACCGTCGGCCGGATTAAGTGCCACCACTTCGGCTTCGGGGAGCACGCTGCGGATGAGCTGCACACGCTGCGCACACGTGGTGAGGAGGCGGGGAGCCCTTTCAGGCGCCGTCACCGACAGCGGGTGCTGTGTGAAGGTGAATACGACCGGACGCATACCTCTCGCCTCGGCTTCGCGGCCGAGAGCCTGCAGCGCATAGCGGTGTCCGCGGTGCACGCCGTCGAACATACCTGCAGTGGCAAGAAAGGTATCCGTAGCCATACTTTTCATTACTTATTTATCTCTTGTCGGGAAGATATTCGGTAAACTCCGTGCCCGGCTTTACGTGTACGGCCTGAAAACCGAGCGCTCTGGCGGCTTCGACATTGGTCTCGGAGTCGTCGAAGAAGAGCGTCTCCTCGGGCTTGATGTCGAGGGTCTCGACGGTGTATTTAAAAATCTTGGGGTCAGGCTTGGCGGCCTTTGCGGCAAACGATGTGACCATGCCGTCGAAGTAGTCCTCGCGGCGCAGTCCTTCCTTGCCGAATTCGCCGGCAATGATTCCACGCCACATTATAGGATTGGTGTTGCTCAGCAGATATATGCCGTAGCCTTTGCGCCTCAGAGCTCGCAGAGCCTCGAGACGGTGAGCCGGTATGCCGGTGATGAATTTCTGGAAGGCGGTGTCGATCTGATAGTCAGTCACGCCCGCGGGCAGTTTTTCATGTAGGGCCTTGTGGAAGTCGTCTACCGACATCGAGCCGTCTTCTATGGCCATGAATATGCCGGTCTGAGCATAGAGCCCGAAGTAGGAGTCGGCATTCTCAAGTCCGAGGGCTTCGAATGCCTTCACGCAGTTTTCGCGTTCGATGTCTATGATTACGCCTCCGAGGTCGAATAGGAGATTTTTGATCATAAGGGCAAAAATAAAGGCTCCGATCATGAAGATTGGAGCCGGTCTGTAGCCCATAGGAGAATCGAACTCCTCTTTCAAGAATGAAAATCTTGCGTCCTAGCCGATAGACGAATGGGCCATTGAATCCGGCGCTCCTGTAGAGGTTTGCGCCGGTAAGAGTTTAGCGATTAAGCCGAAATTTTTGCGATGTGCTTGGCAAGCTTGCTCTTGAGGTTCGATGCCTTGTTCTTAGAGATAGTGTTCTTAGAAGCGAGGCGGTCGAGCATAGCGGCTACTTCGGGATACTTAGCTTCAGCAGCAGCCTTGTCGGTCATCTTGCGGAGATTGCGCACAGCGTTGCGGGCGGTTTTGGCATAGTAGCGATTACGGAGACGGCGGGTAGCTGTCTGACGGATACGCTTTTTAGAAGAATCGTGGTTTGCCATTTTTTATTGCGAAAAATTCGTTTTATTCTCTTTTTATTATTTGTAGCCCATAGGAGAATCGAACTCCTCTTTCAAGAATGAAAATCTTGCGTCCTAGCCGATAGACGAATGGGCCTTATCGAATTGCGAGTGCAAAGTTATGCATTATTTTTTTTGCATGCAAGTGTTTTCCCTTTTTGATTGTCTATTTTAAGATTTTTTTACAAAATCATCCCGTTTTACCCCACTAAAGAAAGGCGCCGGTGCTCACGCCCGACGCCTTCAACGAAAAAAATGTGTTTATGTCAAGTGGAGAGAGAATCTCGTACTTACATCAGAGTGCCGACACGATAGCTTCGGTATCGCGGGCGATAGTGAGTTCTTCGTCGGTAGGTATTACCACGACTTTCACCTTAGAGTCGGCTGTAGAGATGAGTTTCTCCTCGCCGCGCACTTTATTGGCTTCTGCGTCGATAGTCACACCCATAAATCCGAGGGTCTTGCATACATTTGCGCGGAGGCCGGTCTGATTTTCACCTACACCGCCGGTGAATACAATGATGTCGGCGCCGTCCATTTCGGCTGCGTAAGCGCCGATGTACTTGGTGATGCGCAGCTCGTACATGTCGAGTGCGAGGGTAGCCATTTTATCGCCGGCAGCAACAGCTGCTTCGATTTCGCGCATATCGCTGCTGAGACCGCTTACTCCGGCCACACCGCTTTCCTTGTTGATAAGGTTCTGGAGCTGGTCGGGTGTCAGAGAGTGCTTGTTCATGAGGTAGATGAGCGCTCCGGGGTCTACATCGCCCACGCGTGTACCCATCATAAGACCTTCCACGGGGGTGAGACCCATTGAAGTATCCACGCACTTGCCGTCGACGATAGCGGCCATTGACGCGCCGTTGCCGATGTGGCAGGTGATGATGCGGCTCTTTTCGTAGTCGGCACCGAGGAATTCGCAGGCGCGGCGGCTTACATAGCGGTGACTTGTGCCGTGGAAGCCGTAGCGGCGTACGCCGTCTTCCTTATAATATTTATAGGGGAGGGCATACATATATGCCTTGGCGGGCATTGTCTGGTGGAATGCGGTGTCGAATACTCCCACCTGAGGTACGTTGGGGAGAATGGCTGTGATAGCCTCGATGCCGGTGATGTTTGCAGGATTGTGGAGGGGTGCGAGGTCGTAGCATTCGCGTACCTTGTCGATCACTTCATCGTTGATGAGCACGCTTTCGCTGAACTTCTCGCCGCCGTGTACTATACGGTGACCTACAGCGTCGATGCAGTCGTAGCTGTCGATGCAGCCTACCTTTTCGTCGGTGAGGTTGGCGAGGATAGCCTTGATAGCGTCCTTGTGGTCGATGTGGCCGAGTTCTACAGTCTGCTTCGAGCCGTCGGCGAGCTTGAATTTGAGCAGGCCGTCGGGGAGACCGATTTTTTCCACGCCACCTTCGGCAAGAGTCTTGGCCTCTTTGCCGGCAGTGTCGATGAGTTTGTATTTTACCGAGCTGCTGCCCGAGTTAAGAACGAGTATCTTCATATCTCAAAGTCCTTTAAGGCCGATAGCCTGGTTGCAGGTGATGATTATTGTCTTGTAGATATCTTCGGGGAAACATCCGCGCGAAAGGTCGTTGACGGGAGCGGCAAGACCCTGGAGTACGGGACCTACGGCTTCTACGCCGCCAAGACGCTGTACGAGCTTGTAGGCGATGTTGCCGACCTCGAGCGAGGGGAATACAAGCACGTTGGCACGGCCGCTGAGGGGGCTGTTGGGAGCCTTGGACGATGCAACGGAGGGTACGATTGCTGCGTCGGCCTGAAGTTCGCCGTCGAGGATGAGCTCGGGAGCCATTTCGTGTGCGATACGGGTAGCTTCGATCACCTTATCCACGTTGGGGCTCTTGGCAGAACCCTTGGTAGAGAACGAAAGAAGAGCTACGCGAGGCTCGATACCGGCAATGTCGTGTGCGGTGCGGGCTGCCGAAACGGCAATCTGAGCGAGTTCGGGAGCTGTGGGGTCGGGTACTACGGCGCAGTCTGCGAAGATGAGCACGCCGTCGGTTCCGAACTTCGAATCCTTGGGAAGAAGCATCACAAAAGCTCCGGATACAACGCTGATTCCCGGCAGAGTCTTGATGACCTGGAAGGCGGCACGGAGCACGTTGCCTGTAGTGTTCATGGCACCGGCTACCTGGCCGTCGGCATCGCCTGCCTTGACCATGAGGCAGCCGAGGTAGAGAGGGTTGGCGGTGGTGAGACGCGCTTCCTCCATTGATATACCCTTGCTCTTACGCAGCTCGAAGAAGAGCGGTGCGTAGCGGTCAATGACAGATTCGTCGGCCGGGTCAACGATAGTAGCTTCGTCGATATGAGTGAGTTTAAGCTCTGCTGCGAGCTTTTTGATGTCGTCGGCATTACCGATAAGTATTATGTCGGCGAGGCCGTCGGCGAGAATGCGGTCGGCGGCGGTCAGCGTACGCGGTTCAAGGCCTTCGGGGAGCACGATGCGCTGGCGGTGTGCTTTGGCCTTCTGCGTAAGATGTTCAAAAAGAGACATGGTCTATCTATTTGTTTATGTTTCTGTGTCGCAAAGTTAACGAAAATTTTTTGAAAAGACTCTAAACAATATACTTTAACAGCGTGTTTTTAATACAAAAGCAAGAATTAAACATTAACGTTTCAACCCTTAAGAATTATCCACTATGACACATAAAGACCTTCGCAAACGCAACCGCGTAAGTACATGGGTAGCCATTGGCGCCATTTTTCTCATAATCCTCCTGATTGTGTGGCTGACATTCGCCGACCTTACCGGCAACACCGACGTCGCTGCATTCCTCGCTCCTTATATCGTTAACGCCCCCGTGGCACCTGCCGTATAGCGCTATGGATGATATGATGCAAATAGCCGCAGGGCAGGCCGGTTGGCTTGTCTGGCTTGTATGGGCGCTCCTCGGTGTCTTTATCGGACTGTGGGTCAGCCGCGCTACAGGTCCCGGCACCACCTCGTTCAATATTACTATAGGTGTGGTGGCTGCACTGATTGGCGGATATCTCTCGATATGCTTCCTCGGCGACACTCCGATGCAGCTCTTCCTCATCTCGCTCCTCGGAGCCGTGTTCTTCGCCCTCGCGGCGCTCTTTATAGTAGCCCGACTTCTGAGATTCTACCGTAAGAAATAACTTTCCGGATATAATTTGATATGCACGAGGGGATGCCGCTGTTGTGGCATCCCCTCGCTGCATATTAGTATTCTCAGAAGGTTCTTACTTCGCGTCCTTCTTGAGCTTGAAGCCCATGTAGATGCCGTCGTAAGAGTTGAGGAGTGATGCGAGAGTGTTTACTGCTGTAGAGTTGAGCACGCTCGACACCTTGGTGAGTATCTGCACCATGCGGGTTGCGTCGAAAGTGAGGTTGAGAGTGCTGCCCGACTTTGTGGCGTGAGCGTTGACTTTGCCGAGAGAAATCTTTCCGAACGCGTTGAAGTTGAACACGAGTTCGCTCTCTTTGCTTTCTTTCTCAACGGTGCCCTTGAGAGTGAGCACACCCATTTTGAGAGTGAAAGTGTGGTCTTCGGCAACTGTGAGGGTGGTCTTGTTGAAACCGAGTTTGGTGTAGTAGGGCTCGAGTTTGCCCTCGACAGCAGTTGCCGCGCCGGCGCCGCCGATATTCTTGAGTGCATTCTCGCTCTGGAACGATACTGCAGGGGAGGTGTATGACCAAGAACCTACGAGGTCGTCGACGGTGAACTTGCTGTTTGCAGTCACGTTGTTTACAAATCCGCCGAGGGCATCGAGCAGACCTGAGCCCGATTTGGAGTCTGTAGTTTCGGACTTGTCGGACGAACCTCCGCCCAGACCGTTAAGCAGATCTTTGGGGTCGAATGCGCTTGCAGATATTGCCGATGCAGCAAGCATGGCGATAGTGAGCGAGAATAGCTTTTTCATATGGTTTGTGTTTTATGGGGATATCAAAACGACGTAACGTCGATTTCGTGCATATCGTCGGCTTCGGTGTGCGACTCCTTGATTTCTTCATCCACCTGCTGCCAGATAGAATTGTTCGATTTGAATTCAGGTACGATATGCTTCATCTCGGTCACAATGTCGTGGCTTGCACCCTTCTTCACGGCCTCACGCAGGCGCTCCATGTGGAGCGATACGTCGTTGAAGTCGTAGGTACGCACACGCGCAATCATAATCTTCTTGTGATGCGTTGCAATGGTGCGCTCTTTTTCGTTGAGGAGCTCTTCGTAGAGTTTCTCGCCGGGGCGCAGACCGGTTTCGATAATCTCGATATCTTTATCAACGCGAAGGCCCGAGAGAGAAATCATACGCACGGCGAGGTCCCAGATTTTCACGGGCTGACCCATGTCGAACACGAAGATTTCGCCACCGTTACCCATTACACCGGCTTCGAGCACCAGCGAGCAGGCCTCGGGGATAGTCATGAAGTAGCGGATGATGTCGCGGTGGGTGATAGTGACAGGACCTCCCTGCTCGATCTGCTTGCGGAAAAGGGGTATTACCGAACCGTTGGAGCCGAGTACATTGCCGAAACGAGTGGTTATGAAGCGTGTGCTCACGCGGTCGCTCTGCTTGCGGAGGTGGTAGAAGAGACTCTGCACGTAGATTTCGGCGATACGCTTGCTCGCACCCATTACGTTGGTGGGGTTTACGGCCTTGTCGGTCGACACCATTACAAACTTCTCGACATCGTACTTCACCGAGAGGTCGGCCATATTCTTTGTGCCGAATACATTGGTGAGGATAGCTTCGGGCGGGTTGCGCTCCATCATAGGCACATGCTTGTATGCTGCCGCGTGGAACACATATCGCGGATGATATTTCTGGAATGCATGCTCCATGCGCTCGCGGTTGCTCACGTCGCCGATAAAAAGATGAATCTTGATTTCGGGGAATTTAGCTTCCATTTCGAGCTGCATTTCATGCATCGGGGTTTCGGCCTGGTCGAGGAGGATGATGTCGCGGGCGCCGAGAGCGGCCACCTGGCGCACAATCTCACTGCCGATAGAGCCCGCCGCACCCGATATCATCACGCATTGATCGCGGATCACGCTGCGTATTGCAGGATTCTCGGTGCGTATGGGTTCGCGGCCCAGAAGGTCTTCGATGCGGATATTCTTCACGTGAGTGGAGAGGTTGGGCATCTGCTTGCTGTTCATGTCGAACTCTTCCACCTGGTTGAGCATCAGCAGGCGGATGTGGTTCTTGAGGAATACATCGGCAGTGCCGCTGCGCATGAGTTCAAGCTGAGTGGAGAGGAAAAGCAGGGTATCGCACTTATAGTAGGCGAAAATCTCGGGGATGCGCTCCTCGTCGAAAGGTACCACGGGGATACCGTTCACCGTTGAGTCGATGTTGCGTGAGTTGAGGCTGAGAAGAGCCACTGGGTCGAACTGACCCTCGAATTCACTTTTAAGAGCTGATGCCAGGAAGAAAGAGTTGATAGCCGATCCGAGCACAATGACACGCTGCTTGGACTTGGAAATATCGGCTACGGTGAGATACAGATACTTTATACTCAGGCGCATAAGCAGCATCAGAGAGAACGTCATCACAGCGATGACAAAGATATTCCAAAATCCGAAGTAGAACTGGCCTGCAGTAATGTAAGTTGCGAGCGATACCAGCGACAGTACCGCGCTTGCCGAAACTACGAGAAGCACCAGGCGGTAAGTGTCCTCGATTACCGACAGTCGTATTATATAGTGGCTCGTGCCTAATGCGAATGCCAAAGCGGCGTAGGTGATAAATTCAAATACAGCACGCGCACCCTCGGTGCCGAGGATACCGGGGCCAAAGTCATCGTGGTTGCCGAATGCAAGGGTTAGTGTGCAGCTGAATGCGATAAGGATCAAGTCTGCGAGATACACCATCCAGCGTGGCGAAGGTTTGTCAACAAAGTTTCTAATCAGGCGGGAGTCCGCCAGCGCCTTAATAATTCGTTTCTTCATAATCGTTGCGTGTCCTGATCGATTGGTCAATCGGCCGAATAAAAGGAATCCATTCGCAAAGTTAATATATTTTAATGAACTAAACAAATAATTATCGGCAGAAAAAATCAGAAAAATCGAAAGATAAAAAGTGGCACAGCCTACACGCGCATTGCAATTTTTTTTGTAACTTTGCGCTCTGACTTGGACAGGCACCATGGCGTGTAGCAACTGCAGTGCCTGAATGTCTGTTACCAATCATTATCCGAGAATTATGAAACTTCTACAAAGCAAACTTTCAAAGTATACAGCTCCGCAGGAAGCTAAGGCGGCAGGTGTATATCCCTATTTCCGCGCTATCTCGTCGGAGCAGGATCCCGAGGTAACCATCGACGGCCGCCGTGTACTCATGTTCGGCTCAAACTGCTATACCGGTCTTGTAAACGATCCCCGTATCAAAGAGGCTGCTATAGAAGCTACTAAAAAATACGGTACAGGATGTGCCGGCTCTCCATTCCTTAACGGTACTCTCGACCTACACAAGAAGCTCGAACAGCGCCTCGCCGAATATATCGGAAAAGAGGACGTCATGATTTATTCCACCGGTTTCGGTGTAAACCTCGGCGTTGTATCCACACTGACAGGTCGCGAAGACTATATCATCTGGGACGAACAGGACCACGCTTCTATCATCGAAGGTCGTCGCCTCTCGTTCAGCAGGTCCCTCAAGTATAAGCACAACGATATGGAGTCGCTCGAAGAGCAGCTCCGCAAGTGCGAACCCGACAAAGTGAAGCTCATCGTCACCGACGGTGTATTCTCTATGGAAGGCGACGTGGCAAATCTACCCCGCATCACCGAACTTGCAAAGCAGTACAATGCCGCTGTCATGGTCGACGAAGCACACGCTATCGGCGTATTCGGTAACGGTGGCCGCGGTGTCTGCGACCACTTCGGCGTAACCAAGGACGTAGACCTTATAATGGGTACATTCTCCAAGTCTTTCGCCTCGCTTGGCGGCTTCATCGCTACAGACAAGGAAATTACCAACTTCCTCCGCCACCACTCGCGCTCATACATCTTCACTGCAAGCATCACACCCGCCTCGACAGCTGCCGCTCTCAAGGCTATCGACATCATGATTGAAGAGCCCGAGCGTCAGGAACAGCTCTGGAAGCTGACCAACCAGGCACTCGAAGGCTTCCGTTCGCGTGGTTTCGAAATCGGCAATACCTCGACTCCTATCATCCCCCTCTATATCCGCGACAACTTCAAGACCTTCGCAATCACACACGACCTACTCGAAGAAGGCATCTTCGTCAACCCGGTAGTTTCGCCTGCAGTAGCACCTCAGGATACCCTCATCCGCTTCTCGCTCATGGCTACACACACTCCCGAGCAGATCGAAGAAGGTCTTGAAAAAATCACAAAGGTATTCAAGAAACACGGAGTTCTCTAATAAGAAACTCACTTTCTATAAACACTTCTTACAAACAATTCTATATACATAAAACATGAAAAAGAAATTCATCTGCAAGGTGTGCGGCTACGTTCACGAAGGTGACGCCGCTCCCGAGAAGTGCCCCATCTGCGGTGCTCCTGCAAGCCAGTTCGTTGAACTCGACGAAAGCGCCGAACTGAAGTTCGTTACCGAACACGAAATCGGTGTAGCCAAAGGCTGCGACGAAGAGATGATTAAAGACCTCACAGCTCACTTCAACGGCGAATGTGGTGAAGTAGGTATGTATCTCGCTATGAGCCGCCAGGCCGATCGCGAAGGATACCCCGAAATCGCAGAAGCTTTCAAGCGCTACGCTTTCGAAGAAGCAGAACACGCTTCAAAGTTTGCCGAACTCCTCGGCGAATGCGTTTGGGATACCAAAACCAACCTCGAAAAACGTATGGCTGCTGAAGCAGGTGCAAACGAAGACAAGATGCGCATCGCACGTCGTGCTAAAGAACTCGGCCTCGACGCTATCCACGACACCGTTCACGAAATGGCTAAGGACGAAGCTCGCCACGGCAAAGGCTTCCAGGGTCTCTTCAACCGTTTCTTCAAGAAATAATATTCTTAAAGAATAATGTCCATAACCGTTCCGGCATCCACATGTCGGAACGGTTTTTTTCTTGTATATGGGTGAGTGGAAGCGGCAACATTGGTACCCTAAGCGGGTGCCTGTATAGATTCAGTCATGAATCGGCGTCCTGAACGCCAACGTAGGGGAGCACTTTGTCCGGGCACATCCCTCCGCTTTGCTGCGGTATGTACGGGTACTAATTAGTCAACGTCCTCCGGATGTTCTTTGCGATACAGATGCACGTAAGTGTCTAATTGTCAAGAGTATCTACGTGATGTCCGACTTAGGACATCGATTACTTCGTAACCCGGGACATACCGCAGCGGAGCGAAGGGATGTCCCGGGAAAGTCCTCCCATATACGTGGCGTCCGGCCAAGGACGCCGATTCATGGCTGAGGCTACGCCTCCCACGCCTCCCACGCCTCCCACGCCTCCCACACATCCCACACATCCCACGCCTCCCATACCTCCCACGCCCATTTCCCGCCCCGCGACATATACCCGCACACTTCCCACAGACCGCATACTATCTTCGCGGCATCATGTCACGCCGCTTCCTCGACATAACCGCAGAATTCGCTCGGTGGTTTGGCCGTTCCCTCCGTTGGTGGGAACGCAATATTATTTTCACCCTCGAGCGACAGCGACGTCGTCGCGGCGGCATCAACGTTCAGGTCGTAGACTATCCTGACACCGACTCCACCGAGGTGCTCATCGGCTACATCAACTGGCTGATGACCCTCACGCCGCAGCTCGAT
>JAAVFI010000070.1 GCA_014800815.1 Bacteroidales bacterium | reverse complement strand
TCGACCTGCCGTGCTACATCATCATCTACCACAGCTGTGCGGGCACTCGCAATCCCGACTTCCCGCCCTGCGTAGAGCGAGACATCTCTATCAGCGCATACCGTGCATATCGTCGAAAGGCCATGGAAGACCTGCCTGCGAAGGCCGCTCCCATGACTACCTATTTCCTCATCCCCGTATCTTCGCCTCAGAAGCCGCCACCAGAGAATCTAAGTTCGGGCCCAACTATGGAGGGTCTGGACTTCTACACCCTGGCGGCAGCTGCCCCGCACCCGATGAGCCTCACGGCTCACACCTCGCAGCGAAGAGGAAATTGACGTATTGAGAAAGTCCGAAACGATGAAATACATCGGCGTAGCCCTCCACTAAGAGAAAAAATGCCCCGGCTTCGCGTGGAGGTCGGGGCATCGTTTATGTGTGGGGATGATTATTATGCGTCTGCGTTCTGGTCGGCAGCTTCAAGGACGTCGGTTTTAGCCTTGATGTTGGGGGCCTGGAGACCGTAGTTGTGCTTGGCGTTGAGCACGAGGAGCCATACGCCGAAGAGGAGGGCGAGGACACCGAGGCCTGCGAAGAGGAGCATGGGGTTGGTGTAGTTGTACTGCATGGGGTCGTCTACGCCGGGGTTGCTCCACATGAGCACTTTACCGATGAGTATGGGGAAGAGCGCGAGGCCGATGTTCTGTACCCAGAAGATGAGGGAGTAGGCCGAACCGAGGTAGCGGGCTTCCATTATTTTGGGTACTGAAGGCCAAAGAGCGGCGGGAACGAGCGAGAAGGAGATGCCGAGCACGATAATGGCGGTGAAGGCAATCCATGTTTCGGGATATACGGGAAGGATTACTGCGAAGGTGAGGTGGCAGAGAATCATGAGGATAGCACCGCCGATGAGCATCGAGGCGCCCTTACCGAAGCGGTCGAGGCAATAGCCGAGGAAGGGGGTGAGCGCAGCTGCACCGATAGGGAACCAGCGGAAAATGTCGGCAGCCGACTGCTCGCTCATGCCGAGTGTGCACTGGAGCATGTTGGTGGCGTAGCGCTGGAAGGGGAAGATTGCGGAGTAGTAGAGCACGCAGAGCATTGCGATGACCCAGAAGAGCTTGCTCGAAAGGATTTTGCTTACGTCGGAGAATTTGAATTCTTCTTCGGAGGTTTCGTCGCCGGTATTTGCATTCTGTGCATCAAGCTCGTGGTCGAGGCGTACGTCCATGAATGTAAACACGGTGTAGGATATGAGGCCGATGAGAAGAAGGCATGTACAGAAGGCCACGGGAGTGACTACTGTAGCCGGGCCCATCCATGTGGCCAGACGGGGTGAGAGTGAAAAGATTGCGAACACACCTACGCGGGCAAGTGCCATTTCGAGACCCATAGCGAGCGCCATTTCGTGGCCTTCGAACCACTTTGCAAGTGTCTTGGATACGGTGATGCCGGCCATTTCGCAGCCGCAACCGAAGATCATGAAGCCGAGAGCGGCGAGCTTGGCGCTGCCGGGCATGTCTGTCCACCACGACGAGAGCCATGTGTCGAGGCCGGAGCCTGCAAACCAGTCGCTGATTGCGTAGAGTTTGACGCATGCACCTACGAGCATCACAGAAGCCGAGAGGATGCCTGTGAAGCGGATGCCCATTTTATCGAGGATGACACCGGCCACAATGAGGAAGCCGAACACGTTGAGGATATACTCGGCACCGGCATAGTAACCGAATGCTTCGGGCGACCAGCCGAGCTGTGTCTCTACGAGAGACTGAAGGGGCGACATAACGTCTACAAACATGTAGGCGAAGAACATCATCAACGCCACAAGCACGAGAGCCGTCCAACGGGCCCAGGCCTTGTCGCGCAAAGTTGCCTTAATCTTTTCTTTCATTGTAATAATATGTGTATAAGTTATTTATTTTGTTTTCCGTGGAATAAGCGGGGAAGGAAGTCGCTGAGATAGTTTCGCCAGTTTTTCCATATATGGCCGTCTTCGCTCTCGATGTAGACATAGGGATATCCCTTGCTGTCGAGGGTCCGTCGCCACTCTTTGTTGAGGTCGTAGAGGAAGTCGTCGCGGCCTATGGCTATGTAGTATAGCTCGGGAGCCTGCGCAAACTGTCGGTCGAGCTTGGCATCGGTGTTCTGAAATATCTCGGAGTCCTGACCGCCGCGGGGCTCGTAAGCTGCCGAGAAGAGGCCGATGTAGTCGAAGAGGTCGGGATACTGTAGGGAGAGATTTTTGGAGTGGAACCCTCCCATGGAGAGGCCTGCGACAGCTCTCGACGCTTTCTCGGCCTTGGTACGGTAGGTGGAGTCGACAAACGCTACTATCTCGGGGAAGGCGGCCTCGTAGCTGCCGTCCATAGTCATGGGCAGGCGTATGGTGGGCTGTGTAAATCCGAGAGGAGTCTCGCCGGGAGCACCCTGCATGGCGGGATTGCCGTTCGGCATCACGAGAATCATAGGTTCGGCCTTGCCTGCGGCAATAAGATTGTCGAGAATCTGTGTGGCGCGTCCGAGTTCGCTCCAGGCGTTTTCATCGCCGCCCATACCGTGGAGGAGATAGAGCACGGGGTAGCGGTCGTTGCCGCTTTCGTATCCGGCCGGGGTGTAGACTGTCATGCGACGCTGTCCGCCGGGGAGCGACGAGGGATACCATACCTTGGAGACGGTTCCGTGAGGCACGTTGGCAACAGCATAGAGGCTGTCGGGACCGCCGCCGACCATAAATACATCGGTGAGTGTATTGGTATCGCGAATCTTGAAGACGTTGCTCGGGTCGGGGGTGCTGACGCCGTCGACCACAAACCAATATTGATAAAGCTCGGGGGCAAGAGGTGTGGATGTAAACGACCACATGCCGCTGCTGTCGCGGCTCATGGATGCAATGCCTCGCACGAGGGCTTTACCGGCGGGAGTGTCAACTTCTCTTTTGGGGAGGAAATCGCCTGTGACTTCCACGGCCGACGCATCGGGAGCCTTGAGGCGCAGAGTGACCGTACCGTCGGGTGCCACGTCGGGCGATACTGTTTCATTGAAACCCCAGAGAGCCTGCTGGGCCACAGCTGTGAGCGAAAGCACTGCGGCAAAAAGATATGCGATAGTTCTTTTCACGGGATTATATCTCGGAGATAAATGATTGAAAAAAGCCACACAATCTTTTGGATTGGTGGCTATGCAATAGTCGGGGTGACAGGATTCGAACCTGCGACCACCTGGTCCCAAACCAGGTGCGCTACCGGACTGCGCTACGCCCCGAAAGTGATTGCAAAATTATGAATTTTATTTGTAATACACAAAAAAAAGTTGCCATCCGAGATAGAGGAATGGCAACTTTGTAAGAGGTACGCTCTGCGCTCCGATTACTTACGGATACCGAGTTCCTTCTTCGCGATGATTGCGCGGTAACGGTTGATGTCTTTGCGCATGAGGTAATCGAGAAGACGGCGACGCTTACCAACAAGCATCTTAAGGGCGCGTTCAGTCGTATGATCTTTGTGGTTTGACTTCAGGTGCTGAGTCAGGTGAGCGATACGGACCGAGAACAATGCAATCTGTGCTTCAGGCGAGCCAGTGTCAGTCTTACTCTTACCGTACTTCTCGAAGATCTCTACTTTTTCTTCAGAATTTAAGTGCATTCTTTCAGAGTTTTTATAGTGTGAATAAATATTGAGCCGGAACTGTGCTACACAATTCCGGCTGCAAAGATAGTAATTTCCGTTAAGTTACGGAGAATTTTTAACCTTTATTAAGAGACCTTCGAATCTTATTCCTCTCAGCGTTTGAGCACTGAAACGGCGCCATCGTAGTCGGGCTCATTGGTGATTTCTTCAACGAGGTCGGAGAAAATCACGTTGTGCTCTTCGTCAAGCACAATCACGGCGCGGGCGAGGAGTCCGGCGAGCGGGCCGTCGACCATCTGGAGGCCGTACTGCTGTGCGAATGTGGGCGAGCGGAATGCCGAAGCCACAAGAGCATTGTCGATGCCTTCGGTGGCGCAGAAGCGGGCCATGGCGAAGGGAAGGTCCATCGATACATTTATCACTACGGTATTGTCGAGGCCGGCGGCTTCTTTATTGAACTTGCGCACCGACATGGCGCATACGGGAGTATCGAGACTCGGGAAGATATTGAGTACCACGCGTTTGCCTGCGAAATCCTGGCAGCGAATATCTGCGAGGTCCTTGCTTACGAGGCTGAAACAGGGAGCTTTTGTTCCGACTGCGGGAATATTGCCGTAGGTGTGGCAGGGGGTACCTTTAAAGTAGATTGTTTCCATATTATATGTGAGGTTTTACAAAATTACACTTGCTTTATCTATAACAAGTGAACCGAGGTCTTGGTTGAAACCTCTTATAAAATCACTCACACTGCCGTCCTGACGCACGAAAAGGAGCACGGGCGTGAGGCTGCCTACGCCGCAGTTGCGGGCTGCTCCGGTGGCGTGGACGAGACCCGTCTCACCGGGAAGGAGGCGCCCTACGAGGGGCGGGATATCGTCGGCGCGGTGGTCTACGAACGCCCAGATAACATCCACCTGACGAGGAAGTTGCAGCAGTGCGTCGCGCAGGGCTGAAATGACATCGGGAGTGGAACCTACGGTGGTGTCAAGGAAGGCAACTACGACGGGCGAGGAGAACGCTTCGCCGCGGCCGTGGGTATAGCGGTCGCCGCTGAGGGTGCCTGCCGTAATTTCGGGGAGAGGGAGGCCCGGGAGGGTCTCGAGCGAGTAGTTGCTGCTGCGGTACTTGCCGAACGCGTCGGGATGAGCTTCGGCGAGCACATCCATATTAATGGTGCAGTCGGTAGCAGGCTGAGCGCCGGCATATCTCACGGTAATGCTCTGCTCCGCTATCTGGCCGGGATTATTCTCGAACTCGAAGCGGACGGGGCGCATGGTGGTGGCATCGAAGATATAGGTAAATTCATTGCCGTCGTAGCCGTTGGCACGCTGAAGTCCTTCGACAACGGTTGCGTGGTTTCCGTCGACAAGTTTATCGTCGGTCACTGTATATATATAGGTGGAGTCGGCCTCCATTTCGCGGAATCGCTGAGCTACGAACTGCGGCAGGAGTTCGGCAAACTGGACCTGCTGCTGCACACCGCGTGTCACATTTCCACCGGGGGCAAAAGGTTCGATGCCTTCGGCGGTATGATACTCCTGCATGCGGGCGTCACGGAAGCGGAAATGGGCGCCGTCGAAGTAGGCGGAGAAGCCTTCGGACTGACCGTTGGGTGTGGTCAGACTCCATGCTATCTCATAGCGGCAGGGTGCGAGGGTATCGCCTTCGGCGGGAGCCGAGGTGAGGCTTATACGGTAAGTGACAGGGTCGGAAAACGAGGGCAGGAGCACTTCGTAGCCGCATGAATCGGCATAGCAACCGAGGGCGTCGAGGCGCGAGGCAAGTTCGCCGAGAGTACTTTGGGCGCAGACAGGAGCAAAACCGGCGAGCAACATCGCCGCAAATGTCTTTACACTTTTCATAATGCGATAAATATATCTAAGAGTATGTTTTTCAGGCCGGTTCGGTGAGCAGTAACAGTTTCTCGCCGCGGGCGTCGGTTATGCCGTAGAGGCGGAGAGTTCCGCCGTCGCGTACGCCGAGTTTGGAGCGGAGGGCGTCGGCACTCATGCCGAAATTGCGGACGGCGACGTTGACTGCGGGATATTCGCGGGCAAAGCGCTTGAGCACGCGTGAGGCATACGGGAGCACCTTCACTATCTTGTAGAGCTGTCCGGGGAAGCCTTCGACGGGCTTGTCGGACGCAAGCACACGGGTGTTGCGGTCGAAACGCTTGAGACCATAGCGGACGGCAAGGAGTTTGAATGCACCGCTTTTCATCAGCGCGGGCGAGGGTTCGCAGATATAATCTCCCTCGGCGGGGGCGTCGAGTGCGGGGGCGTCGGGGGCATCTTTTTCCTGCTCGCGCGTAAAGGCGAAAGTTGTAGCCGCGTCGCCGCTAACGGTCACGGCTTCGACGAGGGTCTCGCGAGGCTCGGCTTTGAAGTCGACGATAACGAGAAGTTCCTTGCACTCCGTGGGGGTGCCGACGGCCATTACCGATACGGGTGCGGGCGAGAGCGCCTCTATGGTGTGACTGATGTCGAGCATGGGCGAGGCCTTGATAATCAGCAGGTCGCAGAGACTGGCAAGCCGGGGCATGAGCGCCGTGACATCGGGCTCGCAGTCGGCGAGGGCAAACACTCGAGAGCCGTCGCCGGCGCGGCGTGCGGGGTCGATAAAGACTGTGGTATAGTGTTCGCCAGCGGCGAGAGCGCGGTCGATAAATTCGATACAATCGCCGTTGACGGCCTCAAGATTGTGCACGTCAAGACCTTGAGCATTGCGGCGGAGTGCGTCGGTCTTGTCGCTGTCGCGCTCTACGGCGGTGACTTTGGAGGCTCTCGAAGCAGCGTGAAGGGCGTCGATACCAAGGCCGGAGGTGAGGTCGACCATAGGCAGACCCTCGGCCACGTAGGATGCGTGGAAGCGTGCGAGGGCGTCGGAGGTAGACTGCTCGCCGGCAAGCACCGAGGGGAAATAGAACTGCGGATACGCCGCGAGAGTCTCGGCGAGTTTCTTGCCGAATTTACGGCGACATTCTATCTGAGTGATAGCCGCGGGATAGTCTATAGGCTCGGTTTTGCGGCCATATTTAAGGCGCAGAGCGGCGGGGGCGTCGGCGGCGTGGTCGGCTACCCAGTCGAAAAAAGTCTTATCGGTATCGTTCATCATGAAATTAAAACAAAGTGCCGCCGGGATGTGTTCCCGACGGCACGCATGTTTATCTGAAAAAGATTTATTCCTTAACAGCAGCTACGCCGGGGAGTACCTTGCCTTCGATAGCCTCGAGAAGAGCGCCACCGCCGGTAGATACATATGATACTTCGTCGGCGAGACCGAACTTGTTGATGCAGGCTACAGAGTCACCACCGCCAACGAGTGAGAATGCACCGTTCTTGGTAGCGATAACGATAGCGTCGGCAATAGCGCGGCTGCCTGCTGCGAAGTTGTCGAACTCGAATACACCTGCAGGACCGTTCCAGAGGATAGTCTTGGAGGGCTCGATAGTCTTGGTGAAGAGTTCGCGGGTAGCGGGACCTGCGTCGAGACCTTCCCAACCGTCGGGAATTTCCTTAACAGAGCAGATCTGAGTGTTGCAGTCGTTGCTGAAAGCATCGCCGGCAACGCAGTCGGTACCGAGCACGAGGTTTACACCCTTAGCCTTAGCCTTAGCGATGATGTCGAGAGCGAGGTCGAGCTTGTCTTCTTCGCAGATAGAGAGACCTACGTGGCCGCCGAGAGCCTTGGCGAAAGTGTAAGTCATACCACCGCAGAGGATGAGGTTGTCCACCTTATCCATGAGGTTTTCGATGATACCGATTTTGGTAGATACCTTAGAACCACCCATGATAGCGGTGAAGGGACGCTTGATATCCTTGAGGATGTTGTCGACAGCGTTTACTTCTTTTTCCATGAGGTAGCCGAGCATCTTGTGGTCAGCGTCGAAGCTGTCGGCGATAACGGCAGTCGAAGCGTGACGGCGGTGAGCTGTACCGAAGGCGTCGTTTACATATACGTCGGCATATGAAGCGAGAGTTTCAGCGAATTTCTTCTGACGCTCTTTCATTTCCTTCTTGGCAGCATCGTAGTTGGGATCTTCTTTGTCGATACCTACGGGCTTACCCTCTTCTTCGGGGTAGAAACGGAGGTTTTCGAGAAGGAGAGCTTCACCGGGCTTGAGAGCGGCAGCCATGTCGGCGGCAGCAGCGCAGTCGGGAGCGAACTTCACGTCGGTGCCGAGAGCCTTGGCAACGGCGTCCTTGATCTGCGAGAGAGAAAGCTTGGGGTTAACCTTGCCTTTGGGCTTGCCCATGTGGCTCATGATGATGAGCGAACCACCGTCGTTGAGGATTTTCTTGAGGGTGGGGAGAGCGCCGCGGATACGGGTATCGTCGGTTATGTTGCCGTTCTCGTCCAGGGGCACGTTGAAGTCTACGCGTACAATAGCCTTGTGACCTTTGAAGTTAAAGTTGTCGATATTCATTACTATGCAGTTTTGTTGTTAGTTAACATTTCTGTAGCGGTCGTTAAAACCACCGCAAAATTAGCGAAAAAAAATGAATGTGACTCAATAGCAGGCCAAAAATATAGTTAGAGTTAAATAAGTAGTGTGCAGGATAGACTTTGATGTTTAACCGTATTGATCTAAATTTTTTTCAAGTAAAGTTTTCTTTTTTATCCCTTAGTAACCTATTTATCGCAAATAATGATTTTCAGCAGATTGTTCATACTCCAAAATATATCACATCAAAATACGGAGGTAAATGATTAGTAATAAGCGACATAAAAGACCAAACTTTCAATGGATAGAGGTGTTATTTTTATAAAAACAAACAAGAATATGGAAGCAATACATTGGCCTAAAGAATTTACACCCGGTTTCACCGACAATTTTGTGTCGGCGGAAACATATGTGGCAGGACTTACTGCTGAAGAAGTTTTCCCTTATCTCACTCATGCCAATATCTGGCATGACTATTATGATGGGGCAAATGATGTCAAGCTTATAGGAAGTGATGAAAAGCCGGAACTCAAAGAGGGCACAAAGTTCACATTCAATATCATTGGCTGGGACGTGACAGCTGAGGTCGTTGAGTTTGTCGAACCGTCAAAAGAGCGTCCCGGGCGTTTGTCCTGGC
>JAAVFI010000069.1 GCA_014800815.1 Bacteroidales bacterium | reverse complement strand
TTTCCTCATCCCCGTATCTTCGCCGGAGAAGCCGCCACCCAAGGAGCGAGGTTCGGGCCCCATTATGGAGGGTCTGGACTTCTACACTCTGGCGGCAGCTGCCCCGCACACGATGAGCCTGTCGGCTCACACCTCGCAGCGAAGAGGAAATTGACATGTTGATATAAAACCGTAGCATCAGCCATGAATCGGCGTCCGCCGGACGCCAACGTAGGTGGGGCGATCCATCCGGGCACATTCCTCCGCTTCGCTGCGGCATGTACCGCGGTTACGAATTAATCGGTGTCTTAAACAGACACCACGCGGACACCCTGATACACATCACATTACCCAACCATGACGCAGAGGATACAGCTCGACATCACGTTGAGGACAAGATGGTGGGAGGGTGCCGCTCTGCGAGCGGGCTTCCTCCCTCGGAAGCTACTATAAAAAATTTGAGGCCATACCTTTCGGTATGGCCTCTCAAATTTTTGTTGCGGGGGCAGGACTCGAACCTACGACCTTTGGGTTATGAGCCCAACGAGCTACCACTGCTCCACCCCGCGATGTTTTCGTAGTGCAAAGGTAGGAACAATATTTGGAAGCTCCAAATAATTAACAGTCTTTAACTCATAGGGTGTATCCTACGTAGTTCGAGGGAGTGATTGTATGAAGCTCTGCGCGGACATCTTCGGAGATGCCTTCGAGTGAGTCGATGAAGGTGGCGATTGCGGCACCGTCGACCTTTGAGTTGGTGCGAGTCAGGGCTTTAAGTGTTTCGTAGGGGTTGGGGTATCCTTCGCGGCGGAGGACGGTCTGAATGGCTTCGGCCACTACGCTCCAGCATCCGTCGAGGTCGGCGTCGATAGCCTCACGGTTGAGGATGAGTTTGCCGAGGCCTTTGAGTGTGGACTTGAGGGCGATGAGGATGTGGGCGAAGGGCACACCGACGTTGCGGAGGACAGTAGAGTCGGTGAGGTCGCGCTGGAGGCGAGATACGGGGAGCTTAACTGCGAGATGATCGAGGAGCGCACCTGCTACGCCGAGGTTGCCTTCGGAGTTTTCGAAGTCGATGGGGTTGACCTTGTGGGGCATTGCCGACGAACCTACCTCACCGGCTTTGATGCGCTGCTTGAAGTAGTTCATCGATATGTACTGCCATACGTCGCGGTCGAGGTCTACGATGATAGTGCAGCAACGACGGAGGGCGTCGAAGAGTGCGGCAAGGTTGTCGTAGTTTGATATCTGTGTGGTGTACTCTTCACGCACGAGGCCGAGGGTGGAGAGGAATGAGCGGCCGAAGGCACGCCAGTCGGTGGCGGGATAAGCCAGACGGTGAGCGTTGAAGTTGCCTGTAGCACCGCCGAACTTTGCCGAGAGGGGCACAGCCTCGAGGGTGCGGAGCTGCTCGCGGAGGCGGTATACGAATACGTAGAGCTCTTTGCCGAGGGTTGTGGGGGATGCGGGCTGTCCGTGGGTCTTGGCAAGCATAGCCACGCCTTCGTACTCGTGAGCGAGTGCGTCGAGCTTGTCTACGAGTTCTTTGAATTCGGGGAGGATAACCTCACGGAGCGCATCGCCTGTCATCATGGGGAATGCGGTATTGTTGATATCCTGCGAGGTGAGACCGAAGTGGATGAATTCTTTGATATCGGAGAGACCGAGGGCATCGAACTGCTGCTTGAGGTAGTACTCCACGGCTTTAACGTCGTGGTTGGTGACGCTCTCAATGTCTTTCACCTTCTGAGCTTCTTCTACAGTGAAGTTTTCGGGGCTGTAGATGCTGCGCAGAGCGGCCTTTACAGAATCGTCGAGTTTGGGGAGCTGAGGGAGTCCGGCATCTGAAAGTGCTATGAAATATTCAACTTCCACTTTTACGCGATAGCGAATGGTGGCGTACTCCGAAAAGTAGGCTGAGAGGGCCTGAGTTTTCGACTGATAGCGTCCGTCGACAGGTGAAATTGCGGTGAGCGACATTTTAAAGATATATATTTGGTGTGATTGGATTTATTGATTGTTTTCAGAGCCGCACTCTTCCATGCGGAAGGTGTCGATGTGGCGCTGCTTTTTCTCTTCGAAGATATCGGCGATAGTGAGCAGGATACCGCTCTCCTCTACGTCGCCGAACTCGTCGTTGATCGATGTTCCGAACATTCTCATCGTGGGCGAGAGGCTCATATAGGCGTGCACGAGCGGGGGCACGGCCACTCCGTGCTCGCGTACCTTGGCATTGAGTATGCGGAGGTCGCTCTTGAAGTCGCCGCCGTCGAATACGGCATCGAGTTCGGCTTCATCGGAGTCTGTAACGAGCGGGCGGAGCGGGTATACGAGGCCGTCGGGGTCAGGGAAATATTTGTGGAGAAAGTGGAGTATGAGGTTGCGGCAATGGGCTACGTAGCTCGGGTACATGGTCACTTTGCCGAAGAGATATTTAATCTCGGGGTTGAGCACCGTGAGCGAACCGAGGCCGTCCCAGAGGTTGTCGAGGGCGTAGAGCGCCTTTGCTCCCGCGCGTGACGACTGATATTCGGGACGCACGAAGGAGCGGCCGAGTTCTATGGTATAGGGGAGATAGTCGCTCATGAACTTATCGGAGAATCCGAAGAGGTGGGCTGTGGCGATATCGGGTGCGCCGTCGGGGGTGATGCGGATATCGCGGCCGAGGATGAACCTGTATCCTCCAAGGATGAGCTTGCTGTCGGGGTCCCAGACTATAAGCTGACTGCAGGGCACCTCCATGGTATCGTATCTGTCGATATCGCAGCTCAAGCCCGTACCACCACCGGCAAGCCTGAATGCGATCTCCCTGAGACGCCCGATCTCCCGCATGGTATTGGGAGCGTTGTGAGCCGTGACTATATAAATCTCATTGCCACCTTTATTTGATGTGCGGAGAAATCGTTCGGGAGTGAGTTCGGCTTCGATGAGGCTTACATCTACCGGTGAGATTATTGCTTCGTTCATGATATTGAATCGCGTTTTACAAGGGAATAGACGGTAGAGCGCAGTTCCTGAGCCGCAACGACCGGATGTCGGCCGGCCAGCGACTGCCAGGGCACGACATGGCCCACCGTAAGAGTGAAAGTTTTATTGCGGCTTCGCACGAGTTCGCGCGGGAGCAACATCATCTCATAGTTGAACCGTATGCCTGCGGCCACACGTCGGCGCGCCCAGCGGTAGAACGACATGGAGTTTTGGCCGTCGAAATGTACGGGCACGATATCGCGTCTGCTCTCCAAGGCTTTCATCACCGCCATTTTGCGCCAGTTGAGGTCGGCAATGCGCCCGTCGTCGTGCAAGCGCGATACGAGTCCGGCGGGATATATCACCACGGGACCGTCGCCGGCGAGCACCTCGTCGAGCTGCCGGGCGTAGTCGCGGTTCTGAGCGCCGTGCTTGTTGACGGGCACGAAGCAGTCGCGCAAGGGCTCGACGGCCATGAGGAGGTCGTTGACTATGAAATGTACGGGTTTATCGGGATATCGCTCGGAGAGCCAGGCAATCATTGCTATGCCGTCGAGGCCTCCGAGGGGATGATTCGACACTACTACTACGCGCGGGTCGGCGGGCATGCGGTCGGCATTGCACACGTCGAGACGGATATTCATCTCTTTCATCACTCCGCGGCAGAAAGCGGCGCCGCGCAGGGGGTAGTTATGCTCAAGGAGCGCGTTGAGGTCGTCCTGGCAGATAAGTTTCTCGACGCCCCGCACCAGAAATCGCGGTATCAGTCGTGCCCGCTTCCCGAGGCGGGAGGCAAGCACCGAAGCAACGTCTATCTTTATAGGACCTGATGTCGACATTTTGTCCGATTAAGCCGCAAAATTAGTAATTTTCGGCCAAACGGCAAAAATCATCTCTTTATAATCACTCATTTGCGCACTGCTATCTTCTCGGCTTTGTCGCCTCTGAGGCGGATGTAGAAGCCTGCGTCGGGTTTTCCGACACGGCGGCCGCTGAGATCGTAGAGTACTTCTTCTTCGGCCGGAGTGACGAGTCCGCGGAGCTCGACGCCTGATACAGCTTTAAGAGTCACCGACATTGAAGAAATGCGGCTCTGCATAAATGAGGTGAGGTCGAGGACGTTCACGGGGTAGTCGTCGGTGGGTTCCCAGCAGTCGCGCTCCCATATCCACTCGCCGTCGGAGGCGGTGAACCATGCGTCGGCGTCGGTTCCGCTGGTCGAGAGGGTGACGCTTACCGAGGCAATAGCCATTGCGGGATTTATGGCGCGCACCGTCACCATATCGCCGTCGTAGATACGGAGGTCGGTACCGGCGTCGTAGGAGCCGTAGAGGCGCACATGAGTGTTGCCCGTGCCGGTCGCGGCAAAGGTTATCACTACGTCGCCGTCGGAGAACGAGCGACCGTCGAGGTCTACATATTCTTTAGGCTCGGGAGCGGCTACGGAGGGGGTGAGGGTTTCGGGTGCGGCAAAATTGAAGAATGACTCGAGGGTGGCCTCGGGGTTGCGCACGACGAACGATGCTGATGCTATTTCGGAAGGTTTCATGCCTTCAGCGACGGCAAAGGCTCGGAGCGTGATGTCGTGATTGAGCTCTATCGGGCCGGTGTATTCGATAGCCGAAGATGTGGGTTCGGTACCGTCGACGGTATAGTAGACAGTGGCTCCGGGGGTAGAGGTGGCAATCTCAACGAGGCTGCCTGCAGTGACGGTACCTCCTGCGGGGGTAAACACGGGGGTGGCTACAGTCTCGAGCACGGGGTCTACCGAGCCGTTGGCATCGTCGTAGTAAACGGTAATGGCCGACAGATACACTCGGTGGTCAACGTCGATGATGAGATTTGTGAGTATCTTCTCGGGGCGAGAGGGGATGTGGAGAGTATAGAGGTCGGGCTCAACCGAAGGGATTTCGAGAGTCTCGGAGTTGAGCATAATCGAAGCCTCGGCATCGCGGTCGTTGTCGTATCGGCTTGCTTCGAGTACAATGCGTGTGGCCACGACCTGCGCATCTTCCTTGAGGTGAATATTGAATTTGCCGTTGGTCTTCTGCGAAGAGATGCGTATGGCATCGGTTTCGGGGAAAACGGCTACTACACTGGTCACCGATTCGATATAGTCGGCGCCGGCGCTTACGGCAGTGAGAAAGTTGGCATTGGTAAGGGAGGTGGTACTCGCCGAAGGAGCACCGAAGCGAATCGAGAAGGAGCGTTCGACGGCAAAAGCAGCTGCCACAGACGCGCAGAGTACAAGTAATATAAGACTTATTCGTTTCATAGCTTTAGTATAACGCTACAAAATTACAAAAAGAGGACGGGTTATACAAATTCTGTGCTCGGCTACCACGTCCGTTTACTCGATATTCAAAATATTTAAGTTAACTTTGCGGCAAAGAAGATTTCACCATGAAACGTATCGCTCTGTATATCCTGTTCTGTATCAGTATGGCGTGCACGCTGCCCGCCGAGGCTCAGATGTTTCAACGGGCCGGAAAGTTTATCCGCACGGCTCTCAACGGCGACTCGGTGTCGGCAGCCGCCGATTCGGTAATCCCCGTGGAGGAGCGTCTGCGGCGCGACTCGGCACGCATGCAGGAGCTCGAGCAGCAGGTGCGCGATATGATGATGACGGAGGCTCTGCTCCGCGAGGAGATTGACAATGCGCGCAACATCAATTCGACCGCCGACTCGCTACGCCTTGTCGCTCAGCGCCAACGCATAGACTCGCTCAGGGCTCAGACTCCGGGTGTGCCCGTTGTGGTGGAAGGCGACACGCTGCTCACGCTGTACGCCAACAGAGGAGGATATTCGGCTGCCGACCGTGCGGCGATGACCTCGGAAATAATTTTGAAGATAAGCAAGGACAGGCGCGCGAAGGCCGACTCTGTGGCGACGTTCGACAACGAAACGTATGTCGACCTCATGTACGGCGACAAGGTGATAATCACTGTCACCGACCAGGACGCTCTCTGGGCGGGAAGTACGCGCCGTGAACTTGCTCGTGAATATGTGCCTGTAATCGAGGGTAAAATCAAGGAGCTGCAGGAGGGACATTCGCTGCGCGAAATCCTGACCCGTGCGGCGCTGTTCGTTCTCGTACTCGTGGTGCAGTATCTGCTCTTCAAACTCACGAACTATCTTTTCCGCAAACTGCGCCGATATATAGTGCACTTCCGCCGCCAGAGGCTCAAGCCGGTAATCATCCGCGACTATGAGCTGCTCAACACGCGTCAGCTCGGGCGCATACTGATATTCTTCAGCAACATTCTGCGCTACATCGTCATCCTCATTCAGCTGATGTTCAGCGTGCCTATACTTTTCGCTATTTTCCCGCAGACCGAGAAGCTGGCGCTGACGATTTTCGCCTACATCCTCGAGCCGATAAAAATGGTGTTCGGCTCGATAGTCGACTATATACCCAATCTCTTCATAATCCTCGTGATATGGTTCTGTATCAGGTATCTTATCAAGGGCTTGCGCTATCTCGCGTCGGAGATTGAGCACGATAAACTGAAAATCAACGGGTTCTACCCCGACTGGGCGAGACCGTCGTTCAACATCATCCGCTTCCTGCTCTACGCCTTCATGATTGCCATGATATATCCTTATCTGCCGGGGTCAAATTCGGGAGTATTCCAGGGTATATCGGTGTTTGTGGGTCTTATAGTTTCGCTCGGGTCGAGCACGGTGATAGGCAATATCATAGCGGGTCTGGTAATTACCTACATGCGCCCCTTCAAAATCGGCGACCGCATCAAACTCAACGATACAACGGGCAATGTGATAGAGAAAACTCCCTTCGTTACGCGTCTGCGCACGCCCAAGAACGAAGTGGTGACTATACCGAACTCGTTCATCATGTCGTCGCACACGGTCAACTACAGTGCATCGGCCCGTCAGTTCGGCCTCATAATCCATACGACGGTGACGATTGGCTACGATGCGCCGTGGCGACTCGTGCACCAGCTGCTCATCAACGCCGCCCGCAGCACTCCGGGCGTGCTCGAACATCCCAAGCCGTTTGTGCTCGAGACCGAACTGCAGGACTACTATCCCTGCTACCAGATAAATGCCTACATCAAAGATGCCGACCGCATAGGCGATATCATGTCGGCTCTGCTCCAGAATATTCAGGACACATTCAATGATGCGGGCATTGAAATCATGTCGCCGCGCTTCGTGGCCACCCGCGACGGCAGCGCGTCGACAATTCCGACCGACCAGATGCGGGATGAGTAGACGGAGCCTCTATTCTTCAAGCATATCAATGAGCTCCTGACTGGTGCGCTGCATCTTGGCATAAATCACGTAGCAGACTATCGACGCAACAACAACTACTATGCCTATCACCGTCCAGGCAAGTACATTCCACACAGCGGTATCGGCATCGACAGGCATCCTTGCGAAAATTATATCGTAAACAAACCATGCCGACCAGGCGAGAGCCAGCGGTGTGGAAATAAGGTATTGGAGGAAGCGGAGGCGCTTCTGCTTTATCAGTTTGCGTCGCAAAGAAAGAGTATCGAGCGATGAAATATCTTTCGGCGATATGCGGGTGGTCTTGTAGTCGAGAGCGGTATCGGCTATTGCCGCTATAAGGTAGGTAATGGCAATCCAGATATTGATGTGCCACAGGTAGCACACACCGAATACAAACACGACAAGTATGGGCAGTACGATCACTAAAAATTTGAACAGCCCGTTCTGCCATGCAGATTTCTGCTTCATCACTTCGACCATAAGCTTCTCGTTGACAATAGCCGATTTATCAAGCTGCCGTTTCAAAATATCCAACTGCTGCCGGAGTTCTGTAAGTTCGTCCATTTTCAAAGTGATTTTAGTTTTTCTTTAATTCTCACAAGCCGTACTCCCACTGCTTTCGGCGTAAGGCCAACGATAGCTCCGATTTCGTCGTACGACATATCTTCGAGCCACAGCAGCACTATGGCCCGGTCAAATTTCTCAAGTCTTGTTATACGGCGGTGCAACATGAGGTTCTGCCGCCCTTCCGTCGTGGCATCATCGAACATTTCAGGTACGATGTCGAGGTGTGCCATGCTATGTTTTTTCTTCTTGCGTCGGTAAGATATGCACGCATTCAGACTTACACGATATACCCACGACCTCTCGGAGCAGCCGCCCCTGAAGCTTTCGAAGCCCTGCCAGAGATTTATAAGCACATCCTGGAAGAGATCCTCCGTGTCGGCCGTATTGTCGGCAAACATATAGCACACAGAGTATATGGTGGCCTTATGCTCCGATATAAGTCGTTCAAACCGTTTCTGTATTTCCGTTTTATTCATCAAGGTAGACTGTTTCAAATTCTTCAACACTATATAAGACGCAAGGTCTGCCAAGAAAACTACACGGCCTGAGCATTTTTTAATCTCGCGATAAAAAAACAGAAGGGAATATGTAGACGTTTTAATTTAGATTCTATAATTTTGCCTATTATGAAAAAGATATATTTTGCAGGAGGTTGCTTCTGGGGCACCGCCCACCTCTTTTCGCTTGTTCCGGGAGTTGAAAAGGCTATCGCAGGCTATGCCAATTCGACAGTCCCCCACCCTTCCTATAAACTCGTATGCACGGGCTCGACGGGTGCGGCCGAGACTGTGGAGGTGGTGTACGACCCTATGCGGATAGGTCTCTCGGAACTGATAATGCTTTTCTTCGAGAGTATCGACCCGCTTTCGCTCAACCGCCAGGGCAATGATGTGGGCACGCAGTATCGTACAGGCATTTACTACACGGATGCCGAGGATGCTGCTGTAGTCGACGCTATGATTGCCACTCTGCAGCGCCGCCACTCCTCTCCGATAGCTGTGGAGCACGGACCTCTGGAGAATTTCTATCCTGCCGAAGATTATCATCAGGACTATCTCTACAAGAATCCTGACGGCTACTGCCATGTGGACCCGTCGCTCTTCCGCAAGGCGCGGACTCTGGGGCATGCTCAGGGCAACGCCGACCGCGAGGAGCTACGCAAGCGTCTGACGCCTCTGCAGTGGGAAGTGACACAGAATGCAGCCACGGAGCCGCCGTACGTAAATGAATATGACCACGAATTCCGCCCCGGGATATATGTGGATATTACCGACGGTACGCCGCTCTTTGTGTCGTCGCGGAAGTACAACTCGGGCTGCGGGTGGCCGGCGTTCACCCGCCCGATATCCGACGATTTGATTGATGAGCATCTCGACTTGTCGTTCGGCAGGCGCCGCACGGAGGTGCGCTCGGCATCGTCGGGCGCGCATCTCGGCCACGTATTCCCCGACGGTCCGGCTGAGGAGGGCGGTCTTCGCTACTGCATCAACTCGGCGGCGCTGCGCTTCGTTCCGCTTGCGGAAATGGAGGAGGCGGGCTACGGACGATATATACCGCTCGTAAATATTGATTGAAGGTATGGACGGATTGTTGGTAGGATTGCTGCTGCCCTTTGCCGGCACTACACTGGGCGCAGCCTGCGTCTTTCTGATGAAGGACAGCATCGACGGCTTGCTGCAGAAGACTCTTACGGGGTTTGCCGCAGGCGTAATGGTTGCGGCTTCGGTGTGGTCGCTCCTTATCCCGTCGATAGAGATGAGCGGGAAGGAGGGCGTGCATAGCGTCCTTCCGGCTATCGTGGGGTTCTCGGCGGGTATACTGTTCCTGCTGCTGCTCGACACTATCATTCCGCACCAGCATATTGACAGCAGTCAGAGCGAGGGGCCGAAATCGCACCTGTCGAAGACGGCCAAACTGGTCTTTGCGGTCACGCTCCACAATATCCCCGAGGGCATGGCTATCGGGGTATCGCTCGCAGGAGCTCTGGAGCACAATTCGTATATGTCGATGGCGGGAGCTGTGGCGCTGTCGATAGGCATAGCCATACAGAATTTCCCCGAGGGGGCAATTGTGTCGATGCCACTGCGCAGTGCTGGAAACTCGCGGAAGAAATCGTTTCTCATGGGCACTCTGAGCGGAGTGGTCGAACCTGTCTTCGCCGTTCTCACAATACTCCTTGCTTCGGTGATTGTGCCCGTACTGCCCTACCTTCTGGCGTTTGCCGCCGGCTCTATGATGTATGTGGTGGTTGAGGAACTTATACCCGAGACGCAGGAAGGCCGGCACTCCAACATGGGCACGATAGGTTTTGCCGTGGGGTTCATGCTCATGATGTCGCTCGATGTTCTTTTAGGATAAGTTTTTCTTGCGCCTTTTGTGGCTCAGGGGGTCGAAGCCGTTGCCGTACACGCTTCGTGCTTCCGACTGGATGATGTAGGCGCCTTCGTCGATTTCGCGCACGATATCGTAGATGCGGTCGGCATCGTACTGTCGGCACCACACCACGAGCATGGTGCGCTCCTCGCCGGTCCAGAATCCGCGGCCGTCGAAGGTTGTCACTCCTCGGCCGGAACGGTGGGTGATGTTGTCGGCAATTTCATGCCAGCGGGGCGATAGAATCAGGAACTGGATGGTCTGCTTGTCGGCATTCACTATATAGTTTGCCAGGAAGGAGTATATCACTATCGACACGAGGCCGTAGACGATAGTCTGTACGCGGCTCTGAATGCGGGCATCCATATCGCCGTCGAAGGGGAGGAAGAACGAGCAGGCAACGATAGTCATGTCTATGACCATCATGGTGCGTCCGATGCTCATATTGGATTTTTTCTCGAATACCGCAGCCACAATGTCGGTGCCTCCGGCCGACCCTTTATGCGCATAGTACAGGCCAATGCCACAACCGCACAGCACGGCCCCGAGTATCACGCTCATGGTCATGTCGGTGACTACGGGTGCATGCGATGTGAAGTACTGCTCTATCGAGCCTATCATAAGCGAAAGGACAGATGCGCCGAAGACTGTACCTATCACGAACTTGCGCCCGAGCACGCGGTGCCAGCACACGAGCATGAGGATATTGACCACATACATGGTGACGGCAACGGGGATGCGTTCGCCACTCGCGAAGTAGACGAGTGTACCGAAGCCGGCCATTCCTCCCACGACAATGTCGTGCGGGAGTATGAAGACGGTGAATCCTATGGCATAAAGAGCCATACCGAGCACGATGAAGATGTAATCGAGCAGGTCGGCCCGCGAGCGGTTGATGATATCAGGCAGTTGCATGGCGATGTGATTGTGGTGCAAAGCTACGAAAATTTCATCAATCGGCAAGGACGACGGAACTATAAGAGTTCGATCCACGTGACGAGGCGCTGAGGGGTGGGTTGGCGGCGCCACGAGGGGAGGGCGGGGGTCTCGAAGGTGCAGCAGGGCCGGGGGCGGATGTTGGAGGGGTGGAGGCCGGCTTGGATGAGGCGGGTGCTGTTGACGGCTTCGAGGTCGACGTTGCGGGTGCCTATTATGCAGTCGGTGAATCCTGCGGCGCGGAAGGTGTCGGCAAGTTCGGGCGATACTTCGTAGCAGTCGCCGCAGATACTCGGGCCGAAGGCTACCTGAATTTTGTCGGGAGCAGCTCCGAGGCTTTTCATCTTCTCGATGGCTTCGGTGGTGATGCCGCCAAGGGTGCCTTTCCAGCCGGCATGGACGGCGGCTACGGCGCGGATGTCGGGGGCGTAGAGCAAGACGGGGACACAGTCGGCGATTCGGACGCCTATGCGGAGGCCGCGCTGAAGGGTGATGATGCCGTCGGTGTCGGTGAGGTCGGTGGTGTCGGGGACGACGGCTACGCGGCAGGTGTGGGTCTGCACGGGGAGTAGTACCGAGTCTTCGACTTGACGGGCATCGGGCGCGATGCCGGCGTGTATGCCGGGCACGTCGCTGAAGATTGTGAGGTCGGGCATCAGTTTCGGATATAGTGTGGCATGTCGGCTGGGATGACCATGGATATCTCTACGAGGCCTGCTACGGCTCCGCTGCCGTCGCGCCAGGCGGTCTGGTATATCATTTTATGGAGGCCTCCTTTTTCGATTGTGTAGGCGTTGGAGCTGCCTTCGTCGAGGAGTCGCCGGATGATGCCGCGTGAGCGTTCGTTGTGATAGTCCATGAGGTTGTGACCGATGAGGTCGGCTCCTCCGCGTGCGGCGAAGGTTTCGCGTGCGCGCTCGTTCATGTATATGATTGTGCAGTTGGCGTCGACGACTGTTACGGCGCAGTTCATGCGGAAGGCCCAGTCGGGTATGTTGGTGTTCATGTTTTTATGGGGGTATTTGTGCGACAAAGCCTGCCCCGTGAGGAGCAGGCTTTGTATAGATATGTATCGAAGTCGATTATTCAGCTGCGGGGAGTTCGGGTTCCTGAGCAGCAGCTTCGGCTACGGGGTTTTCAACGGCGGGAGCTGCGCTCTTGTTGCCACGGCGGCTGCGGCGTGTCTTGGCCTTAGCTTCCTTGTTGTCTTTGAGCATAGCTTCGTTGTAGTCCACGAGTTCGATAAAGCAGGTCTGGGCGTTGTCGCCGAGACGGTAACCGGTCTTGAGGATACGGGTGTAGCCACCGGGGCGGTTAGCAATCTTTTCAGCGATTTCCTGGAAGAGGATCTTGACAGCTTCCTTGTTCTGGAGATAGCTGAAAACGAGGCGGCGGTTAGCCATAGTGTCCTCCTTAGCGCGGTTGATCAGGGGCTCGGCATATACGCGCAGCGCTTTAGCCTTTGCGAGGGTGGTGTTGATGCGCTTGTGGAAGATGAGCGACACCGTCATGTTGGCGAGCAGAGACGCGCGGTGAGCAGTCTTGCGGCCGAGGTGATTGAATTTTTTATTGTGTCTCATCGGTGATTATTCTTTATCAAGTTTGTATTTGGATATGTCCATGCCGAACGAAAGGTTGAGGCTCGTAAGGAGGCTTTCGAGTTCGACGAGAGACTTTTTGCCGAAGTTGCGGAACTTGAGCAGATCGGTCTTGTTGAATACCACGAGTTCGGCGAGAGTTTCCACCTCGGCGCTCTTTAAGCAGTTGAGAGCACGCACCGAAAGCTGCATGTCGACGAGCTTCGACTTGAGAAGCTGACGCATGTGGAGTACTTCTTCATCGAATTCTTCGCCGGGATCGGGCTCGGAAGTTTCGAGAGTGATCTTCTCGTCGGAGAAGAGCATGAAGTGGTAGATAAGTATCTTAGCGGCTTCCTTGACGGCGTCCTTGGGGAGGATTGAGCCGTTGGTGCTGATTTCGAGGGTAAGTTTGTCGTAGTCGGTTTTCTGGTCTACGCGGTAGTTTTCGACGGTGTATTTGACGTTCTTAATCGGGGTGTAGATTGAGTCGATAGCAATAGTATTGATATCATCCTGGGGAGTAACGTTCTCCTCAGCGGGTACCCAACCACGTCCTTTGTTAACGGTCAGTACGATAGTGAAACTTGCGTCGGGATCCAAATGACAGATCACCAGTTCGGGGTTCATTACCTCGAAGCCTGTGAGGGCGTTGGCGATGTCGCCGGCTGTGAACACTTCTTTGCCTGAAACGGTAATGGTGCAGCGTTCAAATTCGGTATCTTCGACCTTCTGCTTAAGGTCGACCTGCTTGAGGTTAAGGATGATGTTTGTTACATCTTCCTTAACGCCGGGCACGGCATCGAATTCGTTCTTAACGCCGTCGATTTTGATCGACGAAATCGCATATCCTTCGAGTGAGGACAGGAGTACACGACGGAGTGCGTTGCCTACGGTGATGCCATAGCCGGGTTCCAAAGGCTTGAATTCGAATTTGCCGTAGAAGTTGCTGGCTTCTACCATAACTACCTCTTCAGGTTTTTGGAATGCTAATATAGCCATGGATCTGTTGATTAGGATTTATTACTTAGAGTAGAGCTCGACGATCAGCTGCTCCTTGATGTTCTCGGGGATGTCTTCGCGTGCAGGCACGTGGAGGAACTTGCCACTCTTGGTAGCTTCGTCCCATTCAATCCAGGGGTACTTGCTGTGGTTGAAACCAGCGAGACAGTCGGCGATAACTTCGAGCGATTTGCTGCGTTCGCGAACGCCTACGATATCACCGGGCTTAACGGCGTAAGAGGGGATGTTTACCACTGCACCGTTTACGGTGATGTGCTTGTGAAGAACAATCTGACGAGCGGCTGCACGAGTGGGAGCGATACCGAGACGGTATACTACGTTGTCGAGACGGCCTTCGAGGAGCTGAAGGAGGATTTCACCGGTAATACCCTTGAGCGAAGATGCTTTCTCGAAGAGATTGCGGAACTGACGTTCGAGTACGCCGTAGGTGTATTTGGCCTTCTGCTTCTCACGGAGCTGTACGCCGTATTCAGAAGTTTTGCGGCGCTTGTTTGCACCGTGCTGGCCCGGGGGGAAGTTGCGACGGGCGAGAACCTTGTCTTCGCCGAAAATGGGTTCGCCGAATTTGCGGGCTATTTTGGTCTTGGGACCTGTGTATCTTGCCATTGTAGTAAAATCAGTTTTTCGGGAGCGGTGAGGGCTTTAATCTCCGGAGAGTGGCATGATGCCGGCGCAGCCGCGACCATAGAGAGGTGATAAAAATATGGTCTATTCGCCTTGGTCACGCTTGCCTCTGAGCGAGGCTTGCCGGGATGTGAGGCTCTCATGTTAGCGGCACTGGCTTGCCGCAAGAGGCTCCCGCTTTTGTTGAAAAGATATGGTTACTAAAAGTGAAAGCAGAGGTCGGGGGCATTGGCTGCAAAGGATTGCAGCCGGCCCACGATACTGATTTTATACTCTTCTGCGTTTGGGAGGACGGCAACCGTTGTGGGGCAGCGGGGTAACGTCGATAATTTCTGTCACCTTGATACCTGCGCCATCGATTGTACGCACTGCGCTTTCGCGTCCGTTACCGGGACCTTTGAGATAAGCCTTTACCTTGCGGAGACCGAGGTCGTAAGCGGTCTTTGCGCAATCCTGTGCTGCCATCTGGGCTGCGTAGGGAGTGTTCTTTTTAGAACCGCGGAAGCCCATCTTACCTGCAGATGACCAGGAGATAACCTGTCCTTCGCTATTGGCAAGGCAAACGATGATATTGTTGAAAGACGAATGAACGTGAAGCTGGCCTTCTGCGCCCACTTTGACGTTTCGCTTCTTAGCTGCGACTGTTTTTTTTGCCATGTTGATTTATTATTTAGTAGCTTTCTTCTTGTTAGCAACGGTTTTCTTGCGGCCCTTGCGGGTACGTGCGTTATTCTTGGTGCTCTGGCCACGGACGGGAAGACCGTTACGGTGACGGATGCCGCGGTAGCAGCCGATGTCCATGAGACGCTTGATGTTGAGCTGAATTTCGCTGCGGAGGTCGCCTTCTACTTTATAGTCTGAGCCGATTACTTCACGAACCTTAGCGGCCTGTTCGTCGGTCCAATCCTGAACTTTGATGTTTACGTCGATGCCTGCTTTTTCAAGAATCGACTTTGCGGCGCTCCGGCCGATGCCGAAGATGTATGTCAAGGCGATTTCACCTCTTTTGTTCTGGGGGAGGTCAACTCCCACTATACGTACTGCCATATTTTTATATCTGTCAGCTTATTATTTCTTCAAAAATAATAGAATTATCCTTGACGTTGTTTGTACTTGGGATTCTTTTTGTTGATGACGTACAGACGTCCTTTGCGACGGACAATCTTGCTGTCCGGAGTGCGTTTCTTAACGGAAGCTCTTACTTTCATATCTTTTAGTTTTTTCGATTATTTATAGCGGAAAGCAATCCGTCCTTTAGAAAGGTCGTAGGGCGACATTTCCACTCGCACCTTGTCGCCGGGGAGGATGCGGATGTAGTGCATGCGCATCTTGCCCGAGATGTGGGCGGTGATTTCGTGACCGTTTTCGAGTTCGACGCGGAACATCGCGTTCGACAGTGCCTCGATAATGGTTCCGTCCTGTTCGATTGCTGATTGTTTTGCCATAGATGGTGGTTTAAATAAATTTATCTGTAATTGCCTCGTGGATATAGTCGAATGTTGTGAGCACCTCGGTGCGGTCGTCTATGATAGCGAGGGTGTGCTCGTAGTGAGCGGAGGGCTTGCGGTCGCGTGTGCGACATTCCCAGCCGTTTGATTCGATCACTACGTTGCGGCTGCCCATGTTTACCATAGGTTCGATGCAGATGCACATACCGTTCTGGAGTCTGGGGCCTATGCCTCGACGGCCGTAGTTGGGTACGTTGGGCTCTTCGTGCATGCTTCGGCCTATGCCGTGTCCACACATTTCGCGTACTATTGAGTAGTTGCGACGCTCGCAGTAGCTCTGTACGGCGTTTGCGATGTCTCCTATCCGGGCGCCGATTTTGGCGGCTTTGATGCCTTCGTAGAGTGATTCGCGTGTTGTGCGGCAGAGTGCCATTTTTTCGGGAGAAAGTGTTCCTACGGCGAATGTGTAACACGAGTCGCCCATGAAGCCGTCTTTCTCTACTACCGTATCAATGCCTACGATGTCACCGTCGACAAGAACACGGTCCGAGGGAAAACCATGCACTACGGTTTCGTTTACCTCGATGCAGAGTGTGCCGGGGAATCCTTCGTAACCGAGGCAGGCGGGCTTGCCTCCATTGTCCAGGATAAACTCCCGGGCAATGGTGTCAAGCTTGCGTGTGGTTACGCCGGGTTCGATCCAGCGCCCTACTTCCGCAAGTGTCTTTGACACGAGGGTAGCGGCTGAGCGCATGGTTTCGATTTCTTCCGGTGTCTTAAGATAAATCATTTAATGAAGTCGAATGATACTTGGTGTCGATTGCTTTAATAAGCCTGGCCTGTTGTGCGGCCTTTGATCTTACCCTCCTTCATCAGGCCATCGTAGTGGTGCATCATGAGGTGCGACTCTATCTGCTGCAGTGTGTCGAGCACTACACCCACCATGATGAGGAGTGATGTGCCGCCGAAGAACTGAGCGAAGTTCTGGCTGATGCCGAAGAAGCGGGCGAAGGCGGGAAGAATTGCCACGATGCCCAGGAAGATAGAGCCGGGAAGTGTGATGCGCGACATAATAGCGTCGAGGTATTCTGCAGTCTTCTTGCCGGGTTTTACGCCGGGGATGAATCCGTTGTTGCGCTTCATATCGTCTGCCATCTGTACGGGGCGTACGGTGATAGCTGTGTAGAAGTATGTGAAGGCTACGATGAGGATAAAGAAGATGAAGTTGTACAAGAAGCTATTGATGTCGGTAAAGGCATGCATAAGGCCGCTCTCGCCTCCGCGGAAACCTGCAAGTGTCATGGGGATGAACATGATGGCCTGCGCGAAGATGATAGGCATTACGCCTGCGGCATTTACCTTCAGAGGGATATACTGACGTGCGCCTCCGTACTGACGGTTACCTACGATACGCTTTGCGTACTGTACGGGCACCTTGCGGGTGCCCTGTACGAGAAGCACTGCACCTACGGTAACAGCGAAGAGGAGTACGATCTCGACGATGAACATCACAAGACCACCCTGGCTGCCTGATGCACCCGGAAGGCGGCTTACGAATTCATAGTAGAGGGCTCCCGGGAGACGGGCGATGATACCCACGAGAATGATGAAGGAGATACCGTTGCCGATACCACGGTCGGTGATACGCTCGCCGAGCCACATGATGAACATGGAGCCTGCTGCGAGAATAATGGTGAGGTAGGCAACGGTCCAGAAACCGAGTTGGAGGGTGCTTCCGTTAGCGGCGCCGTTGACCTGCACCTGAAGGTTGATGAGGTAAGCGGGAGCCTGGAGGAAGAGAATAAGCACAGTGAGGTAGCGGGTGTACTGATTGAGTTTCTGACGTCCGCTCTCACCTTCGCGCTGCATCTTCTGGAATGAAGGGAGTATCATGCCGCAGAGCTGTATCACGATCGAAGCCGTGATATAGGGCATGATACCGAGCGCGAAGATAGATGCCTGGGAGAAGGCACCTCCGGAGAACATATCCAGAAGCTGCATCAGGCCGCTCTTGTTCGTAAACGAAGCAAGAGCGTCGATGTCAGAGGGGGAGATGCCGGGGAGCACCACATAACATCCCAACCGGTATATGAATACCAGAAGGAAGGTTATGAGGAGTCGCTGGCGGAGCTCCTGGATAGTCCAGATATTTTTAAGGGTTTCTACAAATCTCATAATTAGATGGTTTGGGCTGTTCCGCCGGCAGCTTCGATAGCAGCCTTGGCAGCTGCAGAGAAGGCATGGGCTTCAACGGTGAGGGGTGCGGTCACGTTGCCGTTAGCCAGGATCTTGACGAGCTGCTTGGCGCGGATGTAACCTGCCTGACGAAGCTCCTCTACACCTACTTTCTGGAGCTGACGAGCTTCAGCAAGAGCGGCGATAAGATCGAGGTTGATAGCTTTGTATTCCACACGATTGATATTCTTGAAGCCGAATTTGGGGAGACGGCGCTGGAGAGGCATCTGACCGCCTTCGAAGCCGATTTTGCGGCTGTAGCCTGAACGAGACTTTGCACCTTTGTGACCGCGGGTAGATGTTCCACCTTTGCCGGAGCCGGGACCACGACCGATGCGGGTGCTATGTTTTACAGAGCCTACTGCGGGTTTTAAATTGCTTAAGTTCATAGTGGTACTTTTTTTAAGCGTTCTCCACCTTTACGAGGTGATGAACTTTGTTGACCATACCCATCACAGAAGGAGTGTTTTCTTTCACTACGCTGTGATTCATTTTCTTGAGACCGAGGGCATCAAGTGTGCGCTTCTGAACAGCAGGAGCGCCGATGCGGCTCTTTATCTGTGTGATTTTAATCTGTGCCATAGTTGGTGCGATTTAGCCTTTGAACACTTTTTCTACCGAGATACCGCGGTTCTGGGCGATGATAGCGGGTGAGCGCATTTCATCGAGAGCTGCGATAGTAGCCTTAACCAGGTTGTGGGGGTTGGAAGAACCCTTTGACTTGGCGAGGACGTCGGTGATACCAACACTTTCAAGTACCGCACGCATAGCGCCACCGGCTTTTACACCGGTACCGTGAGATGCGGGCTTGAGGATGATGCGTGAGCCGCCGAACTTAGCAACCTGTTCGTGAGGAATGGTGCCTTTGTGAACGGGAACGCGGATGAGGTTCTTTTTAGCTGCTTCTACGCCTTTGGCGATAGCTGCCTGAACTTCGTTTGCTTTACCGAGGCCCCAGCCTACTACGCCGTCTTCGTTACCGACAACGACAATGGCTGCGAAGGTGAATGTACGACCACCCTTTGTCACCTTGGTGACGCGGTTGATCGCTACGAGGCGGTCCTTGAGTTCAAGGTCGCCGGTAGATTTTACTCTGTTATTTCTTTTAGCCATAGTTTATCAGAATTTGAGGCCGGCGCTGCGGGCAGCATCAGCGAGGGATTTAACACGACCGTGGAAGAGATATCCGTTACGGTCGAAAACTACTTCTGTAATGCCGGCTTCAAGAGCCTTGGCAGCTATAGCGGTACCCACCAGTGCAGCAATCTCGCACTTTGTGCCCTTCTGGTCGAGACCCTTTGAAGAGGTAGCTACCAGTGTACGGCCTGCGAGGTCGTCGATGAGTTGAACGTAGATTTGCTTGTTGCTGCGGAAGACGGTCATACGGGGACGCTCGGCGGTGCCGGAGATTTTGCCACGGATGCGCGTCTTGATTTTGTTACGTCTTTCTATCTTTGAAATCATGACAGTGGGCTTTTAATTATTTGGCACCGGCCTTCTTACCGGACTTACGACGGATAATTTCGCCGACAAACTTGATACCTTTGCCCTTGTAGGGTTCGGGCTTGCGGAACGAGCGGATCTTAGCACATACCTGGCCGAGGAGCTGCTTGTCCTGGCTTTCGAGGATGATAAGGGGGTTTTTGTTACGCTCGCTCTTTGCCTCAACTGCTACCTCGGGGGGAAGCTTGAGGTATATTGCGTGGGAGTAGCCGAGGGAGAGTTCGAGAACCTGACCTGTGGCTGCGGCGCGGTAACCTACGCCGACGAGCTCCATTTCTTTGCGATAGCGCTGGTGCACGCCTTCTACCATGTTGTGGATGAGAGCGCGGTAGAGGCCATGCTGTGCACGGTGTTCACGGTCGTCGCTGGGACGAGTGATGTGCACCTGATTGTCTTCTACGGTTACTTTGAGGTCGGGGTGAACCTGCTGAGTGAGTTCGCCGTATTTTCCTTTGACGGTTACTACGTTGTTCTTTTCATCAACCGTCACTGTTACACCTGCGGGGATTGCAATGGGTGCTTTACCAATTCTTGACATATTCGGATTGTATTAGCGGTTGATTAATATACGTAGCAAAGTACTTCACCGCCGATTTTGAGGTCGGCAGCTTTCTTGTTAGTCATCACACCCTGAGAGGTAGAAAGGATAGCGATGCCGAGGCCGTTGAGGACGCGGGGCATGTCCTTGTAACCGGTGTACTGACGGAGACCCGGACGAGATACGCGCTTGAGGCCTTTGATGGCGTTTACGCGGTCCTGGGGATCATATTTGAGGGCGATCTTGATGGTGCCCTGAGCATTGTTTTCGCCGTCTATAAACTTGTAGTTAAGAATATAGCCCTGTTCGAAAAGAATTTTAGTGATCTCTTTCTTCAAGTTTGAGGCAGGAACCTCCACCACTCGGTGGTTGGCCTTGATTGCATTCCTCAATCTTGTGAGATAATCTGCTATAGGATCGGTCATTTTATTGATTGTTTAAATTGATTGGGCCGGAGTGCCCAACAATATTTAATACTCTCGTTTTCGGTGTCGCCTAATGTCGGTCATAGACCGATAGGGGCGCTACCGTAGAAGTCAAGTGGGGAGAGTGAATTACCAGCTTGCTTTCTTTACTCCGGGAATGAGACCTGCAGAGGCCATTTCGCGGAACTGGATACGGGAGATGCCGAACTGACGCATATATCCTTTGGGACGACCGGTGATTGAGCAGCGGTTGTGCTTGCGGATATAAGATGAGTTCTTCGGGAGGGTCTGGAGCTCCTGAGCTGCTTCGTAGGCAGCCTGGCGTGCTTCGTCGGTATCCTGAACACCGGCGTTCACGATTTTCTTGAGCTCGGCGCGACGCTGTGCGTACTTGGCGCAAAGGCGGGCGCGCTTCACCTCACGGGCTTTCATTGATTCTTTAGCCATAGGTTGCTTCTATTGTTATTTTTTTTCGTTTTTGAAGGGGAGGCCGAAGTTCTTGAGCAGAGCGTAACCTTCTTCGTCGGTGTTTGCCGAGGTAACGAAGGTGATGTTCATACCCATAAGCTTGTTGATGTTGTCGATGTTGATCTCGGGGAAGATGATCTGCTCAGTGATACCGAGGGTGTAGTTGCCACGGCCGTCGAGCTTGCCTTCGATACCCTTGAAGTCGCGGATACGGGGAAGGGCAACGCGGATCAGACGCTCGAGGAATTCGTACATTTTCTCACGACGGAGAGTTACGCGTACGCCCACAGGCATTTTCTTACGGAGCTTGAAGTTCGAGATATCTTTCTTCGAGAGGGTTGCTACAGCCTTCTGGCCTGTGATAGCAGTGAGCTCGTTGATAGCGGTCTCGATGAGCTTCTTGTCCTGAGTAGCGGCACCGATACCCTGATTGATAACAATCTTCTCAAGGCGGGGCACCTGCATTACTGTGGTGTAGTTGAACTCACGCTCGAGAGCCGGAACGATGCGTTCCTTGTAGTCTTTTTGCAGTGATGTGCTCATTATTTGATAACCTGGTTGGATTTTTTAGCAATGCGGACAACCTTGCCGTCCTCACGCTTGATAGCGATGCGGGTGGGCTTACCGGTCTTGGGGTCCACGAGGTTGATGTTAGAGATGTGGATGGGTGCTTCCTTCTTGATAAGGCCGCCCTGCGGATACTGTGCGGAGGGTTTTGTAGCCTTGGTGACAATGTTTACGCCTTCGACGATGGCGCGGTTTTTGTCGCGGAGCACGGCGAGCACGCGTCCGGTCTTGCCTTTGTCTTCGCCGGCAAGTACGTAGACGGTGTCGCCTTTCTTGATGTGAATCTTGCTCATAAAGAATGGGAATGTTTAACTGATTTAGAGCACTTCGGGTGCCAGTGAAACGATTTTCATGTTTTTGGCACGGAGTTCTCGGGCAACGGGACCGAAGATACGGGTTCCGCGGAGGTCGCCGTCGTTCTTAAGAAGAACGCAGGCGTTGTCGTCGAAACGAATGTAAGAGCCGTCGGGGCGACGCACCTCTTTCTTGGTGCGTACGACCATTGCACGGCTTACAGTACCCTTCTTGACATCAGCTCCGGGGATAGCGTTCTTGACAGTGACCACGATGATGTCGCCAACGGAAGCGTAGCGACGGCCGGTACCGCCGAGCACATGGATGCAAAGTACTTCCTTGGCTCCGCTGTTGTCGGCAACATTGAGGCGTGATTCAGTCTGTATCATTTTTTACTTAACTTTTTCGAGGATTTCTACTAATCTCCAGCGCTTGGTCTTGCTGAGAGGACGGGTCTCCATGAGACGTACGGTATCGCCTACAGAGCACTCGTTCTTTTCGTCGTGAGCGTGGTACTTTTTAGTCTTGTTGACGAATTTACCGTAGATGGGGTGTTTTTCTTTCCACTTTACGGTGACTGTGATAGTCTTGTCGCCCTTGTTGCTGGACACCACGCCGATGCGCTCTTTGCGCAGGTTACGTTTTTCTTCCATGTTAGGCATGCTTATTTGTTGTTGAGTTCGCGCTGACGAAGCTCGGTTTTAACTCGAGCTATCGAGCGGCGGTCGGCTGTGATCTTCGCAGTATTGTCGAGAGGAGTGACTGCGTGATTGGCACGCTGCTGGAGATATTCTTTCTCCATCTGCTGCAGACGATCTTTGAGATCGGCTGTCGACATCTCGCGTATTTCTTCTTTCTTCATAACTGATTACACGTTCTGGGTGGGGTCGTAGTCGCGACGCACCACAAATTTGGTGACTACAGGAAGCTTCTGAGCTGCAAGGCGGAGTGCTTCCTTGGCGATGTCGTAGCTAACGCCCTCCACTTCGATGATGATGCGACCGGGAGTAACAGGCGCCACGAATCCTTCGGGGTTACCTTTACCTTTACCCATTCGGACGTCGGCCGGTTTGCGGGTAATGGGTTTGTCGGGGAATATGCGGATCCATATCTGGCCCTGACGCTGCATGTAGCGTGTCACTGCGATACGGGCGGCCTCGATCTGACGACCGGTGATCCACTTGGTCTCAAGGGTCTTGATGCCGAACGATCCGAAAGCGAGCTGATTGCCACGCTGGGCAACGCCTTTGCTGCGACCTTTCTGGGCGCGGCGGAATTTGGTTTTCTTAGGCTGTAACATGTCTGTTTTTGCTTACGGAGTGTTTAACGGTTGGATTTCTGTGAACGGAAACCGCCACGACGCTCACGGCCTTTGCCGGCAGCACCGCGACCTTCTTTCTGACCGGTAGTGAAGTTGGGGGCGAGGTCACGCTTGCCATATACTTCACCGCGGCAGATCCATACCTTAACGCCGATCACACCTACTTTGGTGTGTGCCTCAACGAGTGCGTAGTCTATGTCGGCACGGAGGGTGTGAAGGGGAGTACGGCCTTCCTTGAACATTTCGGAGCGAGCCATTTCAGCACCGTTGAGACGGCCTGAGATCTGAATCTTGACGCCTTCAGCACCTGCACGCATTGTCGAAGCAACGGCCATCTTCACTGCACGGCGGTAAGCTACCTTACCTTCGATCTGGCGAGCGATAGTTGAAGCTACAATTTCTGCGTCGAGTTCGGGACGCTTAACTTCGAAGATGTTGATCTGTACGTCTTTGTCAGTGATTTTCTTGAGCTCTTCTTTGAGCTTTTCAACTTCCTGACCGCCCTTGCCGATGATGAGGCCGGGACGTGAAGTGCAGACAGTGATTGTAATGAGTTTGAGCGTGCGCTCTATCACGATACGCGAGACGCTGCATTTTGCCAGGCGTACGTTGAGGTATTCGCGGAGCTTGTAGTCCTCGAGAATGTTATCGGGGTATTTGCCTTTCTCAGACCAGTTGGAGTCCCAGCCGCGGATCACGCCCAGGCGGTTGCTTATAGGATTAACTTTCTGTCCCATATATTAAGCCTCGGTAATGTGTTTGTTTTCGATTGTGTCAACTATTACCGTAACGTGGTTTGCACGCTTGCGGATACGGTAGCCGCGGCCCTGGGGCGCCGTACGGAGGCGCTTGAGCATCGGGGCGCAGTTGACGTAGATAGTGCTTATGTAGAGCTCTCCGTCCTGAGCTTTGCGATCGTTCTTCTCTTCCCAGTTGGCTACAGCCGAGCGCACGAGTTTCTCGAGGCGGGCAGCAGCTTCCTTATTGGAGAATTTGAGCATGCCGAGGGCACGGAACACTTCCTTGCCACGGATCATGTCGGCAACCAGACGCATCTTGCGGGGGGAGGTGGGTACGTTCAGGAGCTTAGCGAATGCTATGCTCTTGTTTTCCTCCTTACGACGGTCGGCTGCGAGTCTTTTTCTTTCACCCATTGTATTTTGTCGTCTTTTATTATCTGTTAAACGATTTCAGGCATTATTTTTTCTTATTGCCTGCATGGCCGCGGAATGTACGGGTAGGAGCAAATTCGCCGAGTTTGTGACCTACCATGTTTTCAGTCACGTATACGGGGATGAATTTGTTACCGTTGTGCACCGCAAATGTCATGCCCACGAATTCGGGGGCAATCATTGAAGCACGGCTCCAAGTCTTGATGACGTTGCTTTTGCCGGAGGCTGCCATGTCGGCCACTTTCTTTTCGAGCTTAACGCTGATGAAGGGACCTTTTTTTAATGAACGGCTCATATTGCTTTGCTATTTCAGATTACTTCTTTTTTCTTCTCTCGATAATGTACTTGCTCGACTGCTTCTTGGGCGCACGAGTCTTAAGACCCTTGCTGTAAAGACCCTTACGCGAGCGGGGATGTCCACCCGAAGCACGGCCTTCACCACCGCCCATGGGGTGGTCGACAGGGTTCATTACCACACCGCGGTTGCGGGGACGGCGGCCGAGCCAACGAGAGCGGCCGGCTTTACCGGAGCGTTCGAGTGAGTGTTCGCTGTTGCCTACGGTACCGATTGTTGCGCGGCATTCTGCAAGCACTTTACGAGTCTCACCTGAAGGTAATTTGATGATAGCGTAGTTGCCCTCGCGGGAAACGAGCTGGGCGAAAGTACCGGCTGAGCGAGCCATGAAAGCTCCCTGACCGGGACGGAGTTCGATGCAGTGGATTACTGTACCTACGGGAATCTTGTTGAGGGGAAGGGTGTTACCTACTTCGGGAGCAGCTTCGGGGCCGCTGAGAAGGGTTGCACCAACCTCAAGACCGTTAGGAGCGATGATATAAGTCTTCACTCCATCCGCGTAGTAAAGGAGTGCGATGCGAGCCGAGCGGTTGGGATCGTACTCGATCGATTTTACTACTGCGGGGATGCCGTCGCGATTTCTCTTAAAGTCAATAAAACGGTATTTGCGCTTGTGACCACCGCCAAGGTAGCGAGCGGTGAGGTGACCTTCGTTGTTACGACCGCCGGAGGCGCGCTTGCCGACTGTAAGAGATTTTTCCGGTGTGGTAGCAGTGATTGTACCCTTAAACACACCGATGACCTTGTGACGCTGCCCAGGGGTAGTGGGCTTGAATTTTCTTACTGCCATTGTGTTTAGATGTTGCTAAAGAATTCGATGGACTGGCCGGGGGCAACAGTTACGTAGGCCTTTTTCCAGCGGTCGGTTTTACCCTTGATAAGACCGCTTTTGGTCCAGCGTGATTTGTTCTTACCGCGCATGATAGCTGTGTTCACATTCTCCACTTTAATGCCGTAGAGCTGTTCGATCAGAGATTTGATCTGATACTTGTTGGCGTCGGGCGATACGCGGAAAGTGTAGCAATTGCGCTTCTCGGAGAGGGCGGTTGCTCTTTCTGTGATTATGGGTTTGATAGATATTTCCATTGTTGTTGTATCTTCCGGAGTGGATTAAAGTTGATTGAGCACGTCAACGCTTGATTCGGAGAGAATCAGAGCGTTGTTGTCAAGTACGGCATACGTGTTGATGTCCGATGCAGTCATGATCTTGGCATCGGGCACGTTACGCATCGACAAATATACGTTATTATTTTTTTCCGACAAAACGAGAAGAACCTTTTTGCCCTCTACTTTAAGATTTTTAGCAAAATTTACAAATTCTTTAGTTTTGGGAGCTTCAAACTGTACGTTATCGACTACGATAATCTCACCGGCAGCAGCCTTGAGGCTGAGCGCGGAGCGACGAGCGAGGTCTTTGAGTTTGCGGTTGAGCTTGAAGCGGTAGTCGCGGGGACGGGGACCGAAAACACGGCCACCACCAACGAGTACGGGCGAGTTGATATCGCCGATACGGCTGCCGCCTCCACCTTTCTGCTTGTGGAGTTTGCGGGTAGAACCGCTTACTTCGCTGCGTTCTTTCGATTTGTGTGTGCCCTGACGGTGATTTGCAAGGTACTGCTTAACGTCGAGGTAGAGGGCGTGCTCGTTGGGCTCGATAGCGAAAACCTCATCGTTGAGGGTCACGCGGCGGCCGGTATCCTGGCCATTCTGGTTGTATACTGCGAGTTCCATTATTACTTCTCAATTAAGACGATTGAACCTTTTGCTCCGGGCACAGAACCCTTGATCATCACAAGGTTGTGTTCGGGAATCACTTTGATAATCTGAAGGTTTTGAACAGTCACACGTTCGTTGCCTGTCTGGCCTGCCATGCGCATGCCCTTGAACACCTTTGCGGGGTAAGAGCAGGCACCGATAGAACCGGGCTTGCGGAGACGGTTGTGCTGACCGTGGGTAGCCTGACCTACACCACCGAAACCGTGACGCTTTACAACGCCCTGGAAGCCCTTACCCTTAGAAGTACCGACTACGTCTACGAAGTCAGCTTCTGAGAAGAAGTCTGCAGTGATGGTGTCGCCGAGCTTGTACTCGCCGTCAAATCCTTTGAACTCGGCCAAGTGTCTCTTGGGAGCCACACCTGCTTTACGGAAGTGACCGAGTTCGGGCTGTGTGAGGTGCTTCTCCTTCTGCTCTTCAAAGCCGAGCTGGAGGGCATTGTAGCCGTCGGTAGCTTCTGTCTTAACCTGAGTGACAACACAAGGACCTACTTCGATAACAGTGCACGGCACGTTGCGGCCGTCGGCACTGAAAACGGATGTCATTCCGATTTTCTTTCCAATTAATCCTGGCATTTCTCTGATTGTTTATATTGTGGGATAATTATTATTTTTCGATAGTCCGGAATCAGCACTTGATTTCCACTTCGACACCGCTGGGGAGCTCGAGCTTCATCAGAGCGTCTACAATCTTGGGAGTAGCGTTGTAGATGTCGATGAGACGCTTATAGCTGCTGAGCTGGAACTGCTCACGGCTCTTCTTGTTTACGAAGGTTGAGCGGTTCACGGTGAAGATACGCTTATGGGTGGGCAGGGGTATAGGACCGCTGATTACCGCGCCGATCGACTTCACCGTCTTTACAATCTTTTCGGCCGATTTGTCCACGAGCTGGTGGTCGTACGATTTAAGTTTGATACGGATGATGGGGTTCATATATATTATGCTTGTTTTTTATTACTTGAGAAGATCGACACGGCCCTGGCATTCGGTGAGAACGTCCTTGGCGATAGAGTTGGAGACTTCGGCGTAGTGAGAGAATGTCATAGTCGAAGTAGCGCGTCCGGAGGTGATTGTACGGAGTGCGGTAACGTAACCGAACATTTCAGCGAGGGGAGCTTTAGCCTTAACGACACGAGCACCTGAGCGGCTGTTTTCCATACCTTCTACCTGACCGCGACGCTTGTTAAGGTCGGAGATTACGTCACCCATAGATTCTTCGGGGGTAACGACTTCGATCTTCATGATAGGCTCGAGGAGTACGGGACCTGCCTTTTCGCAAGCTTTCTTGAATGCCTGGATTGCGCAGAGCTCGAACGAGAGCTGGTCGGAGTCAACGGGGTGGAACGAACCGTCGATTACAGTTACTTTGAGGTGTTCTACGGGGAAGCCTGCGAGCACACCATTCTTCATTGCGGTTACGAAGCCCTTCTGGATAGAGGGGATGAATTCCTTAGGAATGTTACCACCCTTAACTTCGTCAACGAACTGGAGGTTGCCTTCGAAACCTTCGTCAACGGGTTCGATACGAACGATGATGTCGGCGAACTTACCACGACCACCGGTCTGCTTCTTGAATACTTCGCGAAGCTCGCAGGGACGAGTGATAGCTTCTTTGTAGGTAACCTGAGGACGACCCTGGTTACATTCTACCTTGAATTCGCGGCGGAGACGGTCGATGATGATATCGAGGTGAAGCTCACCCATACCCGAGATAACGGTCTGGCCGGTTTCTTCGTTTGTTTCAACACGGAAGGTGGGGTCTTCTTCAGCGAGCTTCTGGAGACCGACGCCGAGTTTGTCGAGGTCTTTCTGGGTCTTGGGCTCTACTGCGATACCGATAACGGGATCGGGGAATTCCATTGCTTCGAGAACGATAGGAGCGTCTTCTGCACAGAGAGTATCACCGGTGCGGATATCCTTGAAACCTACACCTGCGCCGATATCGCCGCAGCCGATAGCTTCCATGGGGTTCTGCTTGTTGGAGTGCATCTGGAAGAGACGCGATACGCGTTCTTTCTTGCCCGAGCGGCTGTTGAGGATGTATGAGCCGGCTACTACGTCACCTGAGTAAACACGGAAGAATGTCAGACGGCCTACATAGGGGTCGGTGGCAATCTTGAATGCGAGGGCACACATGGGAGCGTCGCTTGAGGGTTCACGGGTGATGATTTCGTCGGGGTTGTCTACAGAGCGACCTTCTACTGCGCCTGAGTCAACAGGGCTGGGGAGGTATGCACAAACGGCATCGAGGAGGCACTGTACGCCTTTGTTCTTGAACGACGAACCACAGATCATGGGAACGAGGTCCATAGCGAGGGTAGCCTTGCGGAGCGCACGCTTGATCTCTTCTTCTGTGATAGTGGAGGGGTCGTCGAAGTATTTAGACATGAGATCGTCGTCGTATTCGGCGATTTTCTCAAGCATATTGTCGCGCCACTGTTCTGCTTCTTCTACGAGATTTGCGGGGATTTCTTCTACAGTGTAGTCGGCACCCATGGTTTCGTCATGCCAGAAGATAGCTTTCATGCGGATGAGGTCAACTACACCCTTGAATGTTTCTTCAGCACCGATAGGTATCTCGATAGGACAGGGGTTGGCACCGAGGACGTCCTTGAGCTGGCGCACTACTTCGAAGAAGTTTGCACCCGAACGGTCCATTTTATTGACATAGCCGATACGGGGCACGTTGTACTTGTCGGCCTGGCGCCATACGGTTTCAGACTGGGGTTCTACACCACCTACGGCGCAGAAAGTAGCAACGGCACCGTCGAGAACGCGAAGTGAACGCTCCACTTCTACAGTGAAGTCAACGTGTCCCGGGGTGTCGATAAGGTTGATTTTATATTTTTCGTCGTTGTACTTCCAGAAAGTGGTAGTAGCAGCCGAAGTAATTGTGATACCACGCTCCTGCTCCTGAGCCATCCAGTCCATGGTAGCGGCACCATCGTGTACCTCACCTATCTTGTGAGTAAGACCGGTGTAGAAGAGGATACGCTCTGAAGTGGTAGTTTTACCGGCATCGATGTGAGCCATAATGCCGATGTTGCGGGTATATTTGAGATGTTCGTCAGATTTAGCCATTTTGCGTTGTTGAGGATGAGTTTATATTCGACGAATAAGCGATTAGAAACGGAAGTGAGCGAAGGCGCGGTTAGCCTCGGCCATTTTGTGCATATCTTCCTTACGCTTGTAAGCACCGCCCTGGTTGTTGAAAGCGTCAACGATTTCGGCAGCGAGTTTGTCTGCCATAGTCTTGCCACCACGTTTGCGGGCATAAGAGATAAGGTTTTTCATCGAAATAGACTCCTTACGATCTGCACGGATCTCGGTAGGAACCTGGAAGGTAGCACCGCCTACACGACGGCTCTTAACTTCTACGGTAGGAGTAACGTTCTCGAGGGCTTTCTTCCAGATATCGAGAGCACTGAGCTCTTCATTGGGAAGCTTCGACTTCACAGTCTCGAGAGCGGAATAGAAAATGGTGAATGCTGTGTTCTTCTTACCGTCGAACATCAGGTGATTCACGAACTTAGTCACGCGGACGTCATCGAAAACGGGATCGGGGAGTACTACCCGTTTTTTAGGCTTGGACTTTCTCATTTTTGAGTGTCGTAGTTTTTTTGTTTTTGATTGCTTGGTTGCTTGCTTCGTTTATTCTTCAGCCCGCATCCTCTGATGCTCAGGCTTACTCAACCAAAAGTGTAGCTGCAAGAAATGCAAAAACGAGTTTAAAATAAAAGAATTTTTACTCGGGTGCTATAAGATTAGCTTCACCCGCCGGGGAGATATTACCGTCGGCGGATTACTTCTTGGCAGCACCGGCCTTGGGACGCTTGGCTCCGTATTTAGAGCGACGCTGTGTGCGGTCCTTAACACCTGCAGTATCGAGAGTACCGCGAACGATGTGGTAGCGTACACCGGGGAGGTCTTTTACACGACCGCCGCGAACGAGTACGATTGAGTGCTCCTGGAGGTTGTGACCTTCGCCGGGGATGTAGGAGTTGACTTCCTTACCGTTGGTGAGGCGCACACGGGCTACCTTACGCATAGCCGAATTAGGCTTTTTAGGTGTTGTGGTGTACACACGGACACATACGCCGCGACGCTGGGGGCATGAATCAAGAGCGGGGCTCTTGCTCTTGTCTTCCAGAGCGACACGTCCTTTACGTACTAATTGCTGAATAGTAGGCATCTTAGTTTTGTTGCTTTGTTACTTTAATATCTTTATTCGTTTATTTCTCGTTTTGGCGCCGAACAGCGGCTTTCGCCATATACCCACAAAAACCGCCCATTTCACTAACTGTCAAGCAATTAGCAATGGGGCGGCGCATGTGCGCACTGTTCAACGGCGCAAAGTTAGCAATTATTTCCCTAATATACAAACATTTTGCAATGTTTTTTAGAGCTTTTAATATTGCTCGTTTTCGTTAGGAAAATCTACTGCCTTGACATCGGAGATGTATTTTCCGACGGCCTGTTCGATGACAGTGCCGACGTCGGCGTAGCGGCGGAGGAACTTAGGCGCAAACCCTTTGTTCATTCCGAGCATGTCCTGCAGCACGAGCACCTGGCCGTCAGTTCCGGAGCCTGCACCGATGCCGATTGTAGGAATCGAGAGCATTTCCGAGACGCGTGTAGCGAGCGCTGCGGGTATCTTTTCGAAGACTATGGCGAAGCAGCCGATTTCCTGAAGCATAAGCGCATCGGAAATCAGGCGTTCTACCTCGGCATCGTCTTTGGCGCGCACGCCATATGTACCGAATTTATTTATCGACTGGGGCGTGAGTCCGAGGTGTCCCATTACGGGGATACCTGCCGAGAGAATCTTTTCGATCGATTCACGGATTTCAGCGCCGCCTTCGAGCTTTACTGCCTCTGCCCCGCTCTCTTTGAGGATTCGTACTGCCGAGGCAAGGGCTACGTCGGAATTGCCCTGATAGGATCCGAAGGGCATATCGCACACTACGAGCGCACGCTCTGCACCACGCTTCACGCAGCTTGCGTGATAGATCATCTGGTCGAGGGTTATGGGGAGTGTGGTGGAGTAGCCGGCCATGACGTTGGCGGCGGAGTCGCCTACGAGTATCATGTCTATTCCGGCCTGATCCACGAGGGTAGCCATTGTATAATCATAAGCCGTAATCATGGCTATTTTTTCGCCGGCAGCCTTCATCTTGGCGAGACTTGCCGTTGTCACCTTCTTCTTATTGTCTACTGTATTTGTTGACATAATTATGGGATATAAACATATATGCTAAAACGTGTCGCGCCTAAACCAAAGAGGTTCAGGCGCGACAAAGTTAGTCATTTTTTTTGAAGTAGCATCAGCGGAGACCGAACTGTGCCAATGTATCCACAAGTTCTGCAGTGCTCATCGAGCGCTGTTTACGCAGCCGGTCGGCGAAAGCATGCACTATCTGAGGGAGGCCTGCGTGGCGAAATATCCGATGGACATATTCGTTGCAATGCTCGAAAAGCGCATCCGCCTCGTCTTCCTCAAGGTCGCAGTGGCGCGCGCCTTCGTATCGCACAGCCTCGCGCAGCCGCTCAGTCTCGTCGGAGGCCACGGGAGCGTTGCAGGCCACTGCGCGGCGGCATGTAATGTTGCCCAGAGCCATGGAAGTGGTCACACGCAGGTCGCGCACGCTCTCCTCCCAAAGTATTTTGGCGGACATTCGCGGGTTTCCGCGCATACCGAAGTGTGCGGTCATCTGCATGGTGTGCCCGGGCTCGGCATCGATATCAATGCGGTCAAGCAAATCCTGAGCGTCGAGAGCGACGATTGTTATTGCCATACCGGCTATACCGTATGATTTATCAAGTTCGTCAGTGTAACTTAGCGAAGAATCGTTCATTTTGAGATTTCGGAGTAATGTTTACGGAGATAACACACCCGGAGGTAAATCAGTTCACAACGAGAATCTTGGCAACGGCGCCTGAAGAATTTTCCGTATCATTCTGCGAGGCAAACACGAAGTAAACGCCTGAGCGCACGCGTCGACCGTCGGGGTCGCAGCCGTCCCAGCTTATCATACCGCCTTGTGAGCGTCCCTGGAAGAACACATTGCCTGCGGCATCCGCGATTTTCACGAGAGAGTTGTCCATGAGTCCGGTAACGGTAATCCAACCTGTATAATCGGGTCGTACGGGGTTGGGATAAGCATATACTTCGGAGTAATCTTCCGACGCGGGAGCGGAATCGCCGTCGTAAACGGCAAGGCCATTGGTGGTGCCGAAATATACCTTGTTACCGTTAGGCTCGACTGTCACGCACTCCACGATATCAGAAGGAAGCTCGGAGTTGGCCGTGGTAAAGTTCTGCAGAATCTTGGTGCCGTCGCTGCTCACGAGATATACTCCCGAGGTAGCGGTTGCGAGCCATTTACGGTCAGAAGCATCGACAGCTACACCATAGACTGATTCATTACCAAGCAGATAGTCGCCATAGTTGGTGCCGTCGTTACGCGGAACGATAGGACGCTTTACGCGGAAGTCGGCTGTGAACGCGTCGGCCGGATTGAACCAGAACAGACCGGCGTCGGTACCTACCCAGATACGGCCCTGAGAATCTTCAGCCAGTCCCTGGATATAATACGGCGACACGGGGTTGCCTTCGGTGTCGGTATAAGAGGCGTGATGCGCTTTGCGGTCGTCCTTAAAGTTGAGAGGGGTGCCATTGTCGTCGTACACCACGAAGCCGGCACTCGGTGATGCAGGCATAAAAATCTTGTACTTGCTGTTCTTGCAGAAATACGAATAAGAACCGCGGGTAAATATGAAATCACCGTCAAGGAATGAAGGTACTTCAATCCAATCAGATGCTGTAGTCTTCGAAAGGTCGCCTTTTCGCTTCTGGGCAGGCAAGATATAATAGTCGGGTATTCTATTGGTAGTACCTTCATTAAGGTAACCTACACCTACCCACAGGTTTCCGTCTTCATCTATATTCAGGTCTCCCACACGCGACAGCCAACGATTGGCGCCGTCGGCATTTTTTTCAGGGATACCACTATTATATTTATTGAATACATGCTCTACCTTTCGATCACGGACGATAAGCACACCGGGACCTGCACAAGCCAAGAAGAGCCTTGAGGGGTCGTCCGGGTCTTCCCGTACGTGAGCCATAGATGTCAGGCGGTTATTGCTCATACTCCAGTCGGGCCAACTCTTATACTGACTTGCATTAAGAATCGACATGTCATATACCACATCGTTCTCAATCATATCGAAGTAGCTGTTAGGCAGATAGGTAGTCTGGTCGCCGGAGTCTACGAAGTACCAACCGGGCACACAGTGATTTATGTAGAGACGTTCGCCATCGGGGCTCCAGGTCATACGCTCGGGAAGACTACCCGTCAAGCCATTGGGAACGGCTACGGTAATAAGCTGTGTAGGAGTCGACGAAGATAAATTGTACTGAGTTACACCCGAACCGTTATTTACCCACACGGAGTTTGCACCAAGAGTGGAGAACACACCGGAAGCACCGGCAGGAACATCAACTGAAGTGATATTGCGCTCAGTATCTATGAAATAGATCTTGTTGGCCATAGCGACAGCTACGCCGCCGTCAACCATAGGATAGATACCTTTGGCTCCGGACAGGACCTTCTCAGACTTGGTCCAACCGCCTTCGTAAGATATGTATTCGACATACACATCGTTAGCCGTACCGATGACACTTACGAGATAATCATCGCCGAGCATGAGAGTCGAAGTCGCATTCTTTGGCTGCTCGGTAAACTTCGAGAACTGGGCATGACTACCCTCCAAAGGCGCGTAATAGATGCGTGCATTAGTACCTACCACAACGTTTCCACGATGAACATACACCTTATTGCAGTTGATATTCATGATGCACGACTCCTTAACTTCGAAGCGGGTATCGTCGTATATCACAAGGCCGAAGGCCGTTGCCACATAGATTTTACCGTCGTGAAATGCCACATTATTAATGGTATGAGCAGTGGTAAGGACGGCATTCTTTATTTCAGGAAGATTACGCACCTTGCCATTGTCATGAATAATGTCGATATTTCCGCTTTCATAGGTAAGGAGCAGATACTTACCTTTCGGATTGTAGTACATGGCGGATATGCCGCCGGGTTCGCTGAGAGTAGCCGTCGTATAGGTATAGGTCTCGTTATCAGTTTTATTACGACGCTGAAGAGTACCACCTACAAGAGCGTACACCTTGTCGGATGTCTCAATCACATTGCTGAAGTTGCTCGCAACGTGAGGATATACAGTCCACCGGCCCGGATTCTGCTGTGCCCGGAGAGGACCGCAGACGAGCATTAACAGTGCACTTGCAAGAAATAGAGCTTTTTTAATCATTTATATTAATATAAGGAGATTTATCAATTTGATTTAGCACTCAGACACTCAACGAGTTTCGCCACAGCTTGTCCTCTGTGACTTATCGCATTCTTTTCTTCCGGCGTAGCATCAGCAAAGCTGACACTCCAGCCGGCAGGACGGAAAAGGGGGTCATAGCCGAAGCCGGCGCGGCCGGAGGGCTCTTCCATGATCTCACCTTCCACAGTTCCCTCGAAGAACCTGGGAGCGGTATCACCGGCCACATAAGCTATCACGCAGCGGAAGCGGGCCGAGCGCTGCTTCTGCCCCTGCATACGTTTGAGCAGCAATGCATTATTGGCAGCATCGTCGCCGTGCTTGCCGGCGAAGCGGGCGCTGAACACTCCCGGCTCTCCGCCGAGGGCGTCCACTTCAAGACCCGAATCATCGGCAATACAGTCGTAGCCATATCGGTCGTGAACCCACGCGGCCTTCTGCAGAGCATTACCCTCGAAGGTATCCGCCGTCTCCGGGATATCGTCGGTACAGCCGATATCCGCGAGCGAGAGCACTTGGTAGCCGTCGCCGAGCATAGACTGTACTTCGCCGAGCTTATGTTTATTATTGGTGGCGAAAATTATCTTTTCCATCAGAGGATTAACGTAACTGTAAGTCCTTTTATTGCGTCAGGCTATCAGCCCACGACGATGTTGACAATCTTTCCGGGCACAACAATTACCTTGCGAACCGTCTTGCCGTCGAGCCACTTGGCGGCTGCGGGGTCGGCAAGCGCGGCAGCCTGCACGGCATCGGCTGCAGAATCGGCCGGAACGGTGATGTTGAAGCGGGCTTTTCCGTTGAACGACACAGCCATAGTCACATTGTCTTCTTTCAGATAGTCCTCGCAGAACTCAGGCCACTGCGCATCGCAGATAGTGCCTTCGTTGCCGAGAGCGTTGTGCCAGAGCTCTTCCGCCACGTGGGGAGCGAAGGGTGCAAGGAGCACGAGCAGCTCGCCGAGTACAGCACGCGAATGGCACTTCTGAGCCGAGAGCTCATTGACGCATATCATGAAGGCAGCCACCGAAGTATTGAACGAGAAGTTCTCGATGTCGCCGGTAACTTTCTTGATTAGCTTGTGCAGGCTCTTGAGATTATCGCGAGTAGGTTCTGAGTTGTCTACCAGCAGAGTATCATCTTTCCAGAAGAGCGACCAGAGCTTCTTCACGAAGCGATATACACCGTCGATACCGTTGGTATCCCAGGGCTTGCTCTGCTCAATCGGGCCGAGGAACATCTCATAGAGACGGAGCGTGTCGGCGCCGTAGCGTTCGATCATATCGTCGGGGTTTACGACGTTGAACATCGACTTCGACATCTTCTCGACAGCGCTTCCGCACACATATCCCTTGCCTTCTTCGGTGATGAATTCCGCATCGGCAAATTCAGGACGCCATGCCTTGAAAGCCTCGGTGTCGAGGATATCGTTCTTAACGATATTCACATCCACGTGTATGGGAGTGGTGTCGTAGTTGTCTTTGAGAGTTGCTGATACATAGGTGTTGGTATCCTTGATGCGATACACGAAGTTACTTCTGCCCTGTATCATACCCTGGTTGATGAGCTTGCGGAAGGGTTCGTCGTCCACGATTTCGCCGTAATCATAGAGGAACTTGTTCCAGAATCGGCTATAAATCAGGTGACCTGTAGCGTGCTCCGAACCGCCCACGTAGAGGTCGACGCTGCGCCAGTATTCGTTGGCTTCCTTGCCTACGAGCGCATCGTTGTTGCGGGGATCCATATAGCGGAGATAGTAGGCCGACGAGCCTGCGAAGCCGGGCATCGTATTGAGTTCCAGAGGATAACCTTCGGGAGTAGCCCAGTTCTTGGCACGACCCAGAGGAGGTTCGCCGGTCTCGGTGGGGAGATATTTGTCGATTTCGGGAAGTTCGAGCGGCAGATTGGTATACGGGGTAGGAATTCCGTCGACATAGCAGATAGGAATAGGTTCGCCCCAATATCTCTGACGGCTGAAGATAGCGTCGCGCAGACGGTAGTTAACCTTCACTCGTCCAATACCGGTTTCTTCGACGTATTTCTTGGCAGCAGCGATAGCCTCTTTCACGGTAAGGCCGTTGAGGTTGAGAGTCGGGCCCTCAGAGTTTATCATGCGGCCTTCCTTCGCCTCGAACGACTGCTCCGATACGTCGGCTCCTTCGATAAGGGGAATAATCGGCAGGTCGAAGTGGCGGGCGAAAGCATAGTCGCGGCTGTCGTGAGCGGGCACTGCCATGATAGCGCCTGTACCATAACCTGCAAGCACATAGTCGCTTATCCACACTGGCACCTTCTTGCCCGAGAGAGGATTGATAGCGTAGCTGCCTGAGAATACGCCGGTCACTCGCTTGTCGATCATGCGTTCGCGCTCTGTGCGGTGACGGATCGAGGCAAGGTATTCGTCCACTGCGGCACGCTGCTCAGGGGTGGTGACGAGGTCGACATACTTGCTTTCGGGAGCAAGAACCATAAATGTCACACCGAAAACGGTATCGGCGCGGGTGGTGAATATTTCGAGCTCGAGGTCATCGCGGCCGTCGATGCGGAAGCGCATTTCGGCACCTTCGCTGCGACCGATCCAGTTTCGCTGTGTTTCCTTGATAGAGTCGGACCATTCGATATTCTCGAGGCCCTGCAGGAGTCGCTCGGCGTAAGCTGATACGCGCAGGCACCACTGCCACATCTCTTTCTGCTCCACGGGATAACCGCCGCGAACCGAAAGACCTTCGCACACTTCATCGTTGGCGAGCACGGTACCGAGTTTCGGGCACCAGTTCACCATGGTATTTGCCAGGTATGCAATGCGGTAGTTCATCAGAGTATCACTCTTCTCCTTTTCCGACATCGCTTTCCACTCGTCGGCGGTGAAGGTAAGTTCCTTGCTGCAGGCTGCATCCACACCTTCGGTACCCTTGGTTTCGAAGTGGTGAATAAGGTCTTCGATGGGCATCGCACGGTCGGCCTTGCGGTCGTAGTACGAACCGAACATCTTCAGGAACGCCCACTGAGTCCACTTGTAGAACTCGGGGTCGCATGTGCGGATAGAGCGGCTCCAGTCGTAGCAGAAACCGATGTTATCCAGCTGATTGCAGTAGCGGGCGATATTCTGCTTTGTAGTCACTTCGGGGTGCTGGCCGGTCTGGATAGCATACTGCTCTGCCGGAAGACCATAGGCATCGAAGCCCATGGGGTGGAGCACGTTGAAGCCCTGCAGACGTTTGTAGCGCGAGAAAATATCACTTGCTATATAGCCCAGAGGGTGGCCTACGTGGAGGCCGGCGCCCGACGGATAAGGGAACATGTCGAGCACATAATATTTGGGCTTGTCGCGGTTGATGTCAACCTTATATATATCGCCGTCTTTCCAGTATTTGTGGATGCGGCTTTCGATGTCTTTATGATTGTATTCCATTGCGTTGGATATGTGATTCTTGTAAATATTAGCGTGAGAGTTCGAGCATCCTGTCGATAGGCTTGAGGGCCTTTGCGGCAAGTTCGGGGTCTACAGTCACCTCCGGCGACTCGTTCTTGAGGCAGTCGCGGAGCTTTTCGAGCGTATTGAGTTTCATATACGAGCACTCGTTACAGCCGCATGTGCTGTCGGAGGGAGGCACGGGTATGAAAGTCTTGTCGGGAGCGCCGAGTTTCATCTTGTGCAGGATGCCGCTCTCGGTAGCCACGATAAATTCCTTGGCATCGCTCTTGAGGGCGTAGTCGAGGAGGACGGCGGTGGAGCCCACCTTATCAGCCATAAGGACTACAGGACGCTTGCACTCCGGATGCACAAGCACCGGTGCTCCGGGGTGAGCCTTACGGAGCTCGGCAATCTTCTCGGCTGAGAATCTTTCGTGCACATGGCAGGCGCCGTCCCACAGAACCATATCGCGGCCCATAGTCGAATTGATATACGCGCCGAGATTTCTATCCGGGCCGAAAATCAGCTTGGCATCGGCGGGGAAAGATTCAACTATCTTGCGGGCGTTGCCGGAGGTCACCAGCACGTCGCTCAGAGCCTTCACGGCAACCGAGGTATTCACGTAGGTGATGACAGTATGGTCGGGATGTGCCTTGACAAAAGCCTCGAATTCGTCGGCAGGACAGCTGTCGGCAAGCGAGCAGCCGGCAGCGAGGTCGGGGCAGAGCACTTTCTTGTCGGGACAGAGCACCTTGACGGTCTCAGCCATAAAGTGTACGCCGCACATCACCACTATGCGGGCATCTTGGCAACACTCGGCAGCTTTCTGCGCCAATGCGAGCGAATCGCCAACATAATCGGCGATATCCTGGAGGGCACCGTCGACATAATAATGCGCCAGAATGACAGCATTTTTTTCTTCTTTCAGACGCAGTATTTCAGCCTTCAGTTGCTCATCGCCTGAGACCCTACTGCATGCACTTGTACATTCCATAATCATTTATATGGGTTTAACCCTGCAAAGATAGTGATTATTTTTCGAATTTTAGAGTTTCATAGCTATCGTCTACCGAAATAGTCGGAATGCAATATCCGCTCTGAAGTCTGAAAAAGAGACTCCTGAGCAACTGATCTTCGCAATGAATCGTAATCCCTGCGCAATATGCTCACTCCTAATCCTCCATAACCATTATCATCAACCCCCATTAAATCAACAATCGTAGGAAACACATCTATCTGCCGGATTGAACCCTCCACTTTCTTGTCTATCCCTGCATTGACCACTATGAGCGGAATATATCCGGCGTCAACATCGGTAGTCTCAAGATACTTACTTGAATGGTCGGCAGCAATCACCACCACACTATTATCGAGTATACCCATAGAATCCAACTCGTTAAGAAACCGACCAAGTTCTTCGTCGAAGTAGTTGAGCATCCCATAATAACGTTTTGTCAACTCAGGCAAAACGTCACTATTCATAATTCGATCCGCAATCTCTACATGGACATCCCGATATGGCGAATGCATTGAATAAGTGGTAACAAAAGCAAAAAAAGGTTGCTGCAACTGCTTAATATTCTGAAGAGCCATAGCAAAAACAGCCCTATCAGCACCTATCTCATCAAGATTAAGGCCGGAAATATGAAGAGAATCAGAGTCGTATAGTTCATCGTAGCCATATGCCATATTTGTCACAGCATGATTCCAAACTCTTCTTTTCTCGACTATATATTCTACACTCACCTTTTTCCCAAGAATCTTAGCCAACGAGGGATATGTATTATATCCAAAAGTTAAAGCTGTGGCAAGCCGACGCTCGGGGTAGAGGCCTGTGTTGTACATTAACTGTCCGTCACTCGAATTGCCATGGAGAGTCTCCGACAGCATCCTCATTGCCACAATACTCTCTCCTCTGATAAGGCTGTCGAGTACCGGAGTTATACTTTCTCCACCAATTTCATATCCAACTGCTCCCGAATTCAGTGATTCCACGACAATAAATATCAGATTCTTATTCCGATTGGCACTGACTATACCGGATCTATACCCTGTACGTCCTAACAATTCTTCAATTCCACGACTTTCTTCCGGAGTAAGATTTTCGATTCGACCAGCTTTAACAGCTTCTTTAGTCTGAACATACACATAAGGGACAATTCCATTACAATGCCACGCTTCAATATTAGTAGTATGAGGTTTGAGACGCAATACAGACACAACACTTACAGGAACGATCTCCTCTTCGTCTATATAGAGTCCTATACGGTAACTCGTAAAACAAAAAATCAGCACATACAAAACTACCGAGCAAAGCACATATAATAACCTTCTCACAACTGGAACTTCTCCTGATGACTCAGGTCGGTATAAAAACACAACATAAAGAGTCAACAAGAGAGGAATTAACAACTCTAAGATATCACGATTCCGCAGAAGACCCGGTATACATTTGATTACTGCCGAATTATAGATTGCCGGTGTCAAAACACAATTAAAAGGAGCAAGATCTCCCCAATATCTATAATACAACGTATTTACAAAAAGAAATAACCATAGCAACCACACAAGAACAAGAACACTGCGCGCACCTCTATTGGAAAATAGCCAGAAAGGTGCTAAAAGAAGAACAGCATCTCCCGTAAATATTACCATGCGCATCATTGGCGAAGTATAGGTTGGAACTTCAGTCCCAAACCATAGCAACATACCGACGACCGCCACAAACGCCAACAGATACAATATGATCCGAGATGAAATATAGGGTCCAAGCCACATACCGTACCGATGCAGCAACCTTTTGATGTTATTATCCTGATTCATACTGAATGCAAATTTCGATATTTTCCCATAATTTTCAAAATACGATTACGATCCACCACACCACTCAAACATTTTTTTGTAATGCCGGACTTTTTTTGCTAATTTTGTGCAATAAAGACTCCTTATAGAAAGATGAAAAGACTTATTATACTCCTCACCGTACTCACCGCCGCCATTCAATGGCGTGTATCGGCCGCTTCGGGTGACCTTTTCATATACCCCATGGCGCCCGACACCATGCAGGCGTTGCAGGACCGTTGCGACTACATCGTCACCCGATTCTGGGACCGATGCAACTTCGACACAGGCCTGCGAAACCCCGACAAGCTCAACACGGCTTTTCAGGATTGGGTAGCGCTGATGCCCTACGCGTCGGCCGACACTGTCTACACCGCCATAGACCGACTCATGGCCCGCTTCGAGAAGAAAGCTCCCGAGACTCTCGCTTTCGCCACCATGGCTGAAAACAATCTCTACTCCGACACTGCCTCGATGCGCGCTCCCGAAGTATATCTGCACTTTGCCAAGGCCGCGGCAGGCAGCAAGAAACTCTCCAAAGCCGAGCGCGCTCGCTTTCAGGCGCACACTCAGATTATCGAAAGCAGTCGCGTGGGAGCGATCGTCCCGGGTGTACCCTTCATAAAGGCCGACGGCACAAAGGGCACTCTCGACGACATCAAGAATCCCGGCTCGATACTTCTCTTCTTCAACGACCCCGACTGTCTCGACTGCCGCATTGCCCGAATAAGACTCAGTGCCGACATGCACACCAACGAACTTATCGACAAAGGCCAGCTCACCATTGTAAGCATCTACCCCGGCGAGACCGACGAAGACGGCTGGACTCAGGCCAAGGCCGACGCTCCCGCCAACTGGGTGACAGTGGCAATGCCCGACGCAGCCGACTACTTCGACCTGCGATCTACCCCCGCATTCTATTTCCTGAATGCACGCCACAAAGTACTCGTCGCCGACCTCGACGTTGATTACCTCCTCGGTGCATTCAGCACCGCAAACAGTGCACAGCGCCAATGAACACCGACTCTCAGACAACAGCCGTCCTCATCTCAGGAGGTGTCGACAGTGCCGTAGTGGTGCACCGTCTCGTTGAGCAGGGTCTGCCCCTCCACCTCTTTTACATAAGGATAGGCCTCGACAACGGCGAGGGCGACTGCTCGGCCGACGAAGACATCGAGATGTGTACCCTCATAGCCCGCCGCTACGGGCTCCCCTTCGATGTGGTTTCGCTCCATCAGGAATATTGGGACAACGTAATGGACTACGCCCTGCGCACCGTCAAGGCAGGCCTTACTCCCAACCCCGACATCATGTGCAATTCTATAATCAAGTTCGGATATTTCGAGGAGCGCTGGGGGCACAACTTCCTTCAGACGGCCACCGGCCATTATGCGTCGACACTCTTCGATGCCGAAGGCCGCAAGTGGCTTGCCACCGCCGTCGATCCAGTCAAAGACCAGACCGACTTCCTCGCACGCATCTCGGGCAAGCAGCTCAGCCACCTCATCTTCCCCCTCGGCGAACTCCCGAAGGCGCGCGTAAGAGAGATAGCCGTCGAGGCACACCTGCCGAATGCCTTCCGAAAGGACTCGCAGGGAATATGCTTCCTCGGCAAGATAAACTACAACGACTTTATCCGCCGCCACCTCGGTGAGAAGCCGGGTCCGATAGTAGAGATTGAGTCGGGACGCATCCTCGGGCAGCACCGCGGCTACTGGTTCCACACTATCGGGCAGCGCAAGGGTCTCGGACTCAGCGGCGGCCCGTGGTTTGTGGTACGCAAGGATATCGAGAACAACACCATATTCGTTTCCCGCGGCTACGACACCGAGAAGCAATACGGGCGCATACTTCACCTTTCGGAGATGCACTTCATCACCTGCGATCCGTGGGGCGAGGCAGCCTCGGCTCCCGAAGGCGTGAGCGTCAACTTCAAGAACAGGCACATGCCCAACTTCCTCAGCGGACGCATACGCCGGGTAGAGAATATGCCGGGCGAGTACATCCTCACATCCGATGTCGACGTTCAAGGCATTGCCCCCGGTCAGTTCACAGCCCTCTACGACACCGAACACAAGGTCTGCTTCGGCTCGGGAATCATAACGGGTGGCAACGCCTCAGCAATCATCTGACGCCTATGGAAAATAAGAGAATAGGACTATACGTACTCGGGCTCTCCTACAACCAGTTGCAGTCGGGAGCCTACGCACTTATTCTTGCCCAGAACGACGGGCCGTACAGAATACCTATAGTAATAGGTGCACCCGAGGCTCAATCCATAGCCATATTCCTTGAGAGTATCCGCACCCCGAGACCTCTCACTCACGACCTCTTCGTAAGCTTCGCGCACGCTTTCGGAGTCAAGCTCAAAGATGTGTTTATCTACAAACTCGAAGACGGCATATTCTCCTCCGAACTCACATTCTCCGACGGTGAGCGTACAGTCGTAATCGACGCCCGCACATCCGACGCCATAGCTCTGGCCCTCCGCACCAACACTCCTATATTTACCACTCCCGAAATAATCGAGAGAGCAGGCTTCATAATCGAAGACAACGAATTTACCCGTCCCGGCGAATTCGATCCCGACACAACCGAGGCCGATAAGGAGATTGAAGAAGAAGACGGCGACGAAGAACTCTACGAGTCGTACTCCGACCGCAAGGACTACCACGCCGATCCGCGCCCCGAGAACTACACTATCGAAGAACTCGAGCGCACTCTTGCCGACCTTATAGAAAAGGAAGACTATGAGGAAGCCCAGCGCATAAGCGAAATAATCAACAAAAAGAAAAATCAATAATACTCAATATACCATGAACCGTACATTCGCTCTTAAAGTACGTCTTGCAGCCCTCGGTTTTCTTGAATTTGCCGTATGGGGCTCCTACCTTACATCTCTCGGCGCATATCTGAGCCGCATAGGCTTCGGCGAGAAAATCGCGTGGTTCTACGCTATCCAGGGTGTAGTGTCCATGTTTATGCCGGCCCTCGTGGGTATAGTTGCCGACCGCTGGATTCAGGCACAGAAGACACTCAGCCTCGCTCACCTCCTCGCAGGTATATTCATGCTCGGCGCCGGTGTCTACGGTCTGTCCACCCCCACACCCGAGTACTCCATACTGTTTACCCTCTACTCTATCTCTGTAGCCTTCTTCATGCCTACTATCGGCCTGTCTAATGCCGTGGCCTACTCAGCTCTCGAAAAGGCCGGGCTCGACACCGTGAAGCACTTCCCGCCGATACGTGTATTCGGCACCGTCGGCTTCATCATAGCCATGCTCTTCGTCAACTTCACAGGCTTCCAGAATACCGCAGCCCAGCTCGTCACCTCCGGCGTATTGAGCTTCTGCCTCGCAGCCTACGCGCTCACCATGCCCCAATGCCCCACCACCAAGAGCGCGTCGAAGTCGCTCTACGATGCTCTCGGTCTTAAAGCCTTCGCGCTTTTCAAAGACCGTCAGATGGCAGTATTCTTCATCTTCAGCATGCTCCTCGGCGTATCGCTCCAGATTACCAACGGCTTTGCCAACCCCTTCATCCAGAGCTTCGCTAACGTGCCTGAATATGCCGACACCTGGGGTGTGCACAATGCCAACGCCCTCATCTCACTCTCTCAGATGAGCGAGACACTCTGCATCCTCCTTATCCCCTTCTTCCTCCGCCGCTTCGGCATCAAGACGGTGATGCTCATGGCAATGTTCGCCTGGGTATTCCGCTTCGGCCTCTTCGGCTTCGGCAACCCCGGCTCAGGCGTATGGCTCTTCATCCTTTCGATGATCGTCTACGGTATCGCATTCGACTTCTTCAACGTATCGGGCTCGCTCTACGTGGATAAGAAGACCACCGTCGACATCCGCTCATCGGCTCAAGGCCTCTTCATGATTATGACCAACGGTATCGGCGCCACTGTCGGCACCCTTCTGGCACAGCAGGTGATCAACCACTACGTCTACGCCCGTCCCGAAGGCATTGCGCAGGTCGAAGGCTGGGATACCTCATGGTTCATCTTCGCCGGCTACGCCCTTATAGTGGCAGGACTCTTTATGATCATTTTCCGCGACCGTCCCGGTTCGCCCGAGAGAGCTGAAATAAATAAGGTAGAGCGCATCCCCGACGACGCTATCTAATCACACCACCCCACCTTGATACGATTCTTCGCACCCGATATAGCCACAGAGGCCGTTCTCCCCGAGAGTGAGAGCGGCCATGCTTCGCGCGTGCTCCGCAAGCAGGCGGGCGACGTAGTAGAGATAGTCGACGGCAAAGGCAAACTGTACACCTGCACTATCGTCGACCCGCATCACCGCCACACTCTCGTAAGAGTCGACTCCGTAGTCGAGCTCCCCAAAGTATGGAAGCCACGCATCACTGTAGCGGTGGCTCCCACCAAGCATGCCGACCGCATGGAGTGGCTCATCGAAAAACTCGTCGAGATAGGCATCGACCGTTTCGTGCCGCTCAGATGCGAGCGCTCGGAGCGCAAGGAACTCAAGACCGAGCGAATAGAGAAGATTGCCGTTTCGGCCATGAAACAGTCACTCAAAGCCGTACTCCCCGAGATTGACGAGACCACTCCCCTGCTCCGCTTCCTCGAAGCCGAAAGCAGCACGGCGGCTCAGAAATTCGTAGGCTACTGCGACGACGCCGTAGAGCGCCGCCTCCTTGCACGGGCCTACACTCCCGGCTCCGACGCTACACTTCTCATCGGTCCCGAAGGCGACTTCTCGCCTGCCGAGATAGAGGCATGTTTCCGCGCAGGGTTCACCGCCGTGACCATGGGCGACAACCGACTCCGCACCGAGACCGCCGCCCTCGTAGCCACCGACACCATACACATACTCAACCAAGCCTTTAAGTAAGACACATCACATATGCCCGACAAACTTCAACAACTGCACAGCGCACCCGGATTTTTCCTCATCGCAGGACCGTGTGTGATAGAGGGCGAAGAAATGGCCTTCGAAATCGGACACTACATCCACGATATCTGCCGCGAGTTAGGCATCCCCTTCGCATTCAAAGGCAGCTACCGCAAGGCCAACCGAAGCCGTCTTGACTCCTTCAGCGGCATCGGCGACCTCAAGGCTCTGAAGATTCTCTCCGCCGTAGGACGCGAGCTCGGAGTGCCCGTAGTCACCGACATACACCAGCCCGAAGAAGCAGCAATGGCGGCCGACTTTGTCGACATCCTCCAGATACCCGCATTCCTCTGCCGCCAGACCGACCTCCTTGTTGCCGCAGCGCGCACAGGCAAACCCGTAAATATAAAGAAAGGACAGTTCCTCGCTCCCGAGTCGATGCGCTTCGCCGTCGACAAGGTACGCGCCGCAGGCAACGACGCCGTGGCCGTGACAGAGCGTGGCACCACCTTCGGCTATGGCGACCTCGTGGTCGACTTCCGCGCCGTGCCCCGCATGCAGGAAGCCTGCCGGTGCCCGGTGATAGTCGACTGCACCCACTCGCTCCAGCAACCCAACACCGCAGGAGGTGTCACCGGCGGCTGTCCCGAGATGATAGAGACCATAGCCCGCGCCGCCGTGGCCACCGGTGCCGACGGCCTCTTCATGGAGACACACCCCCACCCCGAACTCGCCAAGAGCGACGGCGCAAACATGCTCCACCTCTCCCTGCTCCGACCTCTGCTCACACGCCTGGTCCAAATCCGTAAAACAATTGATTCATTTCCAAAAGAATAAAAAAATGAAACTACGCACCGCCGTAACAGCGCTGTCTATTGCCCTATGCTCGGCAGTAGGAGCAGCCCAGTCGGGTATCCAGAATCCCGTCACCCAGGCCGTACTCGCAGTATATGAAGACGAACTCCGGGAGAACCCCAAAGACTACAATATACTTCTGTCGCGTGCCGACGAGTACTATCGCCACAGCGAGTATATCCGCGCTTTGGCCGACGTAGACAAGGTACTCGAATACGCCCCCGGCACCGAGACCGACGTCCGACTCAGAGCTTACGTACTCCGTGCCGGCATCTACAATCAGACCAAGCGTCCCGAGCAGGCTCTCCCCGAACTCAACAACGCCTTCGCGCTCGCTCCCGACTCCTACTCTGTACTCTATCAGAAAGCCAACACTGAGTACACCCTCGGCAAGTACGGCGATGCAAAGGAAAGTTTCCGCCGTCTTCAGCGCCTCAACTCGCGCGGTGCCGAACCCTACATCGGACTCGCACGCATCGCCGTGAAGGAAAATAACCTCGGTCTTGCAAACGAATACCTCGAGAGTGCCGTAGGCCTCGACCCCAACAATGCCGAGACTTACGTCCGCCGTGCTTCCGTACGCAAACAGATGGGCGACCACAACGGCGCCGTGAGCGACCTAATCCTCGCTCTCAGTGTCGACGGCACTCACAACAAGGCCATGAACGAGCTCCTCGACTACGGCAACACCAACTACCCCGCCGCCATGGCCGGACTCTCCAACGCCATAACCCAGGCTCCGCAGGTAGGCATGTTCCGCTACATCCGCGCCGTAGTGGCTCAGGCACACTTCCACTACCTCGCCGCTATCGAGGACTATCAGACCATTCTCGACCAGAAGCTCTATAACTATCACGGCATCTACGCCTCTATCGCCGAGTGTAACTACGCTCTGGGCAACTACACCGAAGCCCTCGATAACGTCGACCGCGCCCTCGGCATGATTCGCGACAACGCCTCCTATTTCGTGCTCCGCTCGCAGATACTCCGTGCCCTCGGCCGCAACGAAGATGCAGTGACAGCTGCAGCCCAGGCCCTCGCCGTAAACCGCGACAGCAACGAAGCCCTTGCCGAAATGGCTCTTGCATATACAGCTATCGGCAACTACGACGAAGCCTCCAACCTCCTCGGCGAAGCTATCCTCAACGATGCCGAAGACGCCCGCTGGCCCATGCTCCGCGCCTGGCTGTTCAAGACCTACCTCAACAGAGACGCGGCAGCCCAACAGCTCTACACCAACGTGACCGAAATGGAGCACTACTACATCGACAATCCCCGCTCGCTCAAGGGCTTCGCCCTCCTCTTCCTCGGCGACCGCGAGAAAGCGATACGCTGGATTGAGAATATCCTCAACACCGTCACCGACTACGACGGTCTCCTCCACTACTACGCCGCTTGCCTCTACGCTCAGGCCGACGACACCGAGAAGGCCATGAAATGCGCCGAAGAAGCTCTCGACCTCGGCTACGCCAACTATCACAACTGGACCGAGGCTATCGACGGCGGCGTGAACGTCGGCCCCCTCCGCGACGACCTCCGCTTCCTCAACCTCCTGCACCGCCACGACGCTATCTTTGGTAAAGAATAGTTAAAAATTCAGTGCCTGCTGTAATGACAGGCAGTATAGCTGCGTCTTATAGTTACAGTTAGACATAGCAAATTGTACTGAATTAATATTACTGTTTTTTATTGAGAAGTAATTGATACAGTTATGCCGGTGCAGAGGCTGCGAAGCCCCGCGCCGGCATTTTTATGTTCCTGTTTGTTATACAAGAAAACTTCCTCTCATGATTATAGCATCCCAACTCCGCAAAGAAAACATCGCCCAGTATCTCCTCTACATGTGGCAGATCGAAGATATAATCCGCGCGTTCAACCTCGATATCGACAAGATTGACGCCGAGATAGTAAATAAATTCCCCGAGGACAAACGCAAGGAAGTGCATGAGTGGTACGAATCGCTCATCGACATGATGCGCCGCGAAGAGATAGTATCCAAGGGACATCTGCAGATGAACCGCAATACTATCGGAGCCCTCGCCGACCTCAACAACCGCATCCTCGCCGACCCGTCGCCCAAGTTCGACCAATACCGCAAGGAGTTCTACGCCACACTCCCCTTCATTGTCGAGCTCCGCGCCAAGGCAGGCGAAGACAAAGGCGGCGAAATCGAAACATGCTTCAACGCCCTCTACGGCATGCTCATGCTGCGCCTCAAAGGTCAGGAGATAAGCCCCGACACAGCCAAAGCCATGGAGCAGATATCGCGATTCATGGCTCTTCTCTCTGCCGACTACGCCCTCGACGAGAAAGACGAGCTCTTCAAAGACGACGAAGAGAAAGGCGCAGAGAAGAAAGAGTAACAGCCCGTTAGCATTGCCGGGTATTCACGTAATTTTGCAGGTTAAGAAAAAATTACTAACTTTACGCAAATTTTCGTGAATATTCGGCAATGAAATTCCATATCAGAGCCACGCTCGCACTGGCAGCGCTCATTATTTTCTTCACCGGCTTCGAGGCCGCGGCTCAGCAGGAGTTCCGTCGCAAACTCGAGCAGGTATCTTTCGTACCCAAAGGTGCCTGGATAGGTGGCGTAAGCGTCAGCTACTCCCAGAGCGACCAGAACAACTACTCCTTCCTCATATTCGAACACCTCAACGGCGACACCTATTCTTTCAAAGTCAGCCCCACGGTGATGTTCTGCTTCAAGGACAACCTTGCAGCCGGCGGACGCTTTTCCTACAACCGTCAGCGCACGCGTCTCAACGCCGCCGACATCGTCCTCGCCTCCGACACCGAATATAACATCGACAACCTCTACAGCATCAGCCACAACTACCTCGGCACACTCCTCTTCCGCAACTACATAAGCCTCGGCAGGAGCACTCGCTTCGGCCTCTTCAACGAGGTGCAGGTGCAGCTCGGCGGCGGTCAGTCAAAACTGTGCTCGGGCTCAGGCGAAGACCTCACGGGCACATACCAGACCAACTTCCAGTTCAACGTCGGTCTCGCCCCCGGTCTTGCAGTGTTCCTCAACAACGACTCTGCTCTTGAAGTAAACGTAGGCGTGCTCGGCTTCGACTACCGGCACAACCATATGGTGACCGACCAAATATATCACGCCAACATGCACACACAGAGTGCAAACTTCAAAATCAACCTCTTTTCGATCACCTTCGGAGTGATGTTCTATATCTGACGCGCTATGAAACAGTTACTCCGAATCGCAGCCGTACTCATCGCGGCATCAGTCTTGGGCACAGGCGTTGCCAAAGCCGAAATCACCCGCAAGCAACACATCGAGCACCGCGACTCCACCGAGCTCGTTATCGTAAACGGCGACACCATCTCAATGATTATCGACGAGCCGAACTTCGGTCGCTTCGACCGCGGACTCTTCAACTATATCTTCATCCCGAAAGGCAAATGGGGCTTCGGCATCACCGCCTCCTACGGCGAACTCAGCACCGAAGACGTGCAGATGCTCTCCATGCTCACCGACCTCGACGTCAAGGGCAAGATGTACTCTCTCAACCCGTCGGTATCCTATTTCTTCGCAAATAACAAAGCCGTCGGCCTGAAATTCAACTACAACCGCGGCACCGCCGACCTCGGCAGCCTCGGATTCGACTTCGACGAAGACCTCTCATTCAACATCGGCGACATAAGCTACTATCAGCAGAGCTTCGGCGTGTCCACATTCTACCGCGGCTACGTGGGCCTCGACACCAACGGACGCTTCGGTATCTTCAACGAAGTTGACCTCGACTTCAGCAGCGGTTCATCACGATTCAAAAGATTGTACGACGGCGCTCCACGCGACACCCGCACAATAGTCACACAAGGCTCGCTGAATTTCAGCCCCGGCGTGTGTGTTTTCATCCAGGATATGGTATCGTTCAACATCTCCTTCGGCGTATTCGGCCTCAAGTGGAGGCACGAGTCGCAGTCGACCGACGGCGTCTTCGAAGGCTCGAGAACTACCTCCGGGGCAAACTTCAGGTTCAACATTTTCAACATCAATTTCGGCCTTATGGTCGTAATATGAAGCCATGACCCGACGCATACTATATACTATCGCCGCGCTCCTCGCCATGACTATCGCAGGAGGCTGCATCAAGAATGATATACCCTACGCCCGTATTCAGGCCAACTTCCTAACGCTCACAGCCAAGGGCCAGGACGCCGCTACCGTCATCGACTCGACCAACCGCACGGTGTCGCTCGTCTTCCCCGAAGAAGTCGACATCTACTCAGTGCAGGTCACCGGCTACACCCTCACCCCCGGAGCTCATATCGTCGACAACCCCTTCACGGCTCCGGTCGACCTCTCCTCGCCCCTCTTCGTCTACCTCCGGCTGTATCAGGACTGGCTGTGGAAAATCTCCGCCGTGCAGAACATCGAGCGCTACTTTGAAGTCGAGGGCGAAATGGGCGAAACCGTAATCGATGTCCCCGGCCGACGCGTGGTTCTCGCCGTCCGCTCCACTACCGACCTCTCGAAAGTCGTGGTCAAAGCCGCCAAGCTCGGTCAGAAAGGCTGCGTGATGACACCCGACCTTAAAGAAGGCTCGGAGTTCGACGCCCGTAGTCCCTTCAAAGTCAAAATCGAAATCTTCGGCAGCACCGAAGAGTGGACCATATACGTAAGCACCGTCAACGACCCCGTACGCACCGCTTCAGCCGACGCATGGACAGGCGTTGCATGGGTTACAGGCGAGGCCGAGGCAGGCCTTGACAACGGCGTGGAATACCGCATAAAAGGCACTCAGGAATGGACGCGCGTACCCGAGAGCGAAGTCACCCACAACGGCGGCTCCTTCACAGCACGCATCAACCACCTCTCGCCGCTCACCACCTACGAGACCCGCGCATACTCGGGTACCGACTACGCCAACGTACTCGAATTCACCACCGGCTCCACACCCCAGATTCCCAACGGCGATTTCGACTACTGGTGGCTCGATAAGAAAGTATGGTGCCCCTGGCCCGAAGGCGGCGAACAGTTCTGGGACACCGGCAACAAGGGCGCCACGACCATAGGCACCTCCAACACCTTCCCCTCTGAAGACACCCCAAGCGGCTCGGGATATGCCGCCTGCCTCGAGACACGCTTCGTAGGCATCGGCGTACTCGGCAAACTCGCTGCCGGCAATATCTTTGCAGGCTCATACGTGCGCACCGACGGCACCAACGGCGTACTCAGCTTCGGACGACCCTTCACCGAGCGCCCCACGCGCATGACAGGCATGTTCAAATACAAGTCGGTGCCTATCAACTATTCCAACTCCGAGACTGCATTCTGTGCCGGACAGCCCGACACCTGCATAGTGTGGGTAGCGCTGATCGACAGCCCCCAGCCCTTCGAAATCCGCACCAACCCCAACAACCGCCAGCTCTTCGACCCCGAAGGCTCCTACGTGGTGGCTTACGGTAAAATGCAGTGCGGAGAGACTGTGGGCTCCTACACCCCCTTCGAAGTTCAACTCGACTATAAATCTACATCACGGGTACCCACCTACATACTCATCACAGGCTCCGCAAGCAAGTACGGCGACTACTTCACCGGCGGTGCGGGCTCTACCCTCTTCCTCGACGACCTGAAACTTTTCTACGATTATCAATGAAACTCACTCGTCTTAAAGCGGCAATGGCGGCAATAATTGTTGCCATAAGTGCAACTGCGGCCGAATCGGCTGACTCTACCTGGACATACGTTCCTAAATTCAACGGTGTAACACGTATTTTCTACCACCTCTCCACCACCAACGGCGACAGCCGCTTCGAGGTGGCCAATGCCCGACTCTCGGCCGGAGGCAATCTCATGCCCTGGTTTGAATACTTCATGCAGGTCGACTTCTGTGCCAACGGCAAAATAAAACCGCTCGACTTCTACGCCGACATCACCCCGACAAAGGGCCTCAAGCTCTTCCTCGGTCAGATGCGCGTGCCCTTCTGCATCGACGCCTGCCGCGCCGTGCACGAATATTACTTCACTTCCGTAGCCACGACATCCACTTTCGGCAATCTCCGCGCCGTAGGTGCCAAAGCAGGCTACACCATACCCGGCACCAAACTCTACGTCGAAGGCGGCATCTTCAGCTCCACCGACATGGCCGACCACACCAAGTGGAACTCGACCATGACTTATGCCATAAAAGCCAATTGGGCCACACGCTGCGGCCTCCTTCCCGAAGTCGGATTCATGTCGCGCGTTCCCGGCGGTGCAGGTGCCGGCGTCCGCGTCAACCAGTACGACGTGTCGCTCTCCTGGAAATACTCACGCCTCTTCATCGAGGGTGAATACATCTACCGCCGCTATGCAGGGTCGCCCGTCAAACCCGCTCACGCCTACTACGGCCTTGTCGACTACGCCTTCCCACTCCGTGCCCGCATGGCCGACAAACTCTCTGTACAAGCCCGCTACGACGGTATCACCGACACCACTTCAGGACTGTATGGTATAGACGGGCTGCTGCTCAACGACATCGAAGGCTACCGCCGCCTCACCTTCGGCGTGACGGCATCAAAGACTCTTGGCCGCTGCTTCACGGCCTTCAAACTTAACTACGAGCAATACTTCGACGCCATTACTCAGCACAATCAGGTAGTCGCCGGTGTGATATTTCACTTCTGAGGAAGGCGCCCGCGGCGGAAGGCGTCGATAAAACTTCCCGGGGTAACATTCACTATGTCTACCCCACGGCGCTGCGCCCACGCCGCAATTTCATGATAGCTTCTGAACGCTATGGTGAAACTTTCCATTATCTGATGCAGGCGGTAGCCCTGATATTCATGCCGCACACGGGCCTCTTCGTGCCCCGAATCGGCGTAGAAATGAGGCTGTACCGACACCACTTCATTTTCATCCGTTACCGAAAGCGTAGCCGGCCACGAGTGGTCGGCACCTGCCACATACACCGTCCCGAAGCCCTCGCCTATAGCCAGCATTATAGCCGGAATAAGCACATTGCGCGGGCGCGGCATGCCTAAACCGAGACGGAAAGCCGCATGCACAAGCGGCTTCCAGCCCTCGACGCCGATGGCATTGAAGGGGCGCAGACTCACATTGGCCGACGCATAGAAGCGACGCGCAGCCTTCACACAGCGGGCCGGGACAAAGAGCGTCATCGGCCAGTCGATTCGCTTGAAGGCCTCACGCAGACGCGAGAGATTCGAGCCCTCGCCGCCGTCCTCAATGAAGAAATGAGGGTCGGCAAGCACATAGTACTGCGGACGGATTTCGCGCAGCACATCGGCGAGCGCGGCAAAGTTCACCGCCATGCACGGCAGCGACTTGAGCACATCGAGCGACTGCTCAATTGTAGTATTGAGCGACGGGCCGTTGCCGAGCACCACTATCGCCTTGTCGGCAGGAGTCTTCGCCGGCACAAGGCATCGGCTCTGCAGCGCAATCTTGGCTATACTTCGGAGTGTCTTCATAGGCTGTCGTTGTCGTACACGTGCGTGCGCATATAGGTGCACACAGGCGTTGGAGTGAAGTGCAGGTCGGTCTCGAGAGCCGCGCTGCTATAGGTCCGCGTAGTGGTGTAGAGGCTCATCAGACGTCGGCCATATAGCATGCGTCCGAGCCAACGCTGTCCCCACGTACTCAGATTGGATATGCGTTTGTTGCCCATTCGGTAGGCCAAGGCTTCGGCAAGGTCGTGAATCGTAGGATGCTCACCGTCGGTGATATTATACACATTCACACCCTTGTGCGGCAGCCCCGCCACGGCCACACGCTTTACCACCTCGGCGATATCCGTAGCGTGCACGGCGCTGCGGCGGCTCTCGTTGCCGGGGAAGTGGAAGAATGTACCCTTATGCACTTTTTCGGCGAGCTCACGCGGAAAACCGTTCATACCCGTCGCTATAATGTCGGGGCATCGCAGAATCAGCGTCGGCACACCCGCGGCAAGCTCTGCGAACGCGTCCTCGCGCGCCTTGCAGGGGCCCTGCAGAGGAGCCTCTTCGGTGAGCATGTCAGCAGCCCCGATGCCGTATATATCGGTGCTCGAGAGCATCACGGCAATGTCGGGAGCGGCATCCTTGCGGTCGTACACAATCTTTACGCCGGGGAGAGCGCGGCGGATATAAGGCTCGACAAAAGCGGCGTCGGGAGCATGGAGTAGCAATGTATCAATCATCGGCAGACAGAGATTTACGCTTCCCACGAAGGAAGAAGCGGGAGAGTATCCTAAGTCGGGAGTGCGGAAGACCATGGTCACGGAGGACCTTACATATTTCCGTTGTACTCAACCCTATTCGTGTAAGGAATCCCGAAGACAGTCCACCCGTACACATAGTCACCGTCGGGCCCTCAACATAGCGATACCGCAGTGGCGGTTCCGAATAAAAAAGCCGGACATAGATGTCAAAATCACCGGCTATAATCATATCTTCGCGGTAAGGGCCAATCCGTGTCATCACACTCCTGCGTATAAACAGCGAAGGGTGCGGAGGCGCGAAACCCTTAAGCAGAAGGCTCGGTGTAAACCCTTCGGCACTGTAGTAGCGCACTATCCGATCGGGACGGTCAGTATTACAGTAGTTTACGTCGCCGAAAATAAAATCGGGAGCATCATATCCCTCGAAAGAGGCGGCAACCCGGGCAAGCACATTACTGTCGGCCAGGAAATCAGAGCCGTGCACCAATCCTATCACATCGCCCGTAGCGACTGCAATACCCGCATTGACAGCATTATACACCCCCTTGGGTTCAGTCTCTATCACTCGAGCCCCCGTGGAAGCAGCATAATCGACCGAAGCACTTCTTGAGCCACCGTTTACAACGATATGCTCCACCTCCACCCCGGGAGGGAGCAACTGACCACATACCGAATCCACAGCCCGACGCAGCGCATCGCCATCATTCATCGTGGCCGTTATGATACTTATCTTCATCACGCAGCCTCCCAGCCTCCCGGCGAGTATGTATCAATAAAATAGAAAACGACTGCGATAGCCGCAGCAATACCTATCACATAGCACACCGCCCAGTACTTGAACGATCGGCTGCGCCAACCGTCCGTCGACAGGAACCATGCCGCCGCGGGGGCGAAGAACGGCAACCAGGGCAGACAATACCGCGATATCGTTCCGCCCGTGGCATAGGCCGTCATCACTGTAGCCGTTACGGCAAATATCATTGCGGCCGACACCATACGCGGGGCTTGCCGCAATCTGAAAAAGAGAACATACAGGAGTATTCCGCCCAAGGCATACCACGGATAGCTGATATGTGACCAGAAAAGAGTCGGGCCAAAGATAGTATCCCGGGCAAACTCCTTAGGCAGGGGCGTGAGGAATTGTACCGCTACAGAGAAAGGCAGGCGCACGATATGATACCACGCCGTAGTGCCGTTGACAGAGTCATATTCGCCGGCCACTATATTGTAGGCGTTCAGGCGTGCATTACCCCCTTGAAGCACCAGATTGGTAGTACCGTCTGCTGCCACCGGCATATCGCCCACAGCACTGCGCACTAACATATACAAAGCACCTCCCACAATCACCGCCCAGGCCGCCAGAGCCACCTTTGAGCGCCAATTTTCGGCAAGGCTGCACACTCCCGCAATAGCTATGAACACCAAGAGATGACTGCGGACAGGCACTGCCAGCAGCATAGCCACCGACAGCAGAATCCACCGCGTCAGGCATCGGCGTGCTCCATAGAAAGCATAGAGGGCCATCGCCATTATCAGACACGAGAAAGCATCCTTGATAAGTATAGTGCCCGAGGCGAGGAAATAGCAAACTCCGCCCGTACATATCATAGCGAGCGTGCACACCCTCGCCGACCGAGTGGCCGCCATACGCGATGCCGAAGCACCCGTGAGCACTATAGCAATAAGTATAGCAAGGGAGTTGAGCCAGAGGAGCGGCAGGAGCGTAGGCGAACCGCCCCACGACAGCCACGCAAGCAGATAGCCATAGCCGCGCCGTGCGGGCAGGCCGAGGTCTTCGCCGCCCGAGAGCACGGCCTTCATCTGCTCCCATGCGAGCCACGCGTCATTATTTATAAACACGGGATTCTCGGAAGTAGCTCCCTGAGCAGTTGTAAACCACCAGGAATTGAGCACACATCCCACACAGAGCAGCACCCAGAATATCAGCAGCGACACCCCCCCGGCACGCTCTGCCGGAGCAATCCTTCGATACAAATTCCAAGTCACAAACCATGTGGCCGTCGACAGCATAAGCACCTGAACCACACTATCCGAAGGGAAGATGTAGCTGACGGACGCTATCACCGCAACGCACAACACTACGGGTAATATTTTGCTATCCATATTTGCTTTCATAGCCACAAAGTTACGGATTAATTTCGACTGCTTCGACAAAAGGAGGATATTTTGTATTAAAATAGTAACTTTAATAGTTAAATTTTTTGCCCATGATAGTTTTTTTGCTAACTTTGCGGCACGAATAGGTGCAAAGGCTTCCGAATGGCTCACAGCAACCATGTAATTAACCAATTAACCACTCTTCTCAGGCGTATTCGGGCGTCACACAATTATTATCTCGGCTGAAATGCCTCTAACCAAGTCTTAAGTAAATTAAATTCTTTATCTACATTTCTTTTTATCATTTTATGAAAAATTTCTTACTATCTCTATTCCTCTGCCTTAGCATCGGCTCCATTGTCGGCTATGCCCAGGACTATGAGCTCGTAACCGATGCGTCGCAGATTACCGTCGGGAATGAGTACATCCTGGTGGCTACTGTAAAAGGTGAAGAACGAGCCATGAGCCCGCATGCAGTTCTCTATGGTACGAAAGACGCAACGGCCTCTACAAAGACCGGCTCGGAAATTGTAACCCTGAACAGCGACGGCACTATCACCGTAGCATCTGGAGCCAACGTAGCCCACGTTGTCGTACAAAATGCTCCTAACACCCTTACTAACACAGCTGAGTTTCCATATATCCTCAAGGTGTTGAAGAGTGAGCAGCAGCCGAATGAATATTTCCTCTATGAAAAGCCCGGCAGCAACCACCTTCGTGGTATCACCTACCTTAAAGCCAATGATGCCAGTTTCGGTTTTGCCGTGAATATTTCAATCTCCGGCAACTCCGCGATTGTACTCTTCAACGGCGAAGGTACTAAGAATGGCAGTACCCAGGAAATCTGTCTGGACGGTACTTCATTTATTACCAAGGTTCCTGCCTCCACAAATGTTTATCCCCGTCTCTACAAGCGTATGGGTCCGGGTACTATCAAAGCAAGTGTAGAAGGCGCCGATTATGCCAACGAGCCTCTCAGAAGCGGCACCAAAGTAACCTTTACTGCCGACCGCTCCCGTGGCTTTGTAGTAAACGATGAAACTGTTGACAACCCCTATATCTATACTGTTTCTTTCGACGGCAACTCCACCACCACAGCAGTTACACTTAACGCCCTCCCCGAAGCAAACTATCCTACCGCTGAAGGCGAGATATTCAACTCTGCTACATTCTCATTCCCCCGCTTCGAGGCAGCCGCCCCCTCAGCTATTACCGCTACAGTCAACGGCGAAGCCATCGAATCCGGCTCGGACCACTATAACGGGCTCGCCAACGGTACTATCGTAACTCTCTATTCTGAAAATGCCGGCGGCCTTCTTGTTGACGGTAAGACTGTGTCCAACCCCTATAACTACGCAGTAAATCACCCTGATTACACCGGCAAACCTGCAAAAGATCAGAACTACTCAATCAGCGTAACTGCCATCCGCGATACAGACTACCTCGGCGACGCAGAAATGCCCACAGCCACCTACACATTCGGTCATGCTCCCGCTCCTGAGTGCGGTAAGGTAGTTTTCAATCCTGAAGTAGATGCTATCGCAAAGGGTGTTGAAATCTCACTCTCCTGCGAAAACGCAGTTACTATCATGTACTCTATCGACGGAGGCAAGACTTACACCGAATATACCGGACCTTTCACCCTTGACCTTACTCTTGTAAACAATGAGATTACTGTCTGGGCTTATGGTATCAACGGTGACGGAGAAGGTTCTGCAGCCAACGCTAACGAATGGAAATATCAATATATTCCCTTTACAAAAAGCGGTCTTGTAACATTCACAGCCGATGGTAAAACACTCTCCGGCAGTGGTGTTACCGACCTCTATCCCGGCGACCTCATCGAGCTCAATTGCGACGAAAACGCCGTGAAGATTGAATACTCTATCAATGGTGGCGACTATACCGAGTATACCGAGCCTATCAAATATAATAAAGAGTATACTTCAATCTCTGCTCGCGGTGTCAATGAAGACGGTGTTGCGGGCGAAACCGTAACATTCACCTTCGCTCCCCTCGAATTTACACACTACGACCTCGTAACCTCTACCGACCACATTCAGGACGGTTCTGAATATGTAATTGTTTCGGCAGCCGGCTATGCTATCGGTGGTAACCTCAGCGGTACAAATATCCCCGGTACCACACAATTCGTGCGTGACGAAGAAAATAATTACATCAATGTAAAGGCAGGTTCAAACATCTATCGGTTCACATTCCAGAAGACTGAAGAAGGTAAATACAACCTCTACAGTGCCGATAAATCCAAGTTCTTCAACGCATCTGATGCAGACTTCCGCATCTCTATGCTTGAACCCGGTTTCAATACTCCGACTGATTACACAATCACCATTAACAATGGTATTGCTTCAATCTCTACAGGAGCCCGTAAGATAAAATATCAGGGTGGTGATACACAGGCATTCCGAAATGCTTCAACATCAATGCTCTATACCTCGGATATTTCTATCTATCGTCTGATCAAGACACCCGAGGACATCACTGCAACTATTGAAGGCGAACAACTCACAGGTTATAGCGCAGAAGTTCTCACCGGATCTGTTATTACCTTTGCTTCTGAAGGTGCCGACTACCTTATGGTTAACGGTGAAAAGCAGGCAACTCCCTATGAGTATACCGCTACTTGGGAAGGCGACGATCAAACTGCCAAGACTGTTGAAATCACCGCACACGTTCACAACCAGAACATCCGCGCTGACTACACTATCACCCGTAAGGCTGCCGAGCTCTGCGGTGAACCCAAATTCATCCCCGCAAATGAAGTCAAAGTAGTAGAAGGCAAGAACCTTCTTGACTTCGGTACAAAGATTGCTATCGAATGTGAGAATGCAGTTAAGATAATGTATTCGATCAACAATGGTGAAGAAACCGAATACACCGAGCCCGTTACTTTCGATGCAGAACGTCAGGATGCCGCATGGACTATCAAGGCATACGGTATCAACCTTGACGGCAAGAAGGGTGAAGAAACTACCGAAACTTACTATCGCGGCAACGCTGACAACTGCGGTACAGTAGCTTTCATGAACGGTGAAGAAGTTCTCACCGACGAATCCGCTCTTATAAAGGGTACAAAGATTACACTCACTTGCGAAGCTGCAGTGACAATCAAGTACCAGATCGACAACGAACCCGCAGAAGGTCTTGACTATGACTTTGAGAACGGCATCATATTCGAAAAGGCTTGCACTCTCACTGCATGGGGTATCAATGCCGACGGTATTGCCGGAGAAAAGGCTTCTGTAACCCTTGCCAAAGAAGATGCACCCCTTAGCGGCGCTGTAACTTTCGAGCCCAACGGCGGCGCATTCTATGCAGGTGACGTTACTATCAAACTCTCTTGCGATGAAAACGCTCTCCGCATTATGTACTCAATCAACGGCGGTGAAGCACAGACCTACGACCCCGAAGCCGGCATACCTTTCACTACCGGCGGTACTATCGAAGCATGGGGTGTAAATATCGACGACGCAGCCGGTACACACTCAACTTCTGGCCTCTTCACTCTCAAAGAGCCTGTTGTCTACAAGCGCATCAATTCTGTTAACGAAATAGCTCCCGAAGGTAAATATATCTTAGTAACTACCTATGGAGTCGGAATCGGCAGCTACGATCTTAATGCAAAAGTATTCAGCGCAGCTACCGAGGGTATCGAACTCAGCGAAGATAATTCTATGGCTTCGATACGCGACAATGCCGATATCAACGTGCTTACCTTCAAGGCCGCCGACAATGGCTTCAAAATCATGGACAGCACTACTTCGGGCTATATGTTCTCCAACACTTCAAGCAACAATCTCAACAGTGGCGCTGCCGAAGCAAATGCAACCACATTCACCCTCGCTTTCAAGGCTGACGGCACTGTAGATATATCCAACGGCGCTAACATTCTCTACTACAATACACTTGTAAATCCCGCAGTATTCCGCTTCCTCAACGGCTACAGAGCAGGTTATCAGCAGTTCTCGCTCTACCGCGTCCTCGACGAGACCGCAGCAGCCCCCGAGGCACTTTATATCCACGGTTGCTTCTACGACGGTGAATGGGAACGCTCAATCGAGATGGAACGCAACGGCGATGTATTTACCGCCCGCGAGATCCGTATCGCCACCTACGGTCGTGGTCACCAGTATATCCTTGCTACCTTCCCTTATGGCGATGTAGAAGATCCCTTCGGCTCAACCACTGAAGACGATAATATATACAGCGTGCGTCGCAAAGCCGTTACGGTACTGACTACCGCCGTACCCTCCAAGGTTTGGTCTGATGAAAAGTCGCAGGCAACCGCAACCGACAAGATCTATGTACCTCAGGCCGACGGTACCGCTAAAACTTACACCGTAGGCGACCTTACAGAAGATTCACAGATCAAGCCCGCAGATGCTATCCTGCGTAATGCCCGCCACGATATCACCGCGGACTTCAGCAATCCCTTCTCACCTGTCTTTACTGTTGAGAAATCCGGCATCACCACCGGCGTTGACGAAATTGACGCAGACAACTCAGACGCACCCGTTGAATACTTCAACCTCCAGGGTATCCGCGTAGAGAACCCCGAAACCGGCTACTACATCCGCCGCCAGGGTTCATCTACAACCAAAGTCTACATCATCCGCTAAACACCGATAATCCTTAATATGGAAGTGGGCAGGTTGGACCTGCCCACTTCTTTTTTATGTAAAGCATATTGATAATTTTTTGTGTGCGATAGTTTTTTTATGTAACTTTGCGCCACGAAAAGTGCATGGCCCGAGGAGGGCTTCACGCGCTGAATATTCTATGCTCTCACTATCCTCTCCCCTGCTGCAATAGCGCGGCCTTCTCTTGATTCATTTTCTACATTTTCTTGTTCTCATTTTTATGAAAAAAATTTTACTTTCTCTATTCCTATGCCTAACTTTAGGCACAGCCGCCGCATGGGCGCAGGACTACGAGCTCGTGACCTCTAACGACCAGATCGAAGAGGGAGCTGAGTATATCGTGGTCAACGGTACAAAAGCTATGGCTCCTTACGTGTCAGGCAACAACTGCAAGACTACCGAAATCACTAAGAATTCCGACGGTTCAATAACACTCGCAGAAGATGCAAAAGTTGCACGTATCATCCTCGAGGCCTCAGGCGATGCATCTTACCCCTACTATCTCAATACCCAGTCTGGATATCTCTATGCAACTTCAGGCTCTAATTACCTTAAAGCCCAATCTTCTAAAAATTCCACAGCTGGTAAAGTAACCATAACAGTAAGCGGCAATAACTCAACTATCAAATTTAATACAGATAGTCGAGTGCTTCAATACAACAGTAGCAGCACAATCTTTTCATGTTATAAAAGCACCCAGCAGGCTGTTCAGCTCTACAAGAAGGTTGAGGCTGTTGCAGCTGCTCCCGAAGCTATCACCGCTACTATCGACGGCGAAGCTATCGAGGCTGAACAGACCGTAGCAAACGGTACCGTAGTTACATTCGAATCAAAGAATGCCGGTGCACTCAAAATCAACGGTGAAACTGTCGAGAACCCCTACAAATATGAAGTAAACTTCGGTGACGCCAAGACTCTCGAAGTAACCGTAGAAGCCGTTCCCGCAGACGACTACACACCTGCAGAAGGCGAAGAAATGCCTGTAGCAACCTATACTTTCGTCCGCGAAGCAGCTGCCGAATGTGGTGCTGTAGAATTCAGCATCGAAGGTGGCGAAGTATACGAGGGTACTCCTATCTTCCTCTCTTGTGAAAATGCCGCAACAATCATGTACGCTGTCAACGGCGGCGCAGAGAAGGAATACAATGCAGAAACAGCTATCATCGTCTCAGAGGCTTGCACTATCGCTGCATACGGTATCAATGGCGACGGCGTTCATGGCGAAACTGCCGAATACAGCTTCACTATCAAGGAAGCAGACCGCTACAAACTCATAACTTCTATCGCCGAACTCAAGTCCGGTGCTAAGTACATCATTGTCTCAGAAAAAGGACACGGACTCGGAGCCTATAAAGATAAAAATCAATATGCACCTGTAGAAAGCGGTTTCAGCTACAGCGCTGATAAAACTATCATTACTCCTGAAGAGAACTGTGGTCTCAATATCCTTACTATAACCGAGTTCGGAAATGGATATACAATCCACGGTGCAATCGATGATGCATATTTCACTGTTTCCGGCACTTCGCTTAACAAAACAACAAATGTGAACACTGCTGCCAAATTTGAATTTGATTTCGATGGATCTTGGGCTCAAATAAGAAACATAGGAACTACAAGTCAAATTCTCTTCAATACAAGTTCACCAATGTTCCGCCACTATGCTTCAACGAATGCGACTCATTCAAATTACGAAAGAGTAAGCCTCTACCGCCTCATCGACGAAGACTATGTAGCCGCTCCCGAGAATCTCTATCTCCACGGCGACTTCTATGATGCTCGTTGGGAACGCTCTATCGAAATGGAACGCAACGGCGACATCTTCACCCTCACCGACATCATGATCGGACACGAAGAGGGCGGTCAGCACTATCTCTTCGCCACTTTCCCCAAGGCCGATCCTAACGAAAGCACCACCGAACGTATCCGCCGCAAAGCCGATACAACCGATGCTGCCGCTACGGTAGCTCAGGAATACTGGAGCGACAGTGAGGGTCACGTATTCATCCCCAACGGCGACGGTACTGCAACCCGCCTCCACACCAGCGAAATCAATGGTGATATCACTCCTGCCACCGCCGAAACACGCGGCCGCTACTACGACCTCACGGCCGACTTCTCGGGCTTCACTCCCACGTTCGCTATCAGTGAGGCTAAGGAGAACCCCACTACAGGTGCCGCAACTGTAGAAGCTGACGCCAACGCCCCCGTTGAATACTTCAACCTCCAGGGCATCCGCGTAGAAAACCCCGAAAACGGCCTCTATATTCGCCGTCAGGGCTCTAACACCACCAAGGTATACATCCGCTAACCCTAACCCCAAATACCCCGCGAGGCGGCCTGTACAGGCCGCCTCTTTTTTTGTCCCTTTTTGCGGGAGGGGCTGAGGCTTATATATCAACATGTCAATTTCCTCTTCGCTGCGAGGTATGAGCCGTGAGGCTCATCGGGTGCGGGGCAGCTGCCGCTAAGGTGTAGAAGTCCAGACCCTCCATAGTCGGGCCCGAATCTATTACCTTGGGTGGCGGCTTCTGAGGCGAAGAGACGGGGATGAGGAAAACAGTGGTCATGGGAGCGGCCTTCGCAGGCAGGTCTTCCATGGCCTTTCTTCGGTATTCGCGGTATGCGCTGATAGAGATGTCACGCTCTACGCAGGGCGGGAAGTCGGGATTGCGAGTGCCCGCACAGCTGTGGTA
>JAAVFI010000068.1 GCA_014800815.1 Bacteroidales bacterium | reverse complement strand
GGTAATCCCAAATGTTAAAACGGAAACTCAAATAAAAATGTATTTTTAACACTTCAGCTATTGCACAGGTCCTAGATTTCCGGGTACATGCCGTAGCGAAGCGGAGGAATGTGCCCGGAAAGGCCTCCCTCTACGGTTGGCGTCCGTTCAGGACGCCGATTCATGGCTGAGTCAACGCCACAAGAGCATAGGAGTATTTCCCCGCCGCGCGACATGTACCCACACATCCCACCACATGCATCCTACCTTTGCGGCATAATCAGGCGATCAGTCGCCGAATAATTCATCTAATAAATAATGTCGTGCCCAGTCCACTTCCATTTCCACGGGTAGGTCGGCGGGGTCGACATCGCCCACCCATTTGCCTGCGAGCTGCATGTCGATGAGGAGGTATTGCTCTCTGTAGAAGGGGAATTGACGGTCGGCGGTATCGCCTTCAATACGCGGATATTCGAGTGTCACCTCGCCGTTGATGTGGAATACAAGTTTGTCGGGCAGGATGTCCACTCCGTAGATATTCCAGCCGGCGGTGTCTATAGGCGACGTCAGGGTTGATTTCGGGTCGGTGGTGTTCTTATCGTGCAGGGTGTAAGGTGAGTGTACGCTCTGGTGCACCTTACTGTCGTAGTTGAGGCGCTCCATGATGTCTATCTCGCCGCCTGCGGGCCATGTCACCTTGTGGAAGGGCATGAGCCATATTGCAGGCCACGCTCCTCGGGCGGCATGCAGACGGGCACGGACCTCGAATCTGCCGGGGGCGAAAGCCTTCTTGCCGCGGGTAAATATTCCTCCCGTGAGCCAGGGCGACGGATCGGAGGCCGTATCGGTATTCTGCACTCCGCGCAGCACGAGGGTGCCGTCGCGGAACACGTACAGCGTGGAGTCTTCGCTCATGGTGTTGGCCCAGTCGGGAGTGGCGCGTACGCATTTGCGCCATACCGAGGTGTCGAGGTCGGGCCCGTCGAACTCATCTTCCCACGTCAGAGTCCAGCCGTCGTACGATATCTTTTCGGCACGGAGGGCATAGGTGAGCATCAAGGCGCCTAATAATAGGAAAATCAGCTTCTTCATAGCTTGTCGGGCATGGGAATTGTCTTATTCTCAATGGTTATCACTTTACGCAGGAGGGGGTACCAGAGGTAGCCTCTTTTCACCTTGTGCCCGAGGCGCGACAGCAGTGATAGATAGTGCTCCAACTGGTGGAAGTGCGTGGGGCGGGGCTCGAAAGTAAATTTATAGTCGACCACCGTCGTGCTTCCGTCGGGCGCCACAACTATGCGGTCGGGGCGGAAAGTATCCGTATCGCTATCGGTTTCGGCATCGTATATCGAGCGTTCGGCATAGATGCGGCAGGAGCCGTCGAACCATGCGGCGACGGTATCGCCTCCGGCCTCAAGGCTATTTCTCAACAGCTCAAGGTATTCAGCCGCCGTAGCAGCATCGAGTCCGGCACGCGAGGCGTATCTCTCCACAGCTCGCGGGAGGTCGGCCCTGGTACGCACATCGGCAAGAATGGCGTGCAGATGATTGCCTCGCTCAGCCGCTGCAAAGCGGGTCCCGGGCGAGCGGCGGCCAGAGCCGTCGACAATTTCCTTGTCTTCCTCGCCGCCGATATCGAGGTGTGTGGCCAGGGCGTCGTCAACCGAAATTAGTTGTCGGGTGTCGGTGCGAAATGTCACGGGATATGCTTCGCTCTCTACCATAGGCAGGTTCTTGTCCTTGCCGTTGAGTTTTTTCGTAGGCTCGCCCATGGTGAGCGTATATGTGGCCTTGTCGAAGTGCGCGGCGGGGTCGCAGCGCGAGCTGTCGGCAAGTTCTTCGCCGTCGGCCTGCATCATCACGGCGTCCATTACGGCGCGTCCGAGTTTCTCTGTGGTGCTGTAGACCGTAAGCTCGCGCGCAGCGCGTGTAAAGGCCACGTAGGCAAGGTTGAGGCTGTCGAAAGTCTCAAGCAGTATGTCGCGGTTGATAGTGCCTGCAAAGGGCGATACAGAGCTGTCGCAGAGCACCGACTTGGATGTGCCGTTGCCGCTCACGCTCACTTTGACCTTGAGCAGCGGAGGCACTATGTCTTCATCAAATCCCGTAAGGACCGAGGTATCGAGCCACATGCTCATGTCGCGGTGGTTGAGGTCCCAGTCGCCGAAGGGTATGTGCACGCAGTCGCGCTCGAGACCTTTCGACTTGTGGATTGTCATAATCTCCACAGCGTCGATCTGCGCCGATGCCTTTATCGCCCATTTGTCGCTATTGGCATCGTAAGCCTTCAGGAAGGCAGCGAGCGAGGGGTCGGGGCTCTCGGTATGTTTTACGGCAAGGTCTTGCAGAGCAGCTATGTAGGCGTACTCCGACTTGCGCCGCGAGGGTGCAATCTTGTGTGCTATAACGGCTTCTATCAAGGCCACGAGATTGGCGGGATTCTCGGCGCGTATCTCCATGATTTCCTTGTCGAGACCGCTCGTCTCGCCACGGTCGGTGTCGAGAGCCAGCCTGAGCGCATCTTCGGTGGTGTAATCTTCGGCGCGGAAATAGTTGAAGCGCGTTATCATCATCTCGATATCGCTCTTGGAGGCATACACATGCCTGTTTCCGTCGGCCTCTTTGCGGCCTGAGTAGGAGCGCTCGATGAGTTTGAGCATACTTATTATGGTACGCACCGCCGCCGAATTGGACAGCAGGAGAGCCTCCGAGGAGAGCACCTTGATTTCGGGATGCCGCTTGGTGAGAAATTCCACCACGGAGGTGGCTTCTCTGACGTATCGCGTGAGTATCAGAATGTCGGCCCATGCGTATCCCGAGGCATGCTGGCGGAGGATGTCCTGCGCCATGCGTTCGAGGAGCTCCTCGGTCTCGGGAGCGGGACTTTTATCGGTGAAGAACTGCAGGCGGACATAGGCCGGCACGTCCTTGTATTTGTCGCTCGGGGTCTGCACCACATTTCCGTAGCTCGAGGCTCCGAGATTTGCCGCCAGACGGGCAAAAAGGGTATTGTTGAAGCGCACCACACCTCCGGCACTGCGATGATTGGTGTTGTCGGCCGCTTTAAAGCCCCTTATGACGCTGTCGCGGGGGAAATCGTTATATTGTACCTCATGACCCAGAAGCTCGCTGTCAGAGTCACGAAAACGGTATATAGCCTGTTTCTCGTCGCCGATTATCAGGTTGTCGTGACCCTCGGCGATACAGTTGCGCACCAGCGGGCGCAGATTGTGCCACTGCAGGCGCGAAGTATCCTGAAATTCGTCGATGAGGATATTGGTGAGCTTCATGCCCAGACGCTCGTAGATAAAGGGCGTTTCGGCATCGGAGATTATGCGCATAAGCAGCTCTCCGGTGTCGGATATGAGCACGGTATTGGTGTCGCGCAGATATTCTTCCAGCTTAGCGAGCGCCATGCCGAAGAAGTCGAGGAAACCGAGGGAGTCGGATAGAGCAGAGTAGAAGCGGCTTTCGCGGTCGCCCTCCAACACACAGCTGCAGAACGTGGCAAGGGCCTCACAGCAGGGCAGTACGGCGTCTTTCGAGATTTTCGCCTCCTTGAGATTCTTGGCCACGGCGAGCGATGCGGGTGCTTTTTCGCCCGAGGCAGCCTTCCTTATGGTGTCGCCGGACACGTCGCCGGGGGCTTTACCGGCGAGTACGTTCTCGAGTCGCGAGATTATGGTCTTGTTGAACAGCGTGTGGGGGAATCCTCCTTCGCGGGCGAGTTGCTCGAAGTGCTGCGCTGCCTTGACAGCGGGAGCGAGGGCTGCCGCCGCACGTTGTTTCAGCTCGGCGTCGAATGCGTTGAGGCGCGCGGGGTCGGCGAGATATTCCCTGAGGCTGACTGAGTTACGCGAAAAAGCCTCTGTGAGCGAGTCTGATACCTCTCTGGTGAGGGAGTTGAGGATTGCGCCGTCGCGGTGGAAAAAGTTGTATCCCTTGCCGCTGGTCATCTTGTCGAAGGCGTAGGTGTGTATCCACGAGTAGAGGCGGTCGGCGTTGGCGGGACGGTCGTAGTTGAGTTCGTCGAGCATCAGCGATATGCTCTGGCGCACAGTGAGATGCGTGTCGAGCGAAAGCTCATAGTCGCCCTGGTGGTCGACTTCGCGCGAGAAAGCCCTGAGGACGCTCTGGAAGAAGGAGTCGATAGTGCTGACGTTGAAGTTGCCGTAGTCGTAGAGCACTTCGGCCAGGGTCCGTCCGGCACTCTCGCGGAGTTCTTCGGCCGTGCAGCCGAATTCGGCGGTGAGCCACGTGGCGTAGAGCGACGGTTCTTGCTGCTCCTTGGCCAGTGCGGCGAGTTCGCGCAGTATTCGCGTCTTCATCTCCTCGGTGGCCGCATTGGTGAAGGTCAGCGCCATTATACTGCGGTGACGGTCGGCCTGACGGTGTCCGCCGGGAGTGTATTTGTCGGAATTCAGATGATACTTGTCGGCACCCGGTTCTTTCACGCCGAGTAGCGCTTTGATGAATTCGTAGGCAAGGGTGAACGTCTTGCCCGACCCTGCCGATGCTTTGTATATGGTCAGCATCTCAGAATGCGTTTTCTTCGCCTCCGAGGGCGTTGATTACGGTGCGGAACATTATCTTGATGTCAAGCAGGAACGACCAGTTCTCAATATACCATACATCGTGCTCTACGCGGCGCTCCATTTTCCAGAGCTCGTCGGTGATGCCTCGGTAGCCGTTTACCTGTGCCCAGCCTGTTATGCCGGGTTTAACGGCGTGGCGCACCATGTAGCGGTCTACAAGGCGGGTGTAATCTTCTGTGTGCTTGAGCATATGGGGGCGCGGACCTACTATCGACATATCGCCACGCCACACGTTGATAAACTGCGGGAGCTCGTCGAGCGAGGTACGGCGCAGGAAGTCGCCGAGCTTTGTCTTGCGAGGGTCGTTGGCCGTAGCTTGCTGGCGGTCGCTGCCGGCGTTGACACGCATTGTGCGGAATTTGTAGCACGTGAAGGAGCGGCCGAGATAGCCCGTGCGCTCCTGCTTGAAGTACACCGGGCCGGGCGACGATATCTTGATACCTATGGCAACGGGGATGTATATGAGGGGATAGAAGAGCAGGAAAACCGACGACAGGACGAAGTCGAACGAGCGCTTGACGGCTCTGTTTATCACGCTCTTGAGCGGATTGCGGCGCAGCGAGAGCACGGGCGTCGAACCGATATTGTGCAGCTCGAAGCGGCGGCTCAGCGTGCGCGGTATCTGGGGTACGTAGTAGAAGTCGACAACGTGGTCGTCGGCGATTTTGATGACACGCTGCAGCGACGAGCTGTGGCCCGAAAGGGTGTAGAATATCTGGCGTACGCCGTTCTGAATCACAAACTGCTCGAGGTCGCCGACGGGTAGCACTTCGCTTTCTCGGAAGTCTTCGGCAGGATTGTCGTCGAAGAAGCCGAGCACCCTGTAGCCGTAGCCGGCATCGCGCTTCATACACTCGTAGAGACGCTCTGCCGTGGGGCCTGTGCCCACTATCACCACGCGGGCAAAGTTGAAGCCTTTACGGCGGTATTCTTTTACCTTGTAGAACGTGAGCGTGTGGAAGAGAAAGACTGCCGCCAGCATCATTCCGTAGAAGGAGAGGTAGAGGCGCCCGGCAAGGTCGGGGATATGCAGGAAGCTGAGCAGGGCGAGGAAGAAGAGGGCGTGGGTAGTGACTATGAGGAAGACCGTGCGCATCACATACTCCATGCGTATGGCGCGCCGCTCGTGCGACATGCGGGTCCACACAAGGGCAGGGATGTAGCAGACGTTCACAAGCAGCCATAGCTCGCGCATGGTACGAGAGTCCATAGGCGCTTCTCTGTGGAAAATCAGCAGCGTCAGTCCGAAAACGAGGTTTATAATGGCAAGATCGCCGGCTATGAATATTGCTCTCAGGTAATGTCCGTGGCCGGGTCGTGGGGTATTGGTCATCTGAGGTATTAGGATTGAGGGGAGCGGTTCGTGGTGGAGAGGGATTGATGGTTGTTAAGATAATGCCGGGTGCTGCCGTGCGTGGGGGCATCGGCAGTCCCGGCACTTTTATCGGGTCGTATCAAGCTTTGGAGTCGATAAGAGCTATCTTCTCTTCAAGCTCTGCGATGTCGGCTTTAAGACGCTCTATGCGGCGCTCGAGGTCGTGGAGAAGCGAACCTCCCGACTTCGACTTTGCAGAGAGGAAGCCGAGGTTGTTCTCGTAGGTGCGGAGGTCGTTGCGGCGGTTTTCGAGAGCGCGGACAAGCTTCTCGCGTTCGCGGAAGAGCTTGTCGCCGTCGCCGCCAATCTTGGCAACAGAGGCCTCGAAGCGTTCGCGGCGTGCTCGCGACTCGGCAAGAGCGAAGTGGTCGCGCACGGCATCTACAGCGGCACGGTAGGCCTCGTAGAGTTTGTCTTTCTCGCGGAAAGGCACATGACCTATCTCTTTCCAGCGGTCCTGGAGGGAGCGGAGTTCGGCAATAGCCTTGTCTTTCTCAACGCCTTCGGCGGTGAGGGCGGAGAGCAGACCTACGATTTCGCGCTTTGCTCGGAGGTTGGAAGCCTCTGTCTGGCGAGTGCCTGAGCCGGCTTTTTTCTTATTGTCGAAGAAGGCGTCGCAGGCTGTGGTGAAGCGTTTCCAGAGCTCGTCGCTGTATTTTTTGGGGATCGCGCCGATAGTCTTCCACTCTTTCTGCATGGCCACGAAGCGCTCGGTGGCGGTGCGCCATTCTGTGCTGTCTTTGAGCGATTCGGCCTCAGCGGCAAGAGCCTGCTTGCGGGCGAGATTGTTGTTGAGTTCCTCGCGGGTATTGCGGAAGTAGGCGGCTTTGGCGGCGAAGAAAGCGTCGCAGCTTGCGCGGAAACGGGCAAAGAGCTGGCGGTTCATCTTCTTGGTAGCGAAACCGAGCTTGCGCCATTCTTCCTGGAGTTCTTTGATTTTGCCGGTAGCTTCTTCCCAAGCGCCGAACGACTTGAGGCTTTCGGTGTCGATAGCCTCGATGCGGTCGCAGAGTTCGGTCTTGGCAGCTTCATTCTCAGCCTCGCGAGCTTTACGGGCTTCAAAGAAAGCCTGATAGCGCTTGTTCACTTCAGCCGAAGCTTCGCGGAAAGCATTCCAGATTTCGTCGCGGAGTTCCTTTGCAACCGGGCCGATGCGGCGCCAGTTGTTGTGCAGTTCCTGCAGACGGCGGTATGCCGCGATGATATCTTCTTCCTGAGCGAGAGCGCGGGCGTCGGCAAGGAGAGTCTGCTTTTCTTCGAGATTCTTCTTGAAATCGTAGTCGCGCAGCTCCTTGTTTATCTTGAGATTATCTGAATATTTCTCGCGTGCGTCCTGGAAACGCTTCCATACGGCGGTTTCCTCGGTGGGGTCGACTTCGCCCACGGCGTTGAACTCATCCTGGAGCTCGCGGTAGCGGGGGAAAGTGCGGTTTACATTGTCGGTATCGTCGGCCAGAGCGAGTATCTCGGCGATGATAGCGTTCTTACGCTCGAGATTGGCGGCGCGTAGAGCTTCGAGCTCGGCCTGATAGGCGGCCTTGCGGGCCTTGAGAGCCTCGATAGCGGCCTCGAATTCGGCAGCGAAGGGGATTTCCTTTGCCTGCGGTTCTTCACCTTCGGCGGGTTCTTCGGCACTAACCGATGCTTTATGGAGCATGCTGAACTGCTGGCGCAGGCGGCGAATCTCGTCGTTGGAGAGTTCGGCCGGCTCCTTGTCAAGCAGGGCCTTAGCGGCTTCTACGAGAGCCTCGGGGGTGAGAGCCTCTTCAGCTTCTTCAGTGTTTTCACGGTCTTCAAGTTCGGCCTCTGCCATAAGGTTCTCGACTTCGAGCGCCGGAGTGGCATCTGCAGTAGCGGCCGTTTGAGTAGATTCTGTGTCGGAAACGGCGCCCGACACATCGGTAAGGTTCTGAGCTCCCGGTGCCTCTGCAGCAGCCTTGGAGGGATCAAGCATGTCCATAGCTAAGTGGTTAAAAGGTTAGCGGAAAAGGCAATTGCTGCTTTTCCGCCCCAAAAATAATAAAAAATATCTTAATACAACCCTTTTTGCCCTTTTTTATGTAATTTTTTTGAGAAACCCACTTTTTACGGGCATCCTCACAGCTCCCGGCCCTCAAATTCGGCAAGAGCGCTGCGCCAGATATCCGATACGGGAGCCGACTGTCCGGTGCGGCGGTCAATGTTGACCATTACGGTAGTTGCCGTGCACTTCACGGCTCCTTTGCTGTTGACGATGCGCTGCTCGAGAATCAGCGAGCTTGTCGAAATCGAGGCTACGCCGGTGAGCACACTCAGTTCTTCGTCGATAAGCGTGGGGGCGTGAAAAGTAACGTTGAGGTTGGCAACTACGGGCACAGTGGGCTCGTGCTCGAAACCTCCGCCCATAAACTGCTTGAAGTAGGCAAGTTTGCCCATGTCGAGAAACTGCACGTACACGGAGTTGTTGAGGTGTCCGAAAAGGTCTATATCGTTGAAGCGAATCTGAAGCGCCACGCGGTGGCGGAATTCAAAAGTCGGTTGAGGTATATCGTGTTTCATTGCCTAATGTAGTATTATATCATCAATTACGTCCTTGCCTACGGCCTGGTTTATCTTCTCTGTGAGAGTCTCGCGGGCGTAGCCTAGTTCCTCCTTGAGAGGTGCCGAGGTGATATATGCGTGCAGAGTGCGGTCTTTCACATAGAGTCGGCCTGTATAGCCGGCTATCGATGCTCCTACAACTTTCGGCCACATCGCCTCGGCAGTGTGGCGGTCGAGGTAGCCGCGCATACCTGTGGCATCAATCATACGGTCGATGACCTCTCCAATAATCAGCGGCTCACATCGTTTCATACGTCAATCTCCGTAAACGCACCACGCTCGACGTGCCACATACGGTAATTGTCGGCCGATGCGGGTATGTCGGCAACAATCTCGTCGAGGTGTCGGCGGTTGGTATCGGTTATGAAAATCTGGCCGAAAGTATCGGCGGTGGCTACTATAGACATGATGCGGCTCACACGGCCTGCATCAAGTTTGTCGAAGATATCGTCGAGCAGCAGGAGCGGTTTAAGTCCGAGATTGGTGCGCAGCAGCTCGTACTGGGCGAAGCGGAGGGCGGTAGTGAAGGTCTTGGTCTGTCCCTGCGAGGCCGTACGCCTCACGGGCAGTCCGTCGACGGCAAACACGAGGTCGTCGCGGTGAGGACCCGACGCGGTGTAATGCAAAGCCCTGTCGCGCGTGCGAGAGGCTGCAAGATGAGCCGCCAGCCCTTCGGGATACTCCGTGGTGCTGTAGCTCAGCGTCGCGGGCTCGTCGCAACCGGCTATGGCAGCGTAGTAGGGCATAAAAATCTTCTCCAGCTCTGCCGTAGTCTCGCGGCGTCGTGCGATGATGTACTCGCCGTTCATCTCAAGCTGCAGCTCGAGAGCCTCGTATAGCCCCGCATCGTCGCTCTCGTCCTTCAACAGACGGTTGCGCTGCTCAAGGGCGGCATTATACCGCACAAGGGCGTCGAAATAGCGGCGGTCGCTCTGCGCTATTATCTGGTCGAGAAAGCGACGTCGCTCCGAGGGCTCGCCGCCCGTAAGCTCCATGTCGGCAGGCGAGAGGAGCACTACCGGGAATACTCCGATATGTTCGGCAAGACGCGTATAGGGCTTGCCGCCGCGCTTCACCGACTTGCGACGGCCGGGCTGCAGGCCGAACGTCACTTCTTCGTCGATACCGCGGCGCAGATAGTGCGCACGCAGGGTGGCGAAACTCTCGCCGCGCCGTATCAGCAGGGCATCGGTAGCGCCCGTGAAGCTTTTGCACAGGCTCATGAAATAGAGCGCGTCGAGGAGATTGCTCTTGCCCATGCCGTTATCCCCCAAGAAGCAATTTATCTTAGGTGAAAATTCAAGCGACGCATCAGCGATATTCTTGAAATTGGCAAGGGCGAGACTGCGCAGAATCATTTCGCGGGAGCGTTGAAGGCTTCGTTAAAGAACAGAAGGTGATAGAGAATAGAGTTGGCCCAGTACGCGAAGGTATGGCCTCCGGGGCGTGAGGTATAGTCGTGGGGCACTTTAGCCTCGAGCAGAGCGTTGTGAAGATTATTGTTCACGGTGTAGAAGAAGTCGTCGCTGCCGCAGTCAAAAGTGATATTCTGACCGTTGGCTGCAATCTGAGGCACGATATTTGCCACAGTATATTCTTCCCAGCGCTGAGGATATTTATCTTTCTCGCCGAGGCGGAGCTTCATCTTCCAGTTGTTGGGGAACGGACGGATATCCACACCGCCGCTCATACTGCCGATGTTGCCGAATAGATTGGGGTGACGTGTTCCGAGCCAGAAAGCGCCGTGGCCGCCCATGCTCAGACCGGTTATGGCACGCTTCGAAGCGTCTTTCAGAGTGGGATAGTGAGCATCCACATAGGGCACAAGATCTTCGATGAAGAAGGACTCCATCTGCATTTCGGGCTGTTCGGGCGAATTCCAGTACCATGTATCGCGTCCGTCGGGCATCACCATTACCATACCGTAAGTATCGGCAAGTTCGCCCAGACGGGGCTGAATCCTGCCCCAAGCCTTATGGTCGCCGCTGTAGCCGTTGAGAAGATATACTGTAGGGAACGATTTGCCCGCTCCGTCGGGAGTGATAATAGTCACATCAATAGCCGAAGGCATATTTTTAGTTGCAACCTTCACCGTATCTGTACGGAAGGCCGCTGCTCCAAGTGCGGTGCATGCAAGCACCAATACTGTAAGTAGTTGCTTTATCATGATAAAAAGATTGATATATGCTGATGCAAAAATAATCAAAAAAACTGACAACATTCCTATCAGGCAGCAATAACTTCGCCTGAGTCAGATCTTGCGGATGAGTGTAAGGCCGTCGCGAACGGGGATTATCGCTTTTTCAAACCGCGGGTCCCGGGCAACGAGGTCGTTGAACTGACGGATGCCTTCGGTCTGGGCGTCTTTTGCCGTGGGGTCGAGCACTTTGTCGGTCCACAACGTATTGTCGGCCATGATGTATGCGCCCGAGGGGAGGGCGTCGGCAAGCATGGCCCAGTACTGCGGATAGCGGCGCTTGTTGGCGTCGATAAACACGAGGTCGTAGGTGCCCTCGGCGAGAAGCTTGGGGACAATCTCCTCTGCATCGCCGATATGCAGGGTGATATCGCGACCCGACTCCTCGAAGAGGTCGCGGAGGTCGTCGGCATACTCGGCATCTACCTCGACGGTGTCGATGTGTGCGCCTTCGGGCATGCCCTCGGCAAAGCAGAGGGTGGAGTAGCCCGTGAATGTACCAAGCTCAAGTATGCGGGCAGGCGAAATCATGCGGGTAAGCATCACCAGCAGACGTCCCTGCACATGGTCGGTGCACATGCGGGGGTATAGACGGTAGAGATGAGTCTCCCTGAACACTTTGCGCAACAGCGCAGGTTCGGGGCTGATATGCAGCGATATATAGTCTTCCTCGGTCATTGCGGCGGATTACATACGAGCAGCCACATGGCCGCGTGGGTGAGCAACATGATTATCACAAGAATCCACGATATTTCCGGACGCCGTTCCCGGCATATCCATGCGCATATGGTGGCTACGAGCACATACACAGGGTAGAGCATCAGAAATATCTCTACGGAACCCGACTCCGGGGCCGCGCTCAGCAGTGCGGGATAGGCCAGGACGGGGAGTGCCGCTATGATTATTGCAGCCTTTATCATTTCTTCTTGCTTGCGTTATAAGCCTTTACGGTCTCCTCGATACCGCGCTCCAGCGGGAAACGGCAGGTAAACCCGAAGTCGGCTTCGGCGTCGGCCACGGAGCAATTCCAGTTGCGCTGACGCATGATACGGTATTTGTCGCGGTTGAGGGTGGACGGTTTGAGAGTGAGCGCTCCTATACGCTCTGCCACAGCGCTGACTGCGTAGACGGCCCACAGAGGAAGCTTGACGGGAACGATGAGCTTGCGCCCCAGGGCTTTGGCTACTATCGAGCGGAATTCCTTCTGGGAGTAGGCTCTCGGCTCGCTGATGATATACTTATGGTGCACCGTTTTGTCCGACTCAAGCGCATCGTACATGGCATTCACCAGGTCGTCGACGTATATAAACGTCAGCATCTGGCGTTTATAGCCCACGCCGAAATCAAAGTGGCTGTCGATACACTTTATCATCATGAGATAGTCCTGCTCGTGAGGTCCATACACTCCTGTGGGGCGGAAAATAATCCAAGGCAGGGCAGTGCGTGTCTCGAGATAGGTCTCAGCCTTGATTTTGGAGAGGCCGTAGCGGGTATCGGGCTTGGGCAGACAGGTATTGTCGATGGCCTTGTAGCTACCGTCCTCGGCAACTGGGCCGAGTGCGCTTAGCGAGCTCATATACAGAAACTTCGACGGCATGAGCTGTTCATCTTCAAGAGCTCCGACGAAATAGCGCAGATATTCGTAGTTGATGTGGTTGAAATCGGAGAAGCGCGCCGCTTTGGTGGCTCCAAGGTTATAGATTATATAGTCCCATGGCTTATGGTCGGGAGCTGCTTCGGCAAGTTTGGCGCCTAAAGTATCGGGGTCGTCGTAGTCCAGGACTACAAATTTAATCGCAGGGTCGGAGAGGTAGCGGCGCGAAGTGCTCTCGCGCACGGCTGCATACACATCGAAGCCGCGTCGAAGACCTTCGGCAACTATAAAACCGCCGATAAATCCGCCGGCACCTACCACAAGTAGTGTTTTTTTTGAGTCACTCATCACTTAACCAATAATTCGCTGATTAATGCCTTCTTATAGCAGCCCATAGTCTGCTTGGCGAAGTTCTCCGCCGAAAATTTACGAATATGCTGCTTGCCTAAGCGCACGGTGCGGTCGTGGAACACCACATCGTCGAGAAATCTCTCGGCTGAGAGGCGCCATGCGTCCACGTCGTCGGGGTCGATATACACGGCACCGGGGCCGCCGGCTTCCTCGAGGCACGACCCCGTGCAGGCAATCACTGGTGTACCCGAAGCTATCGACTCGGCCATAGGGAGGCCGAAACCCTCGTATCGCGAGGTATAGGTAGATAGATCGGCAGCACTGTAAAGGGCGGGGATGTCGGTAAAGGGTACGCCTTCGAGCAGACGCACACGGTCAGAGAGACCGAGGCGCTCTATTTCGCGGCGCACGCTGTCGCCGTATTCACCTGCCATACGCCCTACAATTACCAGCTCGACGCTCTCGGGGAGCCCCTTGAGGCCTCGCACGGCAAGCATCTGATTCTTGCGCGATTGCACCGTGCCTACGCTTATTATGTAGCGCTCGGGGAGCTTGTAGGTCTCCCGAACTCGGGCACGGTCGGTAGTGCCTACAGGCAGAGTAAAGATAGGGTCAATACCCTGATAGATCACGTCAATCTTGTCTTCGGAGATACCCCAGTCGGCTATCATATCGCGCTTGGTGCACTCGCTGATTGCCACCACGCGCGTTGCTATACGGGCCGACCGACCGTATTTGAGGTCGTAGAGACGGCGGTCTATAGCCGCATAATCGCCGGGTACGCGCCGCCATATAAGGTCGTGAATAGTCACAACGGTAGGACATACTCCCTTGATAGTCAGAGGCAACTCATTGCTGAGGCCGTGATACAGGGCGATATTGTCGTTGCGTAGCTGCAGAGGCATGTCGATACTGCGCCAGAATGCGCGGCTCAAACCGTTGTCAAAGCGCAGATTGGGAGTGAACAGCTCCACGTTGCCGCGCCCGAGCAAGGGACGCAGACGGTCGTTATCCCTGTCGGCGGGCGAATACAGACGGAAACGCGTCGACGGAAAAGCCGCCGACAGAATATTTACCGCATAGCGGCTGTAGTTGCCCAGCCCGGTGTTGTTCATCACCGCGCGCTTGCCGTCCATGCCTATCACAAGGCCGTCTGTATCAGTCTTTTTCGCCATGTATTTACAGGAGCAGAGCCTCTATAGCGAGACGATAGGAATTTGCGCCGAAGCCGCTTATGCTGCCGCGGCACACAGGAGCTATCACCGAACGGTGGCGGAATTCCTCACGCGCCGAGGGATTGCTCAGGTGTACCTCCACAACGGGGGCTTTTACCGAAGCTATCGCGTCGGCTATCGCGTATGAATAGTGTGTGTATGCACCCGCATTGAGCACTATGCCCGCGCAATCGCTGTCGAGTCCTGCTTCATGAATTCTGTCGATGAGCGTACCCTCGCAGTTGGATTGGTCGAACTTCAGCGCCACACGGCCTTCGAAAGCCGCCTCGAGCGCAGAGTTGATGTCTTCGAGAGTCGTGCTCCCGTATATTTCGGGTTCACGGATTCCCGTAAGATTGAGGTTCGGGCCGTTCAGTACGAGTATATACATCAGTGTGTGTTAACCTTTTGTGTCGGAGGAAGTTGCTCATTGCGGCGCTCTACGGCGTCGGTCACTTCGTGGGCGAGGTGCACGAATGCCTGTGCCGACATAGTGTTCTCGGTAGCTATGGGGCGCCCTGAGTCGGAGTGATCGCCAACAGCGGCTACAAGAGGTATGTGAGCGAGCACGGGCACGCCGATTTTCTCGGCGAACTCATCTACCGCACCCTCGCGGCCGAAGAGATAGTAGCGCTCATCGGGGTGTTTCTCGGGGGTGAACCACGCCATATTGTCGACGATACCGAGCACGGGCACGTTGATTTTCGGGTCGCGGAACATAGCCACTCCCTTGCGCGCATCGGCGATTGCCACCTGCTGAGGGGTGGTTACTACCACTGTGCCTGTGAGGAGCACTGTCTGCACAAGAGTGAGATGTATATCGCTGGTGCCGGGTGGCATATCAATCAGGAAGTAGTCGAGTTCGCCCCAATCGGCCTGCTCGATGAGCTGACGGAGCGCATTCGAGGCCATAGCTCCGCGCCATACGGCGGCACTGTCTGGGTCGATAAGGAATCCTATAGAGAGCACCTTCACGCCGTAAGCCTCGGCGGGAATTATGAGGTTGCGGTCGTCGACTTCGTGCATGTATATCTCGGTATTCTCAAGGCCGAACATCTTGGGTACGGACGGACCGAAAATATCGGCGTCGAGAAGACCCACGCGGTAGCCTTCGGCGGCAAGTGCCACTGCAAGATTGGCCGCTACGGTCGATTTGCCCACGCCGCCTTTGCCCGACGATACCGCCACGATATTCTTCACGCCCGGAAGTACCGGCGGCTTGGCGGGAGCCTCGGGAGCAGCCTTGCGGGTTGCTGTATTGATAGTTACCTTTGCGCCGGGAGCAGCAAGCTGAATGGCTGCCTCGGCAGTCTTCAGAAGCGAAGCCTTGAAGGGGTCGGTAGGTTTGTCGAAGAGGATAGTGAAGCTCACCGTGTCGCCGGCGATGCGGATATCATCTTCAACCATACCGAGTTCTACAATGTTTTTACCCGATCCGGGATAGCGTACGGTAGAGAGAGTCTGAGTTATAAGAGAAGGATACAAATCCATAGATAAGTGCTGTAAATTAGATTAATTACTCATCTTCTTCAAGCAACTGCGGACACTCGATGTAGCCGCGGGAGTAGCTTCGGTAGGTATCCGGTTCGATATCCTCGGCGCCGGGAGGTTCGGCCAGAGGAGCGCCGTTGCCGAGCTTGAAAGCGAAGTATTTTATCGTCAGACCGCGGTCGAGCCATTGCTGCTCGTAGTGGGTGCGGATGTTGAGAATGGGATCGTCCTGCGCGATAGTGGCGTAGAGATTGTCGGTATCCGTCACGGTCTCAAGGCCGTTGTGACGGGCCATGAGAGTGGTGTAGGTGTAGAGGAAGGGGCTGTCGGTCTTGAGATGTATCACTCCGCCGGGAGCCAATATACGGCGATACATCTCCATAAAGCGAGTGCCGGTAAGGCGCTTGTTCACCTTCTTCATCTGCGGGTCGGGGAAAGTAATCCATATCTCCGACACCTCGCCGGGCGCGAAGAATGATTCAAGCCACTCTATCGACGTGCGCACAAAGGCCGCATTGCCGATATTCTCGCGCATGGCAGCCATTGCACCGGTCCAGATACGGGCACCCTTTATGTCGATACCTATAAAGTTTTTATCGGGGAAGCGGCGTGCCAGTCCCACGGTATATTCACCCTTGCCGCACCCGAGTTCGAGCACTATGGGGAGGTCGTTGTGGAAAAATTCGCTGTGCCACTTACCCTTGAGCGGAAATCCCGTCTCTTTCAGCACCCCGAAAGGATACTGAAGCACAAGAGGATTAGTCTCGAGGTCTTTGAATTTACGGAGTTTGTTCTTGCCCATTATCGAGCCATCTTTAAGGTTGACTCACTGCCGTCAGACAGGCGGCAACGCACTATAAATATTTCTGTGTTGAGACTTGCGGTGTCGATAGTCGTACGCGATGCAGCAGGCGCGGCAGTGGCAAGTAGGCGACCCGCAGCATCGAAGAGATATACATTTGCAATCGCCGTACCCGACGCGTCGAGCACAAGCAGAGTGCCCTCGAAGCGTCCGCGGAGCGAACGTTCGCCGGCAATATCAATCTGGGGATTGTCGGCAGAAGTCGGTATCGAGCGGATATCGAACTCCTCCCACTGCTCTGTAGTCTTGAAGATATCGGCTATCGCCTCAGGAACGTTGAGCACCACATTGTCCTGATTCACACCGTCCCACACCTCGCAGCCGAGCTCAGGAACTGCAGAGAGAGCGTTGGCATCGATCTCAGCGAGGCCCGTCATTCCTTCCATGGCATAGTCGCCGATATACTCCAGGGTGGAGGGAAGTGTAAGTTTCGACACCTCCGACGCATCCTTCATGGCGTAAGCACCCACCGAAGTGAGATTCGACGGAAGATTTATCTGAGCCAGAGTGGTGTCACCTTTCAGAGCGTAGTCAGGAAGCGCCGTCATACCCTCGGAGAGCACGAGGCTGCTGAGTTTGGGACAATCGAAGAATATGCCCTCGCCGGCGGTGGTGAGAGTTTTGGGGAGCGAAGCCTCGGCAAGCGAAGCGCAGTGAGCGAAAGCCCAGTTGCCTACGGTCGTGAGCTTGGTGTCTTCAAGGAGTGCCTCGGTAAGTCCGCTGTAGGCAAACGCATTGTCGCCAACGCTCTGCAGCGAAGTGCCGAAGTCGAATTTCTCGAGCGCCGTGCAGTTTGTAAAAGCCTGATTGCCGATATTACTGATGCCGTCAGTCCCTTCCAGCACGCTCAGCGAGGTACAGCCTGCAAAAGCATTTGTACCCACGCTTGTTGTAGAACCGAAATTCACATTCTCGAGTGCTGTGCACTCGCTGAAAGCATATTCGCCGGCGGCAGCTTTCGTCAGAGTCACCGACTTAAGATTCTTGGAGCCGGCAAAAGCCGAGCCACCTATCTCAGTCACATTGGCCGGGATAGTAACTGAAGTAAGAGCGCTGCCCGTAAAGGCATGAGCAGCAATGCTCAGAGGCTCTGTAGCGGGCAGAGAGATCGACGTAAAAGGAGCGCCGGCAAAGATTATCTGAGGAATAGTTGCCGCCGGGAATTCGCTGACACCCAATATAGCGTCGCCTGAATAGGCCGCGACGGTGCATTGCGAAAGGTCGAGCGTGCGGAGCTCGGGCATCGAAAGTTCAATAAAGCGGAAGTCCGCAGCATTGGCACTGCCGGTCAGCGTCAATTCGCTAACCTGCGCAGGATTATCAATTAACGACGCCAGCTGTCCGGGACGGCAATCGACCGTCACAGCCGAGGCCACGCTGCATAAAAGCACCGATGAAAATGAAGAGAGGAGATATTTTTTATACATATTATGTGATAATAGGTGATTGTAACTTACTTAGACCTGCAAAGTTAATCAATTTTCTCTATATTACAAACTCACAAACCGCTAAATGCCGGTCGTATTCACAACCCATGACCGCAGATTTTCTTTAAAACGCACAATATTTGGACAATCCAAATATTATTCGTATTTTTGGAGCAAAATTACAAAAAAACCACAAATTTCACCCAAAAAGGGCTATGATAAGAGAATTTTCGGCAGAAAACTACCTTTCTATTCGTGACAAACAAACTATCTCATTTGTTACAAAAGGTTCGGCATCCGAGTTAGTAGCCGTCATGCCCGACGGAACTTGCATCAATAAGTTAGGCATCTTATTCGGGCCTAACGCATCCGGAAAATCCAACCTGTTGATAGCTCTTAATATTGTTTTTCAACTACTTATATCTCCTGAAACTAATTCAGAAAGCGAGATAGGTTTCTTTGTTCCGTTCATTCCAACAGCCGACAGCCCGACTAAGATGAGCGTATCTTTTTATGTCGGAGGAATAAGATACGACTACACCGTTGAGTTCAATAAGAAATACATCCTTAAAGAGTCACTCAATTACTACCCTAACGGTTCAAAAGCGCAATTCTACGAGCGCTCGTTCATTGCCGAAAACATCCAGGCTAAAATAAAATTCGGTCCGAGTCTGAAACTGACTGAAAAAACAGCCGATGCAATACGTCACAATGTACTCAACAATCACAGCGTGCTGTCAGTTATCGCCAAAAATTCTTTTACAGAAGATATTCTGCCCTTCTCTCGCCTATATAAGGGATTATTAAAATACTATCACGACATCGACGGTGACGAAAAAAAGAAGTTGGTGGATATACTCCAACAGGCATATAAAGATCCCCGCAAAAAGAAATTCTACGACGTAATGCTCTGTAAAGCAGACCTCAACATCACCGGCTACAAACCCATGATTGAGGAGCGGGAGCTGTCTAAGGCCGAAATCGAGACCATCAAGTCTTTTGAAATACCTGACAGCCTCAAGGACAAGATGTTTAACCCGATAAAGGAGACAATAACCTTTACCAATCATTCCGCCGAAACTTCGTTCGATGTGCCTCTTGACCTACAGTCAAAAGGGACCATAAAATATATCCGAATTTTAGATGCGCTCTATGATTTGATTTCAGAGAATCACGTCTATTATCTCGACGAGCTCGGAGAAGATTTGCACTACGACCTCCTGTATTATTACATCAACGTATTCCTTTTCAACTCCAATCAGTCACAGCTTATAATTACCAGTCAAGAGACATCTCTTCTTCAACAAGACATTATAAACGATCACAGAAGCGTTGTATGGTTTGTTGACAAGGACAGGCAGACAGCATCTTCGACATATTCCCGCGGCGACTCTTTCGGGCTGCATAAGAATCTTTCACTCTACAATTCTTATCGCATAGGGCGTCTCGGTGCCGTCCCGGAAACAGGCTCGTTCTTCATTAACCTTGACGATTGAAGGCTATGGGAATCCTAAAAGACAAAGTTGCTATAATCGGCGAGGGCGAGACTGAGTACTACTATATTCAGTCGCTTGTCGATATGTTCCGCGGTCTCAAAATCAAGCCTGATTATCCAAAGAGTACCAACATGACACAGCTTGGCAAAAAGATAGCATCGACAATCGCCGAAGGCTACAGATATGTGATGTGCGTCATGGATATGGACACGAAAGACAACCACGAGGAAATGCGGAAATATCAGGCTCTGAGAGCGAAATACAGTCAGCCCGTAGTCAACAAAAAGCAAAACATATACTGCGAAGTATTATTCTACGAGACACATCGCTGCACGGAATTATTCTTCTATTTCTACTTCAAGTACACCTCCAGAATTTTTCAGACTCAAGACGAATTGATAAAGGCACTCAACAACGAATGCTTTTACGAAAAGAAGACGATGTTCTTCAGCAAATGTGGTGGCCTGCATTCATACTTCGAAAGAAACGGCGGAAGCCTCGAATCGGCTATTCACAATGCGAACCGCTCTTTAGACAACAGAATCCGGACAGGGAACGACTACACTTACTCCGAGCTCGGGAAAATGCTGTTTAAACTTAAGGAAATCTACGGGCAGCAGGGAATCTGATTTACTTGCGCTTCCCTGCAGCCTGCACGACAGCGGCATAGGCGGCCAGGAGGGCGACGGTGACGGCGGGGAGGTAGATGCAGGGGGAGAGATGAGAGTAGAGCAGGCCGGCGGAGATGAGGAGCTGGAGAAGGGCGTAGATTGTGGCGACGGCGATGTGGGGGATGCGGAGCTCGTTGGCTAGCAACTGGTAGGCGTGCATGCGGTGCGCCGTGGCAAGGTTTTCGCGTCTCAGGGCTCTGCGCACGAGGGTGGCCGCGGTATCTATTCCGTAGACCAGGAAGAGGGCGATATAGGATAGGTCGAAGGTGCGGAGGATGAGCAGAAGGGTGGCGAAGGCGAGGATATAGCCTAAAGATACCGAACCGACATCGCCACAGAAGCATACGGCTCGGCGTCGGCAGTTGAAGAAAAGGAATGTCAGGATTGCCGCGAGCGTTACGTAGAGTATTTCGGGAGTGATAAAGGGTGTGGTGCGGTTGATGCAGATGAGCGGCAGCAGCACGGCGAGGGTATAAAGGCCCGTGATGCCGTTGATGCCGTCCATGAAGTTATAGGCATTGACTATCGCGAGGATACAGAAAAGGGCAAAGAGCGCCCACCATTGGGAATACCCGGAAGGCAGCCCCTGCAGAAGCATGAGAAGCGCAGCCACACCCTGCACCGCGAAGCGTCGGCCTGCGGAAATGGGCCGTATATCGTCGGCAAAGCTCACGGCGGAGAGAAGTGCCAGTCCGGCTGTGAAAATGGCGTAGCGAGGCTGGAAAAGGGCTGTGCATGCAAATATACCGAGAGGGAATATGATGCCCGCGCCGCTAACGGTGGGTACGGTGTGCGAACTGCGGCTCACGGGTATGGCCGACAGTCCCGAGCGTCGCGCCGTGCGGATGAAGACTATCTCGGCGAAGAACAACAGTAGTGAAACTATCAGTACCGCTATCATCGCTCTCTCAGAATTTAACTTTGAAGTCCTGACGCGGCAGGTGGGGCAGTGCGGCTATCACTACGGTGCCGCGGCAGTTGTCGAACGACATTCCGCGGCTCATGGTTGCCGTAACGGCGTCGAGCATCGAGCGGTTGCAGTTGAGCAGATAGGCTCCGCTCGCCCCGCCGGCAATGAAAGCGGCGATAGCCTCGGACGTGGCCACCCGCATATCCGCAACAACGAAATCGGGATTGTCTTTCACGGTCTGCACCGCGCGGCCCACACGGCGCACGGCGGCTTCAATGGGGCCGGAAGTGTCGGACAGCACTGCCACGCGCTGAGCGCGGAAGTGGCACACCACACGGAATATCTGGCGCAGGCGTCCGCGGTCGGGAATGTCGCGATAGGCGTAGTAAGGCGTACGGAGCCTCAGCACTTCGGTGATGAACCGAAATGCAAAAGGCGAGTGTATACCGAACCCGCGGCCATGGCGCCAGAGATTGAAATATTTCAGAACAGGCGACATCTGCGCGACTCTATGAAGATTGCGGCAATGAGAAGCATGTAGATGAGGGTTACGCAGGCGTAGGCCACGCTCGAGCTCACACGGATAGAATCGGGCGAGAAGGTCATGACGATATCATGCGAGCCTGCAGGTACGGCAAGGGCGCGCAGGATATAGTTTACGCGTGCCAGAGGCACTTCTTTGCCGTCGACAGTAGCATGCCAGCCCCAGGGGAAATAAATCTCCGAGAAGACACCTATGCCGCCGTTGGTGGTAGCAGCGTGATAGCGTACTTCGTTGGGGGTGTAGGAGGTCATGTAGATGGTGTCTCCGGGGGCTATTGAGGGGCATGAGCCGAGGGCGTCGGCAAAGCGGCGTTCGGCCACGGCCTGGTGTGTGAAGTCGAGCACAGAGGCATCGAGAGCAGCCATTTCGCTGTCGGCACCGTCGACCCATACGATAGAATCCACGAGCCATGAATTACCGAGAGCGTGGTTATTACGCATAATGGGAGCACGCTGATCGCCTGTAATCACATAGCGGGCGTTGAGCATGTCGGCCACGCGGTAGGCAGTGCGGAGCTGTGCGGCGATTTCAGCCACTTCGGGGTCGTCGAGGTCGGGGGAGTCGGGGTAATAGCCCACCTGAATCATGGGCATGAGTTTGCGCTGGATGAGGTCCTCGTAGCGGTTGAGCTTCGCAGCGTGGTATCCGCCCACCATATTGTGGAAATATGAGCGGTCGGCAGAATAGAATCCGGGGATATCGAACACGCGGTAGTGACCTTCGCCGTCGGCAAGAATGGCCTTGTCGTTTTCATCGGGTGTGAATGTGATTTCACCTCCCTGAGCGGCCGGGCCGAAGGAGCTGTGAGATACGTAGCGCTTGTCGGCGGTATAGAGGTCGGCGGTGATAAGGGCGCCTACGCCGGCTACGGCGAGGCCAAGACGCATGCGACGGCTGATATACAGAGCGATGAACAGCGCTGCAAAGAGGAGGAAGAGGAAGGAGCGGCGACCGTCGTCACTTACCATGCCGTGGCGTAGCTCGGTGATTGCGGTGGAGTTGTCGGGATTAGCCAGCGAGTAGTGGTAGAGGATGCCGTTGAGATCGGCTTCGGTATAACCGCTGCCGAGAGCCTGCTGCGCAACCATCTGCTGGAGCTGTTCGGTACTGCTGCGGTCGGAGCCGGTGATAGCAGAGCCGAAGATTCCGGGGGTAAACCATGCGGCGAGGCTGATAACGGCGGGCACGCTAAAGGATATGCAGAGGGGACGACGGTATTTCTTCCACGCTTCTTCGCCGGCTTCAAGGAGCTGTGCAAGCGCGAGGATGCCGAGGAGAGGCATGGCAAATTCGGCAACCACGAGAATACTTTCTACGGCTCTGAACTTGCTGTACATCGGGAAGTGGTAAATCATGAAGTCGGAAATCCACTCGGCATTATAGCCCAGCGAGAGGAGTACCGAGATAATAGTCGACGCTACCATAGCCCACTTGAGGGGACCTTTGACTATGAAGCAGCCGAGCAGGAAGAGCGCGAAGATAATGGCGCCGACATACACGGGGCCGTTGGTACCCTCGGAGTCGTTGAAATACTGCGACATGTAGGGCAGGAGGGGGCAGATGGAAGAATATTTATCGGCATCGTCGAGCTTGTCGAGTCCCATAGGCACCATGCGGCCTGCTTCGGGACGAGCCGAGGCACCGCCCTTGACATTGGGAACGACGAGAGAGAACATCTCGGACGTGCCGTAGCTCCAGCCTACAATCTCCGACTTTGGCAGACCGCCTGTGGGGCGTTCTTTCTTGACCGGGGAGTTGGGGTCGACCACGGGAGTAAGCTCCGACTGCGAGCGTTTGGTCTCCTTGGAGTACATCCACGTATTGTAGAGCGAGGGGGCGTTGGCTCCGATAGCGAGAACACCGGCGCCGAGGGCGAGAGCAGAGGCTACGCACCAGCGGCGGAGAGTGTGCTTACGCAGGGCTTCGATAAGGTAGCAGATGGCTATGATGACCATAACGAGGCCGAAATAGTAGGTCATCTGCGGGTGATTGGCGTTGAGCTGGAGCATGGCGAAGAGCGCGAGCATGGCAGCGCCGGCCACTCTGCGACCGTCGTATAGGAGTATCAGACCTGCAATTGTAGGCGGTATGTAGGTGAGCGCCAGGAATTTCCAGATATGGCCCGCACCGATTATGATAATGAAGTAGCTCGAGAAGCCCCATGCTACAGCGCCGATGAGGGCGTAGTACCACCTCAGCTTCAGCGTGAAGAGAAGGATGAGGAAGCCGAACATCATCATGAAGAGAAGATTGGAGGGCGCGGGGAGGCCGAGTCCGTAGACGGTGTTCAACCAGGTAAAGAGCGCGTTGGAGGGGTACGAAGGAGATATCTGGAAGGTGGGCATACCTCCGAAGAGAGCATCGGTCCAGAGGGCTTTTTCGCCCGTAGTTTCCTCATATACCTTCGCCTCCTGACCGTTGGCGGCGCCCTGCTGCATATCGGGCTGGCGGAGAGAGTTTCCGTCGAAATTATCGGGGTAGAAGAATGCGACGGAGATTATCGCAATGACAACTACAGAGACCAGGAAGCCCCATACCTGAGGACGCTTAATAAAGTCTACAAATCGATTCATGATATATATCTTACTTATTATCAATGAGCTTCAAGCCAGTTTGTTGCCACACCGGCAGCCACTTCCATGGGCACGCGCCCGGAGTAGGCACCTTCCATACCTTTGACGACGAGCTGCTGCACTTCGGCGAGTTCGTCGGGGAATACGTTGAAAATCAATTCGTCGTGCACCTGCATAATCATGCGTGTGCGCAGGCCGCGGCGGCGGATTTCCTCGTCGATGCGTACCATAGCCACTTTGATGATATCGGCGGCGCTTCCCTGTAGGGGAGCGTTGATAGCATTTCGCTCGGCGTAGGAGCGCACGGTGTTGCTGCGCGAATGGATGTCGGGGAGATAGCGTCGGCGCCCGAGAATGGTGGTTACGTAGCCGTCGCGGCGCGCCACTTCGATGGATTTCTCCATGTAATTAGCGACTCCGGGATAGGTGGCGAGGTAGCCTTCGATGAGTTCTTTGGCTTCGCCGCGGGGAATACCGAGGCGCTCCGAGAGGCCGAATGCCGATATGCCGTAGATGATGCCGAAGTTGGCAGTCTTGGCGTTGCGGCGCTGAGTATCAGTCACATCCTCGAGATTTTCGTGATATATCTTTGCGGCGGTGGCGCGGTGGATGTCGGCACCCGAGAGGAATGCGTCGACCATAGCGGTGTCGCCCGAGAGGTCGGCCATGAGGCGGAGCTCGATCTGCGAGTAGTCGGCAGAGAGGAGGAGGCATCCCGGGTCGGCGATGAATGCGCGGCGTATGTCGCGGCCGTCGGCGGTGCGGATAGGGATATTCTGAAGATTAGGGTTGGTGGAGGAGATTCGGCCCGTGGACGTAACGGTCTGATTATACGTAGTATGAATCTTGCCCGTAGTCGGGTTGATGAGCTTGGGGAGGGAGTCGACGTAAGTGGCGAGGAGTTTCTTGAGTCCACGGATGTCGAGGATAAGCTTCACCAGAGGTACGTCGGCGGCATATTTCTCAAGCACATCTTCGGCAGTGGACCATGCTCCGCCTTTGGTTTTGCGGGCTTTGGGGTCGATATTCATCTCGCCGAAAAGAATCTGGCCGACCTGCGAGGGAGATCCGACATTGAAGGGACGTCCGGCAATGGAGTAGGCTTCCTGCTCGAGGGCGGCGAGGCGCGACGAGAGCTGGCGGGAGAGAGCGTGAAGTTCGGCGGGGTCGATGCGTGCGCCCTCCCACTCCATAGAAGCGAGGACGGCAACGAGTGGCATCTCGACGTCGGCAAGCAGCTTTTCCTGACCTTTCTCGCGGATTTCTTCCTCGAGTAAGGGTTTCAGTCGCAGGACGGTTGTAGCGGTCTCTGTCATGGCCGCAACGGGGTCGAGAGGCGGCTGGCGACGGTCGGCAGGCGAGAAACTGTAGTCGTAGGTGACGAAGGAGAGATAGTTCTGCGCGAGAGTGGGGATATCGTGCTTCTGCTCGGGCTGGCAGAGATAGTGAGCCACGCCGGTATCGAAGTAGTGCGCACCCTCGAAAGTGATGCCGATACGGCGCAAAAGAATCATGTCGCGCTTGATGTCGGCCCCGGTGATTGTTACCGCAGGATTGGCGAAGAGGGGTTCGAGCACTGCTGCGATTGCGCTGCGTGCATCCTGAGCGGAAGGAAGGGCTATGTAGGCACCTTCGTACTCGCCCTCGGCCTTGAGATAGGAGAAGCCTATGCCGTAGAGAGTAGCGGTCATTGCTTCGGGGCCTACGCTGTTGAGGGCAATTCCGACAGTTCCGGCCGCAGCGGCGCGGGTGAGATAGTCGGCAAGAGCCGGAGCGTCGGCGAGTTCTACTGCCGTATGCTTGGCAGGAGAGGCTTCGGGGCGTGATGCGGGAGCATCGGCGTCGAAGTCGAAGAGCGAGGGCTGCGAGGATACGGCAGGGGGAGCCGGAGCCTCGGCAGGAGCTGCGGAGCGCGAGTATTTGGTGATGTAAGACTTGAATTCAAGTTCCTTGAAAATGGCGACGAGGGCGTCGACATCGGGCTCTTTGCGACGGAGCTCTTCGGGAGAAAATTCTACGGGAGCATCGGTAACGATAGTTACGAGGTCTTTCGACATTCTTATCTGCTCGGCGTTGTCTTCGATTTTCTTACGGAGCGCACCCTTGATGCTGTCGGTGTGCTCGAGCATATTCTCCACGGAGCCGAACTCGGCAATGAGCTTGACAGCAGTCTTTTCGCCTACGCCGGGGCAGCCCGGTACGTTGTCGGAGGCGTCGCCTTCGAGGGCGAGGAGGTCGATGACCTGACGGGGCGAGGATATGCCGTAGCGCTCGCACACCTCTTTGGGGCCGCGGATTTCGAATCCCTGACCTTTGAGTGCGGGGCGATACATGAGTACGTTGTCGTTGACGAGCTGCCCGTAGTCCTTGTCGGGAGTCATCATGTAGGTGACGAAACCATCGGCAGAGGCTTTTTTGGAGAGAGTTCCGATGACGTCGTCGGCCTCGAAATTCTCCACTTCAATCACGGGAATGCGGAAGGCTTTGAGGATGTTCTTGATATACGGGATTGCCACGGTGATATCTTCGGGTTGCTTGTCGCGGCCGGCCTTATACTCGGAATAGCTGTCGTGACGGAAGGTCTTGCCATGGGCAGGATCGAAACATACGGCAATGTAGCCGGGGTTCTCCTTGCGCAGCAGGTCTTCGAGAGTATTGCAAAAGCCGAAAATCGCCGAAGTATTCATTCCGGACGAAGTGACACGGGGCGAGCGCATGAGAGCGTAGTATGCTCTGTAGATCAGCGCATAGGCATCCAGTAAAAAGAGTTTTTTGTCTTCCACTCGGGCTTATAATCTAAATAGACGGGTGGCCTGTGATACCGGGCCACCCGTCAAGTTGTTTTTTTCTATGAGTAGTGAGGGCGGATGATTATTCGCCTACAGACTGAACGAAGTTGAGCGAGCGGTTTTCAATCTTGTTCTTGCCCAGGAGGAGGGGAAGAGCAGAACGCTGGCGTGCGAAACCGAAGGTCTGAGCGAAGCGGTTGCCGTACTCGGTTTCATCGAAGGGACGGTTTTCGGTGTTCACTTCCTTAACCTCGAATACGAAGATACCGCGGTTGCCCTTGAGAGGACCAACGAGCTTGCCGGGTTCGGCAGCGGCAACGGCACCCTGGAGAGCGCTTTCGTTGATACCGATGTTGAGGAACGAAGGAGTGGTGAGGTTTACATTGCCGGTAGCAACTTCAGTACCCATGAGTTTGGCATAGCCTTCGAGGTCGGAAGCCTTGCCTGCGTAGTCGGCCATGAGCTTGTCGGCTTTCTTGGCGTTGCGAGCCTGAGCTGCGAGCTGAGTGTTTACAGCAGAGCTTGTGTAGGGGAGGTAGTCGCTGTAGATGTCCTTAACGGCTACGGCGATGAGATAAGACTGCTTGTCGTCCTGCATCATGGGAGATACCTGGCCTTTCTTTGCGTCCATAGCCCACTTCACGAACTTGCGGCTGTCGGAAGCATTGCCGAGAGCAGTAGAAGAAGCGGAAACCCGGTCGGAGAGTACAGAGTAACCTGCGTCGGTAGCGTTAGCTGCGAATTCGCCGGCAGAAGAGTTATTGCTTACGTAAGTGCGGAGGGCGGTAGCGAGGTCGGTGAGAGTTTCCTGAGAGGGGTCTACAGTGTACTCGATAGTAGCCACTTCGTAGAAGTTTACGGGAGCGTGACGGCGGTTCACCTTATATATAGCGCTTACAGGGTTGCCCTGGATAGTGTCGGTGAATATGAAAGCCTTGCCGGTAGCAGCAGCGGTGAGGGCGTCCTTGGTCTTTTCGTCGATGCCTGTGCCTTCGAGAGCAGTCCAGATGCTGTCCTGACCTTGCATGGTAGCACCATCGGAGAGAGAAGCGAAAGTAGCGCCGCCGTTGAGAACATTGAGAACGCTGTCGAGGTTGGTGCCTTCCATAGCCTGGAGAACTGAAACGTTGATAGAGTCGATACCCTGTTTAACGTCGAGAAGTTTGGCGATAGTGTAGGTATCGCCGTCGCGGCTGAGAAGCTTGGCAGTGCCAACTTCGTTTTCAGTAACGAATGTGCGGAGACGGTTGTCGGTAATCTTCGAAGCGGGAGCCTCGGTAGTGTTTACGATGAATGCGGTGGAAGAAGCTACGGCTTCGGTGCCGTTTGAAGCGTTGAGGCCTGTGATAGCGTTCTCGATAGCCTGCTGGGCAGCGATACGGTCGGCCTGCGAGGGTTCGATAGTAACGTAGATGTAGTCTACTTCGCGAGTTTCTTCGTCGAGGCGGTAGTTCTGCTTCTGTGAGTTCCAGAGAGCTTTCACGTCGGCGTCGCCGAATTCGATATCGCCGTCGGCTACGCTTGCAGCATCCTTAGATACGTAAGCGATAGAGCGAGAAGCAGCTGCATCGTCGTAGAACGACTTGGCGTCGAGCTTGTTGTAGGTAAAGAGACCGTTTACGAGGCTGAGGAACTTCTGGTTGAGCATAGTGTTCTCAACTTCCTTTTCCTGATTAGCCCAGATATTGCGGAGTTCGTTGCCTACTTCGGGACGGAGACCGTACTTGGCGGGGTTCTGCATAGCGTCGAACACAGCCTTGCCGGAAGCCTCGGGGAGCTGGAGCTGCTGAGCGAGATAGTAGATCATCTGCTGAGCTGCGGGGTGGGGATAGTCGCCGGTCATAGCCTGAGTAAGCTCGCTGTCGGTAACTTTTATGCCGAGGTCTTCGTATTCGTTTTTGAAGAGCTGCTCGGTGATGAGGTTCTGGATAACGGTCTGAGTAAGAACGTCGTTGCTGAATTCACGACCCTGAGAGCGAAGCTGCTCGGAGGCCTGGCTGAGACGGTTGTTGTAGTCCTGGTATTCCACGGTAGCCGCACCGGCTTTTGCCACGGTAGTGGGGTGGCCGAAGTATGTACGACCGGAGGTGAGGAAGTCACCCAAAATGAATGCAAGCAGTGCCACGATGATGATGACGAAGAGCAGCACCGACTTGTTTCTGATTTTCTCTAAGGTTGCCATTATTTATGTATCGGTTTATTATTTTCTTTGGAAAAAGCGCACAAAGATACGTTTTTTTTGGCATAACATCAAGAATGGACCTAAAAAAGTGCCTCAGTATGTGGAGTCTTAGAGTTTTGGTAGCATCGTTTAACAAAACTTAACGCCTTAAACAATTTATAGCGCCGTGCTGTTGGTATCTTTGCAGAAAATATACACCCTATGGCAGACGAAAAAGAAAAACTCACGGAAGAAGCCGCTCCGGCAGTAAAGAACAGGTCATTTCTCAGCTTCATAGCCGCCGCTCTCACGGTGGTGGCATGGGTGCTTCTCATGGCTGTAAACGGCTATGCAGCACTCGGTTTCGGCATCGGCTCCTTAGGAATGTCGATAGCCGCCTGCGTGCTCTGCCATGGCGGTGGCCGCCGCCTCGCCATAGCTTGCATCATAGCCTCGTCGGTGCTGGTAATAGTAGTGGGAGGATTCCTCCTCGGCATACGCATCGCGCTGGGGTAAACAGTACGTCAATTTCCTCTTCGCTGCGAGGTGTGAGCCGTGAGGCTCATCGGGTGCGGGGCAGCTGCCGCTAAGGTGTAGAAGTCCAGGCCCTCCATAGTGGGGCCCGAACCTCTGACCTCGGGCGGCGGCTTCTGAGGCGAAGAGACGGGGATGAGGAAATAGGCGGTCATGGGAGCGGCCTTCGCAGGCAGGTCTTCCATGGCCTTTCGACGATATTCGCGGTATGCGCTGATAGAGATATCACGCTCTACACAGGGAGGGAAATCGGGATTGCGAGT
>JAAVFI010000067.1 GCA_014800815.1 Bacteroidales bacterium | reverse complement strand
GATTAGACATTCTTTGAAAACAAATTAAACCGCCGTATGCCGAACGGCACGTACGGTGGTGTGAGAGGAGAGGAAACGAAAGTAGGTCAGAAAACTTTCGTTTCCCGACCTACTCGATTCCATTTTCACCGATGTGGCGACCGCGCTGAAATCTGTTTCCGCGACTATCTCATAGCTCACCCCGATTTGGCTCGGGAGTATGAAGCCCTGAAATTGAGCCTGATCCCGGCCTATACCCACAACCGCGACGGCTATACAGAAGCTAAATCGGACTTCGTCAGCCGAGTGCTTGCACTCGCCAAGTCGTAATTAATTATATTCATGCAATGGCTGTTATGTCAAATTAACCCTTATAAATTGCATCTATTTCAAATTTTCTCCGTAACTTTGTGGTTACTAATTGTGCACAATTGACAATCTCTGAGAGAAAATTATGAAAAATCACCTCATCGTTGCCGCTGCGGCCGCTCTTTTAGGCGCCTGCACAGTGGCTTGCAATGGAAAAAAGGATAAGAATCCTTTCCTTGAGGAGTATGACACTCCCTATCAGATTCCGCCTTTCGCAGAAATCGAGTATTCCCACTACCTCCCCGCTCTCGACGCCGGTATCGAGCAGAAAAAAGCGGAAATCCAGGCTATTATTGACAATCCCGAGGAACCGACTTTCGAGAATACTATCATGCCTCTCGAACGCTCCGGCGAAATCCTCGACAAGGTCGCTTCGGTATTCTTTGCTCTCGACGAATCGAATTCATCGGACGAAATGGTAAAAATCGCTGAAGTATTCTATCCCCGCTTTTCGGAGTTCTCTGATGAAATGACAATGAACGATGCCCTCTTCGAGCGCATCCGTAAAGTATACGACAACCGCGAAACTGCAGGTCTCGACCCCGACCAGATTCGTGCGGTGGAGAACTATTACAAGCAGTTTACCCGCAACGGCGCCCTTCTCGATGCAGAGAAGAAAGAGCAGCTCAAAGAAGTAAACACCGAGCTTACCAACCTCTATCTCACTTTCAATAAGAATCTTCTCAACGCCACCAACGCTTTCGAGATCGTTGTTGACGACTCTCTCCGCCTCGCCGGTCTGCCCGAATCGAGCATCGCTCAGGCTGCGGAAGAAGCTGCCACACGCGGCTACGAGGGCAAATGGGTGTTCACACTCCACGCTCCGAGCCGTCTGCCCCTCCTCCAGTATGCCGACGACCGCGACCTTCGCGAGCAGATGTATAAGGGCTACACTTCGCTTGCTTCGGACGGAGAATACAACAACCTCCCCGTTATCAGCAAGATACTTCAGGCCCGTGCCCGCAAGGCTCAGCTCCTCGGCTTCGAAAACTTCGGGGCATACATGACCGACAACGTAATGGCCAAGACTACCGAAAATGCCGAAAATCTTCTCCTTCAGATCTGGGAACCCGCTGTAAACCGCGTTCACGAAGAAGTGGCCGAGATGCAGGCTGTGGCAAACGAAGAGGGTATAGGTATCACTATTGAACCCTGGGATTACTACTACTACGCCGAGAAGGTACGCCGCAAGAAATACGACCTCGACGAAGCCGAAGTGCGCCAGTACTTCAGTGTTGACTCCGTGCGCAACGGTATCTTCTCAATGGCTGAACGTCTCTACGGCGTGAAGTTCACCGAAATGCCCGACGCTCCCAAGTACTACGACGAAGTGACTGTATATGATGTGACCGATGCCGCTACAGGCGAACACATCGCAGTGTTTATGACTGACTACTTCCCCCGTCCCTCCAAGCGCCAGGGTGCATGGATGAGCGAATTCAAAGGCTCGTGGGAGAATGAAGACGGCACCTCGTCGCGCCCCATTATCTACAACATAGGCAACTTCTCTCGTCCTACCGCCGACGCTCCCGCGCTCCTTACTATCGACGAAGTTGAGACGATGTTCCACGAGTTCGGCCACGGCCTCCACGGCATGCTCTCAAAGGCACGTCTCAAGAGCCAGGCCGGTACAAACGTCGACCGCGACTTCGTAGAACTTCCCTCGCAGATTCACGAGCACTGGGCGCTCGAACCCGAACTCCTCCGCACATATGCCAAGCACTGGCAGACCGGCGAAGTTATTCCCGACGCGCTCATCGAGAAACTCGAAGCTTCATCAACTCACAACCAGGGCTTTATGACGGCCGAACTCGCCGGTGCGGCACTCCTCGACCTCCAGTACGGCAAGCTCAATCCCGAAGGTGACGTCGATGTTGCCGAATTCGAAAAGCAGGTTGCCGAAAACCTCGGAATGCCCCGCGAACTCACCTTCCGCTACCGCTCGCCCTACTTCAAGCACATCTTCGGCAGCGACGGTTATGCTTCGGGCTACTACACCTATCTCTGGGCAGAAGTGCTTGATACCGACGGCTTTGAGCTCTTCAAAGAAAAAGGTATCTTCGACCCCGAAACAGCTCGCAAGTTCAAGGAAAACATCCTCGAAAAGGGTGGCTCTGAAGACCCCATGGTCCTCTACGTGAATTTCCGCGGCCACGAACCTTCGGTCGATGCCCTTCTGCGTCACCGCGGCCTCGAACCCGTGAAGAAGGTCAACCTTTCTTCCAAATCAGGAAAGTAATCAGAAAATACAACATAAGTCTTTAAGTTCTAAAACGATATGTTTAGAAGTAATACCTGCGGCGAGCTTCGTCTCGCCGACGCCGGCAAGACCGTGACCCTCGCAGGATGGGTACAGCGTGTACGTAAAATGGGCGGCATGACATTCATCGACCTCCGCGACCGCTATGGCATCACTCAGGTGATGTTCACCGACGAACACAATGCTGAGCTTGCCGAAGCAGCCGGACGCCTCGGCCGTGAATACGTTATTCAGGTTGAGGGCAAAGTGGCTGAACGTGCCTCTAAAAACCCCAATCTCCCCACCGGCGACATCGAAATCATCGCAGACTCAATGCGGGTGCTCAACCCCAGCGAGGTGCCTCCTTTCACTATTGAAGACGAGAGTGACGGCGGCGACGATATCCGCATGCGCTACCGCTACCTCGACCTCCGCCGTAATCCTGTGCGCCGCAATCTCGAGCTCCGCCACCGCATGACAATGGAAGTGCGCCGCTACCTCGACAGCAAGGGCTTCCTCGAAATCGAGACCCCCATGCTCGTAGGCTCTACCCCCGAGGGTGCCCGCGACTTCGTGGTGCCTTCTCGCATGAACCCCAGCCAATTCTACGCCCTTCCCCAGTCGCCCCAGACTCTCAAGCAGCTCCTTATGGTATCGGGTATGGACCGCTACTTCCAGATTGTGAAGTGCTTCCGCGACGAAGACCTCCGCGCCGACCGTCAGCCCGAGTTCACTCAGATCGACTGCGAGATGAGCTTCGTAGAGCAGGACGATATCATCAACCTCTTCGAAGGTATGGCCAAGCACCTCTTCAAAGAAATCCGTGGTATCGAGATCAACGAACCCTTCATCCGTATGCCCTGGGCCGACGCCATGAAGTACTACGGTTCCGATAAGCCCGACCTCCGCTTCGGCATGCGTTTCGTCGAACTCATGGACGTGCTCAAAGGCCATGGCTTCTCTGTATTCGACAATGCCGAATACATCGGCGGTATCTGCGCCAAGGGTGCAGCACACTACACCCGCAAGCAGCTCGACCAGCTCACCGAGTTCGTCAAGCGTCCGCAGATCGGCGCCAAAGGCATGGTTTATGCCCGCGTAGAGCCCGACGGCACCGTAAAATCTTCTGTCGATAAATTCTACTCGCAGGACGTCCTCAAGGCACTCGCTGCCAAAATGGAAGCAGAGCCCGGCGACCTCATCCTCATCCTTTCGGGCGACGACGCAATGCGCACCCGCAAGCAGCTCTGCGAGCTTCGTCTCGAAATGGGACGCCAGCTCGGCCTCCGCGACAAAAATAAATTCGCCTGCCTCTGGGTTGTCGACTTCCCCATGTTCGAGTGGAGCGATGAAGAGCAGCGCCTCATGGCTATGCACCACCCCTTCACACACCCCAAGGACGAAGACATCCCCATGCTCGACACCGACCCCGCAGCAGTGCGTGCCGATGCCTACGACATGGTAATCAACGGTGTAGAAGTCGGCGGCGGTTCAATCCGTATCCACGACAGCGAGCTGCAGGCTAAGATGTTCGAGATACTCGGCTTCACCCCCGAAAAGGCTCAGGAGCAGTTCGGCTTCCTTATGAACGCCTTCAAGTTCGGTGCGCCCCCTCACGGCGGTCTCGCATACGGTCTCGACCGCTGGGTGAGCCTCTTCGCAGGTCTCGACAGCATCCGCGACTGCATCGCATTCCCCAAGAATAACAGTGGTCGCGACGTGATGCTCGACGCTCCCGCAGCACTCGATCAGAAGCAGCTCGACGAGCTCAACCTCGAAATCGTTCTGCCCGAAGCCAAAGCATGACACTTGCCGCGATAATTTCGGTTCTCGAAGAGTTTGCCCCGCTTCGCCTACAGGAGAAGTGGGACAACTCCGGCCTTCAGATAGGACTTCCCCCGCACTCCGACGGCGAATGTACGGGCGCTCTGCTGTGTCTCGACGTTACCGAAGCAACCATTGCCGAGGCCGTCGAGCGTGGCTGCAACCTCGTCATCTCGCACCACCCCCTTATATTTAAAGGAGTAAAAAGCCTCACCGGCCGCGATGCCACCCAGCGCACCGTCGCTGCCGCCGTCCGCGCCGGAGTTGCCGTCTATTCAAGCCATACTGCGCTCGACAGCACACCCGGAGGCGTCTCCTACTGCATGGCGTCGCTCCTCGGAGCCATGCCCTTCGCGCCGCTTTCGCCGGCCGACGGGGGTAGAGTAGAGGTGTCGATTACCTGCCCGGTCGATGCCGTCGACGATATCCGCCTGGCGCTCCTTGACATCGAAGGTGTCGACAGCATACTCTCCGTTGCGGCGAAATCGTCCTATCTCGACGTCGACTCCGACGGCTCTTTCGCTCTTGGCGAGACCCCTGCGCAGCGTCTTGTCCTCACGCTCGACTCATCGCGCCTGCGTGCGGTCACATCGTGCCTCGCAGGCGTTCCCGACGGCGACCTCTGTGCCGTAGCGGTCACTCCGCTCGAAGGCAAATCTTCAACCGCAGGCCTCGGCCTTATTGCCGACTTCCCCGAGGCAATCACTGCCGGACAGCTGGTAGAGCGTCTCAAGAAGGCCTTCGGATGCTCCGTGGTGCGCACATCGCTTGCCTACGACCCCGCCGTCGAACTCCGCCGTATTGCCCTCTGCGGAGGTGCCGGAGGCGAGTTTATAGGCAACGCCGCAGCAGCAGGAGCAGGTGCGTATATAACAGGAGATATACGCTATCACGACTTTGCCGACATGGCCGACGAGAACCTCATTCTCTTTGATATCGGCCATTTTGAGGGCGAAAATTGCTTTAAAAGCATTTTTTATCACGTAATTACAAATAAATTCCCTAACTTTGCAGTCTATTACGCCGGTGCAGAGAAAAATCCGGTAAAATACCTGTAATTCAGATATGGCAACAGAACATAAAAACGACACTCAGCGCTCAGTAGAAGAACGCCTCAAAACCCTCTACAAGCTGCAGCTGATACACTCCGACATCAGGAGAATCCGTGCTATCCGCGGTGAACTCCCTAAGGAAGTGAAGGACCTCTCCGACACCGTAACCGGCCTCCATGTACGTGTCGACCGTTTCCGTAACGAAATCGAACAGCTCAAGGCAAACATCGTCGACGAGCAGAACAAAATCGAAAACAAAAAGCTCCTCATCGAACGCTACCGCCAGCAGCTCGACAATGTGAGAAATAACCACGAGTTCGACAACCTCACCAAGGAAGTCGAGTACGAAACTCTCCAGATCAAACTCGCCGAGAAGAATATCTCCGACTTCGAGCGTAAGATTGGCGATATCTCTGCCGAAATAGCAAATACCGAAGAATCAATTGCCGATCAGACCCAGATTCTCGAAGAGAAGAAAGCCGACCTCGACAACCTCGTAAGCGAAACCCGCACCGAAGAGGAAGCCCTTCTCGCAAAAGCCAAGAAGCTCGAACCCGAAATCGACGAGCGCACTCTTGCCGCTTTCAAGATTATCCGCGATAAAGCTCACAACGGCCTCGGTGTGGTTATCGTTGACCGCGACGCTTGCGGTGGCTGCTTCAACCGCATCCCGCCTCAGCGCCAGATCGAAATCAAAACACGCAAGAAACCTATCGTATGCGAATACTGCGGACGTATCATGATCGACCCCGAACTCGCAGCCGAAGTACAGGAAGAGCTTAAGAAAGAAAAATAAAAATAAGAATATAACCTTTTTATGGCTACAACAGCAGACTTTAAAAACGGTATGTGCCTCGATATCGACGGCAACTACTTCTTCATCGTCGAATTCCAGCACGTTAAGCCCGGCAAAGGCCCCGCTTTCGTTCGCACCAAACTTCGTAACGTAAAGACCGGTCGTATCTTCGAAAAAACCTGGAGCGCAGGTGTAAAGGTTGAGGAAGTACGCATCGAGCGTCGCCCCTACCAGTACCTCTACAAAGATGATATGGGCTACAACTTCATGCACACCGAGACTTTCGAGCAGATCGCTATCCCCGGCGAAAGCATCGAAGGCGTGCAGTTCCTCAAGGAAGGCGACGTCTGCGAAGCTATGGTACACGCAGCTTCTGAGACTATCCTTACTTGCGAAATGCCCACCAGTGTTACTCTCGAAATCACCTACACCGAGCCCGGTATTAAAGGCGATACCGCTACCAACACCCTCAAGCCCGCAACTCTCGAGACAGGTGCTGAAGTACGCGTTCCCCTCTTCTGCAACACCGGCGACAAAGTACGTATCGACACCCGCAACGGTGCATACCTCGAGCGTATCAAAGCATAACGACGCCACTCTGCAATAATTTGCAGCAACATATAATCGCCCTTGCCAAAGGATTCGGATACCTTTCCTTGGCAAGGGCGATTTCTTTTGCAATTTGCAATAGTGCAATAAAAGTTGTAAATTTGCATTCAATCTTATCTCCATGCACAGATGAATACTCCCGACGCACTTCCTGTTCCCGAAGACGGGGCCGATGTCCTGGCTCGTATCAAGTATCTCATAAAATTTACCCGACATACACAGGCGTCTTTCGGCCGGCTCATTGGAGTCGACGCCGCCACAGTGTCGCGCACCCTCAGAGGCAAAGCCGCACCCTCCGATGCCTTTCTCAACCGTATCGTCGTCAACCTCGGTGTGTCCAAGCAGTGGCTCGTCGACGGCTCCGACGTACCCTTCCCCCGCACCTCGCATTCAGGCGTCCGCCAGCCCATGCCCGGAGCCTCTGTATATAATATAGATGTAACGGCAGGCACCACACCCCTCAGCCGTATGTTTACCGACGAATATATAGTAGGGCGCGTGAGCCTCCCCGGCATCAACCCCGAGCTGCCCCTCGTGCGCGTCTCCGGCAACTCCATGTACCCCATGATTACGTCCGGCTCGTATATATCCATTCGCCCCTTGCCTCTCGACGCACCTATAGCATGGGGCCGTATACACGTGATAGTCCTCCCCGATCACCGTCTCGTAAAATACGTCCGACGCAATCCCGACCCCGCATTCGTCACACTCCATAGCGCCAACCCCGATTACGACGATATCGAAGTGCCCCGCAAAAGCATCGAAGCCCTCTATCTCGTAGAAAACGTTATAAACTATGACATCCTTGCATAACCCCCTCCCTCCTTGCCTCAACCCCGGGACACTCGAAGCCGGTTGCGATGAAGCCGGGCGCGGCTGCCTTGCCGGCCCTGTAGTGGCGGCAGCTGTCATTCTCCCCGACGATTTCACGCATCCTCTCCTCAACGATTCCAAGCAACTCTCCGAAAAGCGGCGCGACCAACTCCGCACAGTCATCATGGAGCAGGCCTTGGCTTACGCCATAGCGGTAGTCGATAATAATCGTATCGACGAAATCAACATTCTCAACGCATCCATTGAAGCGATGCACCTCGCCCTCGATGCGCTCACCGTCCGCCCCGGCACAATAGTAGTCGACGGAAACCGCTTCAAGCCCTATGGCGACACCCCATATACTACTATAGTAAAAGGCGACGGAAAATATGCCAACATCGCTGCGGCTTCGATTCTCGCAAAAACAGAGCGCGACCGAATAATGAAAGAAGCCCATATCGAATATCCCGACTATGCATGGAATGTTAATAAAGGTTATCCCACTGCGGCGCATCGCAAGGCAATTCTTCTCAACGGACCCTCACCATTGCATCGGATGAGCTTCCGATTGCTCCCGACAGAGGAATAAATTTAACAACTCTGTGAAAAGCCCTAAAACCTCCCGAAACGGGTCAAAAATGGCCTAAAACGGCCCTTAAATGTGAATGAACGTTAAATATATGCTTTAAAACACATTTTTTGCCCGAAAAATTTGGAGATCGGGAAAAACCGTTATAACTTTGCACTCGCTTTCGGGAAGCAACCCCGATGAAGCCGCAAGAGAGCGGCG
>JAAVFI010000066.1 GCA_014800815.1 Bacteroidales bacterium | reverse complement strand
TACCACAGCTGTGCGGGCACTCGCAATCCCGACTTCCCGCCCTGCGTAGAGCGTGACATCTCTATCAGCGCATACCGCGCATATCGCCGAAAGGCCATGGAAGATCTGCCTGCGAAGGCCGCTCCCATGACTACCTATTTCCTCATCCCCGTATCTTCGTCGGAGAAGCCGCCCCCAAAAGAAAGAAGACCGGGCTCTATCACGGAGACCCCGATCTTCTACACTTTTGCGGCAGCTGCCCCGCACCCGACTGACTATGCAGTCAGCACCTCGCAGCGAAGAGGAAATTGACGTATTGAAAATCAGTCCCTTTGGTTTATCAGCCCCTGCATAAACTCTATAAGTTCGTCCGCCATTCTTTGAGCTTGGCGGGCTGAGGGGTGGTAGTTGGCACCGTAGCCAAGTTCGCCTGTTTGCTGCGACATATCGAAGCGATATGTGTTGCTGTCTTCGGCGGCGAGGCGGTCGAGCGTCTCCTTCACTAAGGTCAGCTCCTTGCCATAGAGCATCGCGCCTGTCAGCAACACTATTTTGGCATTCGGATATAGTTCGCGCAGGTGGTGGAGGAAGTCGCGGTAGTGGCTCTCATACAGACTGATGTCATAGTTGTTTACCGACATATCGTTAGTGCCCAGATTGATGCACACGATATCGGGGGTGAATCTCGAGAAATCCCACTTGTGGTCGTGGTTATACAGCAAAGTATAGTCGTATTCAAGGGGCATAGTCTTATCGCTGCCTTCCTTGGCCGTACCGTAGTTGCGGTACATGCCTATGCCCGAACGGGCCACAACATTGAAGTCGGCATTCAGAGCCTGAGCAGTCTTGTAGGCGTACGAAAGAGTGTGATTCTCAGTATCGTAAGAAAAACCCTTTTTCGGGTCGTCGTCCTCGATACCGTAGCCGCAGGTTATAGAGTTTCCTATAAACTCTATCTTGATATCATTTTTGCTGTCGTCGGGCAGAATAGAGCCGTCGGTATGGAACGACCTGAATTGCGGATGATGCGCGAAGCCCTCGATTGCATATACTATCTTTGCGCTATGAATGGTATCGGTGAGATTCTCGGCCAAGGTCATTACAGAGTCTGTCTTGGTAAAGACGGTGGTTACCGGCTCGCCATTGTCGATTTCAACAATGAATTTGCCGCTGCCGGGCGACGTGGCCATTGCGAGCTCCGTTCCTTTGAACTTGAACAGCGCGCTCGTTCCGGGGAAAGTGAAAGAACCGTTCCCGTTTTCATCCCAGTGGATTCGGCCCATATAGCGTATCGCAGGGTCGGATGCAGGGGTCACTGTATTGGCGGCAAGCATGCCGAGAAATACCGAAAGGCTGAGCACGAAAGCTGCAAAGCGAATATTCATGACTTTCTCAATCATTCTCAATCAAGTGTTATAAACTCCTCGCGGGTAGTAGTAAGACGCTCGGCAGGACGGTCGGCGTGCACGGCGTAGGTATTTTCGATACCAACGGCACCCACTCCGGGAATCACGAATTTAGGCTCGACAGCTATTACATTGCCGGCCTGAAGAATATCGCGTGAGCGCGGTGCGAGTACAGGAAGTTCGTTCACCTCTATACCTATACCGTGGCCTACAAACCCTGCATGGTAGCGGTGGCCCATGAAATATTCTTCCATTCCGGCAGCCGTTGCCATTTCGAGGGCGCGGGCGTAGAGGTCGCAGGCGCGTGCTCCCGGTTGCATCATGGCCGACACCTCGGCGCAGATATCGATAGAGAGCTTGATAGCTTTCCGAGCCGGTTCCGACGGCTCGCCTTCAACGTACATACGGGTCATATCCGTCATATAGCCGTTGAAGTTTCCGTTCATATCCACCATTACCGGCACGCCGGGTTTGATGATAGTGCCGTCGGCACCCACGGGTAGCGAAGGGTCGGCACCCGCTCCACCCATGGCAAAGTCGTAGGTCGAGGGGGTATCGGAGTTCTCTCCCGTAAGAAGATTTCCCATAAAGAGTTCCATATCGGCACCCGCCATACGGAATTGTCCGAGGCAACCTTCAAGGCGGAGCGAACGCTCTATCTCTATCTGAAATTCGATATCGGTCATACCCTCGCGGAATACGTGAGGTATGCGCTCGTACACGAGCGACTGCTTGGTGCCCGATATACGTATCATTGCAAGCTCTTTGTCGGTCTTGACGGCTCTCGCGGTCCGCATCACAGGAGTAAGATTGCCCTGCGGCACACGGCCGAACACTGCTGCCAGGCGCATAGCCTCGGCGTAAGGTATAGCGTCGAGCTCAAGCCCTAAATTCTCGCCGGGCTCTATGCCGAGGCGTTCGAGCACAGGAGCAATCTCCTCGGGACGCTTTATCAGATGCAGACGGTCGGCTTCGTCGCAGCGAAGGTGATTGGGGCGGCGCACAAAGTAGAGCGGAGCCTCAAGCCCGGGGCTTACAAAGACAAATCCGCGGAACACGCGGCCTGTAAGATAGTATATATCGGCATTGTCGCGTACAATACCCGAAGTGAGGCCGGCCTTGCGCATGGCGGCGTACACCTTTTCGAGGCGGCGCTGCTGCTCCTCACGGCCAAGAAGATTTATTTCGAGTTCCTGTTTGTTTGCAGCCATATCAGCAGATTTTTGTAAGGTCCGTTATCGAGTTGAGCGTATATTCGGCATCGTTCACATCTTTCCCGAAGCCGTATTTCGCCCATGCAAAAGGCACGCCGGCGGCATGCGAAGAGCGGCAATCGCCCTGAGTATCGCCTATATACAGCGGCGCCTTGAGGCCGTAGCGCTCCATGAGCATTGCAATGTTCACATCCTTCTCATGTCCTGTCTCGCCGAAACTTACGGCATCGGTGAAGTACGGTTTCAGCCCCGTAAACTCGAGGAAGACGGGCAGACCGCGGTGTGTGCAGTTGCTCACCATGAACAGGCGGTAGCGCTTCGAGAGTTCGCTGATAGTCTCGGTGACACCGGGGTAAAGGCGTCCGCCGAGCTTCGGCATCAGTATAGCCTCATTGGCATCGAGGCGCTCCATAAACTTATCGACAGGAGCGGCATTGCCTATCAGAGTATTGTAGATAAAGTCAAGCGGCTTGCCCATCATGGCGCTGAGGGTAGCACGGTCCACCTTCTTCACATCCGGGCAGCACTCGTCGATACACGCGTTCCATATCGCGCAGTAGCTGTCAACGGCATCCCAGAGGGTACCGTCCATATCAAACATCAGACTGTCAAACAGTCCGGCGTTAGTCTCTGTATCTTTCATTGCGGTAAATATACTATTCCGGCCTGCTCTATTCCGGGCAGAGTATCCATTCGCATTATATGCCTGAGCGTCAGGGTCGAGCCGCGGCGCAGTGTGAAATCTTTCAGCAACGTGTCCGTGAGCTGTATCGACGGACCCGTGCCGCGGCCGCGCCAGCGACCGTATTTGTCGGCGAGCACCACACAGAAAGTGTCGGTGCGCACCGTAGTATCACTGTCAGGATAGCCCAGTTCAAGCCATATATTGCTGTAGGCATACCCTGCGGTATGGCGCAGAGAGAGCATCAGCACTCCGCCGCGCGCTATACTGTCGCGAAGCGTATCCACGTGGAATTCTGCCGGAGCACGGTAGTCCCACTCCTGCGTCGGGAAGGTCTCGAAAGCACTGAAATAGTTGTCGACACCATTTCCGCGCGAACCCGTTATACCGCAGGCCGCGGCCATAAATACGGCCACTGCTGCCATGCAAAGCCGGTGTAAGAATACGTGCTTATTCATTTTTCGGTTGCTGAGGCTGACCCTTTGCTTCCTTATCTCCTCCACCTCCCGGACGGCGGTTGCGCGGCTTGCGGTTGCGTGAGTGGCCTCCGCCCTGACCGCCCCGGTCGCCCTGCTCGCGCTGACGGTCGGCAGGCTTCTCGCCTCTCTCTCCTCTCTCGCGATGCTCGCCCTGAGGTTGATTCTGATTCTGACCTTGATTCTGCTTGTTGCCCGACTTCTTCTTTTTCTTCTTTTTCTTGTCGAAACGTCCGAGGTCGTCCTCTTCGCCGAGGATATCGCCGAATTCAGCCTTGGGCTTCACTTCCTCCTCGCCTTCTGCCTGAAGGGTGAGAGGCTTCTCACCTGCCTTGTTCATGGATATCACCTCGAATACACGGTCGGCAGGAATAGTCACGAGATTGGCCGCAATCTTCTTGTCGGTCGAGTAAGTGACCATGCGGTTGAAGAGGTCGCTCTTGAAGAAGTAGTAGGTGTTGTCGGCCGTTTCAAGACGCACATCGCGCGGAGGCATCGTCTTCGAAGCCTCCATGTAGGTGTCTATCTCGAAGTTGAGGCAGCACTTGAGCTTGGCGCACTGCCCGGCGAGTTTCTGAGGGTTGAGCGAGATATCCTGATAGCGTGCGGCACTCGTCGAAACGGATACGAAGTTCGACATCCACAGCGAGCAGCACAGCGGACGGCCACACGGCCCGATACCGCCTATACGTCCCGCTTCCTGGCGGGCACCGATCTGCTTCATCTCGATGCGAACCTTGAAAGTCTCGGCAAGCACCTTGATGAGCTGACGGAAGTCGACGCGCTCGTCAGCTATGTAGTAGAATATCGCCTTGTTGCCATCGCCCTGATACTCCACATCGCCTATCTTCATATTGAGTTTGAGGTCTTCGGCAATGCGGCGGGCGCGAATCATAGTGTCGTCCTCGCGGGCGCGGGCTTCGTTGTATTTCTCGATATCGGCGGGCTTGGCAATACGGAACACTCGCTTGATGTCGGCGATATTTCCGTTGCGGCCGAGCGAGCGACGCATGCGCAGCTCGGCAAGAGCGCCGGTAAGGGTAATGGTACCTATATCATGACCCGGAGTTGCCTCCACGGCCACTAAATCGCCGCCTTCGAGCGGCAGATTGGTGCAGTTGCGGTAGTAGCCTTTGCGCGCATTCTTGAACTGTACCTCCACATATTCGCTGTCGGCCTTTCCGCCGGGAATATCATCGAGCCAGTTGTAGACGCGCACCTTGCTCCTTCGGCAGTCGCCGCCACAGGCGCACGAAGCCTTATGAGCCTTAGGCTCCGCGGGAGTCTCCTGAGCCTGTTCACCGGCCTGGGTAGCATCCTCGGCGGCGGCAGACTCAACGGGAGAGTCGGATAGCTGTTCGGTCTCCTCCTTGGTCTTAGGAGAAGCCGGTCTGTTCTTGCGTGCCATGTCTGCGGCTTATTTTGCGAAGCTTACAGAACGTGTTTCGCGTATTACGGTAATCTTCACCTGACCCGGATAAGTCATTTCATCCTGGATGCGGCGAGCGATTTCCGACGAAAGCTTTTCGGTCTCGGCATCGTCAATCTTGTCGGCACCGACTATCACGCGGAGTTCGCGACCTGCCTGGATAGCGTAGGTCTTAACAACGCCGGGATAGCTCATGGCGAGCTGCTCGAGGTCGTTGAGGCGCTTGATGTAAGCCTCTACAATCTCGCGGCGGGCGCCGGGGCGTGCACCTGAGATAGCGTCGCAGACCTGAACGATAGGAGCGAGAAGCGATGTCTGCTCAACTTCGTCGTGGTGAGCACCGATAGCATTGCAGATTTCGGGCTTTTCCTTGTACTTCTCGGCGAGTTTCATACCGAGGAGTGCGTGCGGCAGTTCGGGTTCCTCATCGGGCACCTTGCCTATATCGTGGAGAAGACCGGCGCGGCGGGCTTTCTTGGGGTTAAGGCCTAACTCAGAAGCCATTACGGCGCAGAGGTTTGCAGTTTCGCGTGAGTGCTGGAGGAGGTTCTGGCCGTAGCTTGAGCGATATTTCATCTTACCTACGAGGCGGATGAGTTCGGGGTGCAGACCGTGGATACCAAGGTCGATAGCGGTGCGCTGACCGGTCTCGATAATTTCCTGCTCGAGCTGCTTGCGAACCTTGGCTACAACTTCTTCGATGCGGGCGGGGTGGATACGGCCGTCGGCAACAAGCTGATGCAGAGCCAGACGGGCCACTTCGCGGCGTACGGGGTCGAAGCCCGAGAGTACGATAGCCTCTGGGGTATCGTCCACTATGATTTCAATGCCCGTGGCAGCCTCGAGAGCGCGGATGTTGCGGCCTTCGCGACCGATTATGCGGCCCTTGATTTCATCGGAGTCGATATGGAATACAGTCACCGAGTTTTCGATAGCGGTTTCGGTAGCCACGCGCTGGATCGACTGAACCACAATGCGCTTGGCCTCCTTGTTGGCCGTGAGCTTGGCATCGTCCATAATATCGTTGATATAGGATGCCGCTGCAGTCTTGGCCTCGTCCTTAAGGCTTTCGATGAGTTTCTCCTTGGCTTCTTCCGACGAAAGTCCGGAGATGTGCTCAAGAAGATTCTGCGCCTGGTGGTGAAGCTCGTCGAGCTGAGTCTGACGCTGATTTAACTGATTCTGCTGAGCTTCGAGGTTGTGACGTGTGTTTTCAAGTTCGTTGCGTGTACGCTGGTTTTCGCTCTGCTGCTGATTGAGCTGGAGCTCGCGCTGCTTCATCTTGGCTTCGGTAGACTGGAGCTTCGACATCTTCTGATTAGCAGCCTTTTCGGCCTCGGAAGTAATGCGGAGGGCTTCCTCCTTGCCTTCAAGTTCTTTAGAGCGTTTGATGTCTTCGGCTTCCCTTGCGGCTTCAGCCATTATGGTCTTGGCGCGGGTTGTTGCCATACGCTTCTGCATGTACAGAGTGATGCCGGCTGCGATTGCAGCAGCGACAACGGCGATGGCCAGATAGATTAAGAATGTCATATATCGTTGACAGTTACATGATAAAATAAAAGCACTTCGCAGCCTCTTGGGGTCGCAGCCAACGCGTTGTGGCGCGTCTGCGGCCTTAAGCTTCAAAGTGCGGAAATAAACTCTCGGCGCACGGGGTCGGTGGCGCTGCGAGCGGGCCTTGATTGCTGCCCTGCCAATGAGGGTCGCGGCAACATTGCCGCGGGGAGTATTCAGTCGGAGCCTTCGAGCAGTCGGTCGATACGCTCCTCGAAAGACTGGAGCATCTCCGACTGGCTGTTGAGCAAGCTTGTCTGGCGGTAAAGCATGGTGGCATAGTAGAGTGTCACCTTGGCAAGAGCCACCTGAGGACTGTCGGAATGAGGGCCGAATGTAAAGCGGTTCACATTTTTATTGATCTGCTCTATCACACGGCGGTAGAACGACTCTTCGCTCTCTTCGACAGGAAGCTTGAAAGCCTCGACATCGGCTATCTTTATTGTTATCCTATGTTCGTTCTGCGGTTTCATCATGCAGGGCAGCGGGAAAGTCAAACATCTTTCATCAGGTCGGCGACGCAAGCGTCTATTTCCCGCACTAATTCAGTCAAGGTGGCTCTGGCCTCTCGCGCAGTGGCAACATCGGGAGCGAGAGCCGACGAGACTCTGAAGTGTTCGAGCTCGATGTTCTGCTTCTCAATCTGCGCATCTCGTGCGCGAAGCTCGGCTTCCATTTCCAGAAGCCGACGGCGTAGCTCTTCGTTTTGCTCCTTAAGTGTGGAGTAGCGAGTTACAAGCAGTTCGGCTTTATGGCCGATGCGCGCCAGTTGCTCGGCGAGGTCCTTTGCCATTCTGTTCCAAATTTTCACAAAAGTAGAAATTATTTCCCAAAATCCAAAATAATTCCTACTGTTACCTCAAAAAAAATTGAAATTGACCTTACTTATTACCCCTTACAACTATCGCCGACACCGCTTTGGCTATGATGAAGAACGCGGCGAGCAGAAGTACGATGAGGGCGGAGCAAGGCACGTCGATAATGGTCGACAGGAGCAATCCTGCCACGGAGGCGACGAGCGATATCGCCGCCGAGAGGAGCATGAGCGGTGTGAAGCGGTGGCAGAATATTTCGGCAGTGATGATTGGCAGCGACATTACCGACATCAGAAGCATTACGCCTACAAGTCTTATTGTCAGCACAATGCACACGGCTACAAACACGGTCATGGTATAACTGATGAAGCGCACGGGCAGGCCGCTCACGGCAGCGAAATCGCGGTCGAAAGCCACGGCTGCTATCGTCCGCCGCTTCCATATAAAGAAGGCGGCCAGGAGCACTGCATACGCGCCGAATATCCACAGGTCGGACGGCGACACGGTGAGAATATTGCCGAAAAGAAAAGCGTTGAGCTCAGGTACATATCCCGGCGTCATGAACACGAAAAGCACGCCCAAAGCCATGCCGAGCGCCCATATAACGGCTATCGCGGAGTCCTGGCGCAGATGAAATCGCTCCGACATACTCTCTACGGCAGCCGATGAACCGATAGCGAACAGGGCCGCCATAGCTACGGGACTGACTCCGAGGAAGTAGCCAAGGCCGAGACCGCCGAAGCAGGCGTGTGTAATACCGCCCGAGATTGCCACAAGGCGCCTTGAGATGATATATGTGCCTATCACCGCCGAACATACGCTCAGCAGAACTACGGCGGCAAGGGCCTGCTGGAAGAAACTATACTGCAGGTACTGAAGCATGGTTTGTGCGGGCCGAACGGGCTTCAGCCACTATCATTATAAGTTCGTCGCGCACCGGCTCCGGCAGGGAAATTCGGCGCAGCTGCAGGCTGCGCGCCCAACCGGCAATGTCGTCGGGACGCATGGAGAGTAATATGTCGCGGAATTCCTCGATTTCACTGTCGCTGTAAGCGTCGGGAGCGATGCCTGCGAAGCGGTCGAGTTCCTCATCGTCGTAGTATTCGATTTTGTTCGATACGGCGGCGAGGAGCGAATCTTTCTCGCATGTAATGTGCATTCCGCAACATTCCTCCGAGTCTTCTGCCTCCGAGTTTTCGGCGGATGCGTCGGCCTCTCCCTCACCTTTCTTACGGGCGAGATGCAGGCGGTGCTCCGCATAGAGCAGAGCGCCGACAAGCACGAGGGCGGCGAGAAGTATCAGAGCTACGGTCATTCTTCTGCTTGCGGGAGAGGGGCCGAGGGGTCTGCGAGGGTAAAGCCTGCCGCCTCAAGGTCCTGCCAGAACGCAGGATATGATTTTCCTACAACTTCTACATCTTCTATCACTATGCCGGGCACGAATACTGCTACCGGCGCGAGAGCCATAGCCATGCGGTGGTCGGCATGAGCATCGAACACGGGCAATTCGCGCACAGGTACGCGTCGTCCGTCCCAGGTGAGGCATGTTCCGTAGGCTTCGGTCTCGAGCAGGCAACCGATTTTTGCCATTTCTTCAGTGAGGGCGGCAAGTCGGTCACATTCTTTATGGCGAAGCGAGCCCACACCTGTAAGGCGGAAGGGAATGCCTGCGAGACAGCACGTTACTACAAGCGACGGAGCGGCGTCGGGGATATCGGACAGGTCGGCGTCAAGGTTGCTCCAAAGGTCGGGTGTTGCCGAGAGTTCGGCTCCGTCTTCGGTAAATTCGGTAAGCACGCCGAGGCGTTCGAAAAGCGCGGATATAGCCTTGTCGCCCTGAATTGAGTCTTCCGAGAGGCCTGTGATAGTGACCCAGCCTGCCGTGAGGGCGGCAATCTCGTACCAGAACGCGGCAGCGCTCCAGTCGGGCTCGGCATCGGATATTGCTTTGAGCGGACGGGGGCAGGATATTTCCACCTTGTCGCGCTCGAAGTCAACCTCAGCACCGCGACGGCGCATCATCTCCGCCGTCATGCGTATATACGGAGTGGCGTGAGCGTCGCCGAGCAGCCTGATATTCAGCGGAGCATCGAGTAGCGGAGCTATAAGCATCAGCGCCGATACATACTGCGAACTGTCGGAGACGTCGATGTCAACTGTACCCCCGGAGAGTTTGCGGCCGGTGATACGCAGGGGCGGGAAGCCTTCTTCTCCGAGATATTCAATGTCGGCGCCGAGCAGGCGGAGTACATGCACGAGCGGCCCGATAGGACGGTGATGCATGCGTTCGGTGCCGCGGAGTGTGCAGCGGCAGCCTTCGGAGGCGGCGCAAAGAGCCGTAAGGAAACGCATGGCCGTGCCGGCGTCGGCAACGTTGAGTTCCGACCCGTCTGCGGGCAAGCCGCCGGCAAGTATTTCGGCAGTAACGTCCGTGTCCGAGCAGGTGCTGCCGGCGGGTTTCTCTCCTGCGAGCCAATTGAGTATCAGGGCTCTTACGCCGATACTCTTGCTGGCGGGCAGGGTTACGGTTGTCTCGAGAATTTCCTCGGGCGGGAATATTCGGAAGCTTTTCAAGGCTTTATATTCAGTTTGATTGACAACAATTTGATTTCACTGCGCAGGCAAGGCTCTGGAGAGCGTTGGCAAGCACGCAGCGGGGAGTGCCTATGTTGAGGCGTGCGAAGCCTGCACCCTGAGCGCCGAACATCGTGCCGTCGTTGAGGGCGAGGTGGGCCTTGTCGAGAAGCAGGTCCATGATTTCGCGCTGGCACAGGTGGAGATTGCGGAAGTCGAGCCAGAGGAGGAACGAAGCCTGCGGACGTATAACCTTTATTTCAGGGATATTGCGTGCGCAGAAATCTTCTACGAAGTCGATGTTGTTCTCCACGTATTCGAGCATCTGGTCGAGCCATTCCTCGCCGTTGTTGTAGGCGGCTTCGGCACCGATAGTGCTTATCAGTACGGGTGCATTGAATTCGTTTACTTCGAGCCAGTGGTAGAATTTTTCGCGAAGTTCGGGATTCTTAACCACCATCCACGAGCTTACGAGTCCGGGGATATTGAAGGTCTTCGACGGCGCACCGAGCATCACGCCTATCTCGCGGGCTTCCTTGCTCACCGAGAGGAAGGGAATGTGCTTGCGTCCGTGCAGCATGAGGTCGCCGTGGATTTCGTCGCTCACCACTATAGTGCCGGCCTCGCGGCAGATAGAGGCAACTTCGGCAAGCGTCTCGCGGTCCCACTGGATTCCGATAGGATTGTGAGGGTTGCAGAGCACCATCATCTTGGGTTTGTGCTCGGCCACTGCCTTGCGCAGACCTTCGAGGTCCATAGTATAATTTTCGCCGTCGAAAAGGAGAGGATTCTCCACCACTTTACGGCCGTTACCCTCCACTACAGTGCGGAAGGGAGTGTACACCGGGGGCTGAATGAGCACCGAGTCGCCTTCGCGTGTAAAGTAGTTTACAGCAAGGGCAATACCTTTGACAACGCCGGGGATGAAGCAGAGTTCTTCGCGGGCGATGCCGAAGTTGTGGCGGCGGAGATTCCAGTCGATTATGGACTGCCAGTAACCGGCACCCGGCTCGGAATATCCGAGCACGGGGTGCTGAAGTCTCTTGGAGAGAGCTTCGGTTATACGGGGGCAGACAGCGAAATCGAGGTCGGCAATCCAGAGAGGTGTAAGGTCGTGACGACCGAACACACGGTCGAGACCGTCGATTTTTACTGCCGAAGTGCCGCTTCGGTCTATAATGCAGTCGAAATTATACTTGTGCATCTATCAGTCGAGATTTCGTCCGTGACAATTCTTATATTTCTTGCCTGAACCGCAGGGGCATAGGTCGTTGCGTCCTACTTTGGGAGCTGCTTTTGCAGGCATCACTTTCTCTTTCTGACCCTGGGGAGCCGAAGCTGCGCGGCGCTGCTCCTCTTCGCCGGGGAGGCTGGCTTTAGTAGCGCGGTAGTTCTGCTGCTTGGGCAGTTCCTCCTGAGTTTCCTTCACTTCGGGCTGGCGCTTTTCGGGTTCGGGAGCTGCCTGACCTTCAGCGGGCTGCTGTGGAGCCTGCGGCTGCTGACGGATGAAAATCTGTCCGCGCATAAGTGCCGACACAGCCTTGGCGTTGAGGTTGGAGAGCATGCTCTCGAAGAGGTGGAACGACTCTACCTTGTAGATAACCAACGGGTCTTTCTGCTCGTAAGCGGCATTCTGCACGCTCTGGCGGAGCTGATCGAGTTCGCGGAGGTGTTCTTTCCAGAGTTCGTCGATAGTCACGAGCATGAGGGCCTTGTGCCATTCGCGAACTATAGTGCGACATTCGCTCTCTACGGCCTTGCGGAGGTCGGTGCGGATGTTGAACACACGCTTGCCGTCGGTGATAGGCACGAGGATAAGGCCGTCGTAGTCGGTGTTGGCTGCCATCTGGGTCACTACGGGGAGGGCAACTTCGCGTATGCGGTCGCTCTTGCGGTCGAGGGCTTCGACAGCTGCGGCGTGCAGGCGGTCAATCTTCTCTTCGCGAGTGTAGTTGGCGTATTCCTCTTCGGTGAAGGGGGCCTCCATAGCGAGTACGCGGAATATCTCGGTGCAGAGATCGGGATACTGTGCGGGGCTTTCGTTGTTGACGATGATGTTCTCAACGGTATCGTAGAGCATGTTGGCTATATCTACACCGATACGTTCGCCGAGAACGGCGTGGCGACGGCGCTCGTAGATGTATGTACGCTGCTTGTTCATCACGTCGTCGAACTCGAGCAGACGCTTACGGATACCGAAGTTGTTTTCTTCGACGCGTTTCTGAGCCTTCTCAATGGCGTTGTTCACCATTTTGTGCTCAATCATCTCGCCTTCTTTATAGCCGAGGCGGTCGAGCATACGCACTACCGAGTCGGTGGCGAAGAGACGCATGAGCTGGTCTTCGAACGAAACGAAGAATACCGACGAACCCGGGTCGCCCTGACGGCCTGAACGGCCTCGGAGCTGACGGTCGACGCGGCGTGACTCGTGACGCTCCGTACCGATGATTGCGAGACCGCCGGCCTCTTTCACCTCGGGGGTGAGCTTGATGTCGGTACCACGACCTGCCATGTTGGTGGCGATAGTCACCATGCCCTTGCGGCCTGCGAGAGCCACAACTTCGGCCTCGCGCTGGTGCAGCTTGGCGTTGAGCACCTGAGCGTCGATCTTGCGCATATCGAGCATACGCTTGAGGAGCTCGGAGATTTCTACCGATGTTGTACCGACGAGCACTGGGCGTCCCTGATCGCGCAGACGGACGATTTCCTCGATTACGGCGGCATATTTTTCTTTCTTGGTGCGATATACGCGGTCGTTCATGTCGATACGCGCTATCGGACGGTTGGTGGGGATTGTCACAACGTCGAGCTTGTAGATATCCCAGAGCTCGCCTGCTTCTGTCTCTGCAGTACCGGTCATACCCGAAAGTTTGTGGTACATACGGAAGTAGTTCTGCAGGGTGATTGTAGCGAAGGTCTGAGTAGCTGCTTCTACCTTCACGCCTTCTTTGGCTTCGATAGCCTGGTGGAGACCGTCGGAGTAGCGGCGTCCGTCCATGATACGGCCTGTCTGCTCGTCGACGATTTTCACCTTGTTTTCGTCAACTACATATTCGATATCTTTCTCGAAAAGTGTGTAAGCCTTGAGGAGCTGGGTCACGGTATGTACGCGTTCGCTCTTGATAGCGTAGTTGGCCATGAGCTCGTCTTTCTTCTCCTGGCGCTCTTCGGGGTCGGCGATGTGCTCGAGTTCGGAGAGCTGCGAAGCGATGTCGGGGAGAACGAAGAACTGGGGGTCCTGTGCGTGGCCGGTGAGTTCGTCGATACCCTTGTCGGTAAGCTCTACGGAGCGGTTCTTTTCGTCGATTACGAAGTAGAGGGGGTCGGTGATTACGGGCATCTCGCGGGCGTTGTCCTGGAGATAGTGAGCCTCGGTCTGGAGGAGGATGTTCTTCATACCTTCCTGGCTGAGGAAGCGGATGAGAGCGCTGTTCTTGGGCAGACCCTTGTAAGCACGGAAGAGGAGGAGTGCGCCTTCTTTCTGCTCGTCCTTGTTGTCGGATGCGAGTTTGGTCTTGGCTTCGGCAAGAATAGAGGTGACGAGGCGCTGCTGTGCCTTGACTACCTTCTCTACGTTGCTCTTGTACTCGTTGAAGAGCTGGTCGTCGCCCTTGGGAACGGGACCCGAAATGATAAGAGGAGTACGGGCGTCGTCGATAAGCACGGAGTCGACCTCATCGACAATTGCGTAGTAGTGCTTGCGCTGTACGAGGTCGGCGGGAGTCATGGCCATGTTGTCGCGCAGGTAGTCGAAGCCGAACTCATTGTTGGTACCGTAGGTGATGTCGCACTCGTAGGCGCGGCGGCGCTGGGGAGTGTTGGGCTGATGCTTGTCGATGCAGTCTACCGAAGCACCGTGGAACATATACAGCGGGCCCATCCACTCGGAATCACGCTTGGAGAGGTAGTCGTTGACAGTCACGACGTGTACGCCGCGGCCTGAGAGAGAGCGGAGGAATACGGGGAGGGTTGCCACGAGGGTCTTACCTTCACCGGTTGCCATTTCGGCGATTTTGCCCTGGTGCAGTACGATACCGCCGATGAGCTGCACATCGTAGTGAGCCATGTCCCAGGTTATTTCATTGCCACCGGCCATCCATTTGTTTTTCCAGATAGCCTTGTCGCCTTCGATAGTGATGAATTCGCGGCCCTGACCGGCAAGGTTGCGGTCGAAGTCGGAAGCGGTCACTACCACGGGTTCGCCTTTGGCGAAGCGTGCTGCAGTTTCGCGTACGGCGGCGAAAACGGTGGGGAGGTGTTCGTTGAGTTTGTCTTCGATGATATCGAGAATCTTTTTCTCATGGGCGTCGATGCGGTCCCAGAGGGGCTGACGCTTTTCGAAGGCGAGCGACTCTACCTCCTCGCGGAGCTGTGCTACAGCATCGTTGTCGGCCTTGGTGGCGGCTGCGATGTCGGCGCGGACATCGGTGATGCACTGACGGAGCTCATCGTTGGTGAGCTTCTCCATTTCGGGCTTTTTAGCCTTTATCTGTTCGAGGATAGGGGTGATGGCCTTCAGGTCGCGGGTAGATTTGTCGCCGAAAACCTTTTTAAGAAAAGAAGTGAATGACATATATGGTGTTGATTTTTTTTCGTGAAGAATGTAAACGGTTATTGCCGACGCGTGGTATGCGCCGGATGCAAAGTTACGAAATTTCAATGAATTTCGTGCTCCGTAGAGCCTATTTTTTAAGGAGCTGTACGGGAGCCTGCGAGGCACCGTTGGGCGAGCGTATGCGCAGTATGCGGCATACTGCGGGAGCTATGGCCCGGGCATCGACGGGTGTGCCTATGGTCTGGGTGGCAATACCCGGTGCGAGGATGTAGACGGGAGCGGTGGTGGCCGCCGCGCGTTCTACCATTGGTATATGGTCTGCCGGGACTACGGTATTGTAGTCGTCGACTATCTCAAATCCGGGAGCGACCATTATACGCAGGTCTCCGGCCGACGAAGCCACAGTGTTGCGGCGAAGTGCCTCGGCATTCTCGCCTGCGTGTCCGGCGATAATCTCGTCGAGGGTATGGACGCGGTCTACACCTGTCATGCGCGCCATGAATGCGGCGGCGCGGGTGCGTACTTCGGTCTCGTCGAGCGAGCGCTCCTTGATGAGCTTATGGTTAAGGTATATGTTTCCGTTGTGGTATGCCGACACGAAATCGCCATTGCCGTAGAGGGCAATGAGATACATGTTGAGCAGCGACACGGCCTTGCGCGTCGAAAACTCGCCCGAGGGAACACCCCACAGGTCGGAGTCGCGGCGTGTGCGTGTGCGCGGCGGGGTGCCGGCGAGCATTATCACCGTGTGGTCAAGGCCTACGCGTCGGTCGATGTCGTCGAGGAGGTTGGCTATGCCGGCGTCGAGGCGCACGTAAGCGTCCATGAGCTCGACGCGGTTGTCGGGATTCTTGCCGTAGTCAAACGGCTCGAGGGTATATCCTATGCCGAGCACGTCGGTCACACCTTCGTGGCGCCCTATCTGGAGCGATGAGAGCAGGTCGGTGGCTACGGTAGTCACTTCGCGGTTGACCAGCGGCGAGGCCTTGAACATGTCGAGGCGCGCGGCATTGGAGTGCGGGAAGACGTAGCGGAAAGAGTAGCGGCTCAGGTGGTCGGGAACGGCCGGATAGGCGCTCGGCGCAAGAGCCGGAGTCCAGCTCATGGTGTCGAGGCGTGCCGAGAGAGGCATCGTACGGTTGCGGGTGGCAACGGATACGGGCATCTCTTTGAAGTAGGTGGATGATGCCCAGTTGCCGGTCTTGGGGTCGAGCCAGAGAGCGGCGTTGGCGGCATGTCCGCCGAGAGCGAGAGCCGTAGCGGCATCGGGAGCTATGGCGTAGACTACGGATGTGCCGCCCGAAGCGATACGTGCTTCGTCGCTTACCGTGCTTACACGCAGAGCTTTGGGCGAGTAAGGAATCGATGAGAAGTTGCCGAGGATATCGGGGTCGGCGTATGTTTCGGTCACGCGCAGGCGCTCGCGGTCGTACACTGTAGTGCCTCCTACGCCGTTGAGAGAGGGGGATGCGCCGGTAAGGATGGTTGCCGAAGCGGCAGCGGCATCGAGGCCGGGACCGTAGTCGGCATGCGATATGGTTGCTCCGTGACGCTCGAAGCGTTTGAAGCCGCCTTCGCCGAAGCGGTCGCGGAGCAGCTCGAGATAGTCGGCGTCAAGACCTTCGACAACTATATTGACGAGCAGTCGGGCCTGCGCTGCGTCGGCTGCCGCCATACCGAGAGCGGCAAAAGAAGCCACCAGCGCCACCACAAGGCGGGGCACTGAGGGAGTATCTATCAGACGGCAGCGGCGTTTTATTTTCACTTTAAATTAATTTTTCGATCGGTTTGATGCCTGCAGGTAGATGTACGTTGCAGAGCGGAGCATCTCGGCCAAGATTATAGGGAGAAATGCGGGGTTGGCAGACTGAGGAATGAGCGGCCAAAAGGCCAACAGACCTGTCAGGACTGCAAAGTTAGCTATTTGATAACAAATAAGCACCTTTTTTGTTCGTTTTATCCATATTAATATCGGCACGAGCAGGCAAAGCGGGTTCAGCCAGAGGTATAGCCAGTTGGGTGACGTAGCCTCGTGCACCGATATGAATATGAGAAATGTGAGGAGGAGGCCGGTGAATCCGAGCACGGAGAAGAATATGGTGTCGAACCAGCGGCTCAGGCGCTTAAGGCGTATATCATGGATACTTAGCGCGAGCGTGACTGCGAAAAGGACCCAGAAGACGGTGTGCGGGCTCAGCCACACCGGAGTGGGCGCGAGCACGGCGTTGTCGGCAGGGAAGTTGTCGAGGTCTATCGTGTAGCTCACGAGCGGACGTCCGGAGCTTGTCGCGCCGGCAAGCATGGAGTCAAGCTCTGCGGGAGCGAAGGATGCCGCACGGCGGGGGAGCGGACGGTCGATGCCGCTGCCGAGAGCAAGGTCTATACCGAACTGATACCACGGATAGTTGCGGTGATAGTGGCGCATTATGTTGCGGAATGTAAGCGGCTCGGCGTAGCTTTCGGCCGGAGCCGGACCGAGCGTTATGCTGTCGGGCAGCGCGCGTTCGACTACCGCGAGCGGACGTGTGGCGCAGTTGTCCTTCACGTAGTTGTAGCGGTAGACGGCATTCTCGGGCAGCACATTCTCTTCAAGCAATCGTATGGTCTCGGCAGTCTCTTCGGGGGTGAGGTTGAGGCGATGCGCCCTCACATGACGCCCTGCTGCAGTGTAGGGATAGAGGAATCCGAGCCACGGCCATGCCACGGCCATGTAGTCGGTCTCGCCCTTGACAAAGCGGTACACGAAGTTGGGAGAATTGAAGTCGAAGACTCCGAAATTGTAGGCGATGTCGCGATAGGGAGTGGTGACTACGATAGCCGAATGTCCTTCGAGCTCGTAGATATCACTGCCGGGATAGACGTTGACAAAGAATACGGCGGTGTCGCCATCGGTATGCAGACGCGGGTCTATCTGAGCCGACAATCCCAATGAGACTGTCAGCAGAGCGAGGAGGAGAAGGATGCGTCTTGGCAAGGTCATTGGATGTCGATGAGTTTATGAGTCTGGAGCGAGAGTTTCCAGCGCGGATGAGCGAGTATATACTCGACAGTCTCGGCGGTATTCAGTCCGGAGCAGGGCTGAAGATAGAGAAGCGTAGTATCGAAATGTGAGGCGGTCTCCTCCACGTCCTGACCCTGATATACGATCTTGAGCTCGTCCACACGGTTGATGCCCCAGGGAGCATCTTTGGGCGAACATGTCACCCAGTCGACTTCGGGAGGCGCGGGGAGTGTTCCGTTGGTCTCTATCTGCACATAGAATCCGCGGGCCTTGAGCAGACGCAGCAGAGCGCTGTCGAGCTGCAGCAGAGGCTCTCCGCCGGTCACCACGAGGTGACGCGCAGGATAGGCCGCGCAAGCATCGGCAATCTCCTCGCCCGTCATGGCCGTAAAGCCGTGGTGGTCGGTGTCGCAGAACGCACAGGCGCGGTTGCAGCCCGCGAAGCGCAGAAACACGGCGGGAGTGCCCGTATAGCGCCCCTCGCCCTGCAGGGAGTAGAATATCTCGTTGACGCGGTATGTGTCAGTCTCTTTCATAGGAGGCGGTATTGCCTTCGCTCTCGCGGACGTCGACACGGTAGCAGTTAGCTACATTGTCGCATATCCAGCGCGCGATGTTTTCGGCGGTAGGATTGAACGGAAGAGTGTCGTTGAGGCACTTGTGGTCGAGTCGCTCGCTCACTATGCGCTTGATATCGGTGAAGTCGGTCACCATACCGTTTGCGTCAAGTTCGGCGGCGCGGCAGTGTACGGTCACAATCCAGTTGTGTCCGTGGAGCGAAGTGCACTTGCTCTCGTAGTCGAGTTCGAGGCGGTGCGCTGCCGATATTTCGAGTTGTTTGGTTACGTAGTACATCAGTCGTTGGGAGAAATTTGCTGTGAAAGTTCTTTCTCTCGTTCGATAGGATCGTAGAGAGGAGTTATGCCGCGTTCGTGAGCGAGCCTGAGGAGATAGGCAAAGGCTGCCTCGCGGTTATCGTCGATTTCGCAGTCTTTGATAGCCTGCTTGAGATTCTTGGTGAAGTAGCCCACCTCGGGGCCCTGAGGCAGTCCGAAGAGCTGCATTATCTCGGTCCCGTCCACCGGATTCTTGCGGTTGCGCTCCACGTCTTTCTCGTGGGTGGCGCGGAACTTCTCCTCCACGAGGTCGAAGTTGGCAAGATAGCGGGCCTTGCGGGCCTCGTCGCGGCTTGTTATGTCGGCGCGGGCGAGAATCATAAGGTCGTCGAGGTCTTCCTCGGCATAGTTGGCCAGGCGGCGCACGGCGCTGTCGGTCACCTCATCTTCAACCAGGGCGATAGGACGCATGTGGAGCTCTACGAGTTTGGACACGTATGCGAGGTCGGCGCCGAGGGGGAACTTCATGCGCCTGAATATCGTCTTCACCATTTTTGCCCCAATGAAGTTGTGGTTGTGGAACGTCCAGCCACGCGCAGGGTCGAAATGCTTGGTCACCGGCTTGCCGATATCGTGGAAGAGTGCGGCCCAGCGGAGGAGTACCTTGTCGGATGCGGCAGCCACGCCGTCGAGCACTCCCATAGTATGGTAGAAATTATCCTTATGGGCGCGGCCATTCACCACGTCGATACCCTTCATGCGGGCAAGTTCGGGGAGGATTATGGCAAGCAGACCGCTGTCGAGGAGGAGCTTCCAGCCAATCGAGGGCTTCGGAGCTGCCATGATTTTGAATAGCTCGTCCTTGATGCGCTCGGCAGTGATTATCTCTATGCGGGAGGCATTGCGGCGGATAGCCTCGAACGTCTCCGGCAGGATGTCGAACTGCAGCTGAGTGGCGAAACGTATGGCACGCATCATGCGCAGAGGGTCGTCGCTGAAAGTGATATCAGGATCGAGAGGCGTGCGTATTATCCGGCGGCCGATATCTTCCACGCCGCCGAATTTATCTATCACCTCGCCGAAGCCGTCGGCGTTGACCCTGATAGCGAGAGCGTTGATAGTGAAATCGCGGCGACTGAGATCGTCGTCGAGCGTACCGTCTTCGACAATCGGGTTGCGGGAGTCGCGCTTATACGATTCCTTGCGTGCGCCCACGAATTCGAGTTCGGTATTTCCGCGCTTGAGCTGCGCAGTGCCGTAATTGCGGTAAACAGCAAGATGAGCGCCGCGTCCCATTTTCTTAGCCACAGCCTCCGCAAGCTCTATCCCCGAGCCCACGGTCACAAAGTCGATATCCTTGGAATGGCGTCCGATGATGAGGTCGCGCACGTATCCGCCCACAACGTAAGCTTCGCGGCCGAGCTCGTCGGCGGCCTGCCCTACGGTGTGAAATACCTTGCTGTCGATTTTGTCCTTCAGATTCATATTAGTAAGAAAGATAGCGGAGCGGACCGCAATATCTTCGCGAAGTTACAAAAAATCTCCCAAACTCCCGCATAGACGAGTGTGAATTAGGATGAAGAAGTGCAAATTCACCGGAAATCGCGCCTACGCTCCACCGCCAATAACAGGCCGAAACAGGGGAAAAATCACAAAATTTGAGGAAATTTCAAAATCCCACGAAACTTGAACCAAATTGAACCAATCCAAATATTGCAGAATAAATTTTTGCTCCCGATATTTGCGACGTAAATAGAAATAGTCGAACATAAATAGTACAACCACTCGCGAAAAAGTAAATCAATCGATAGAAACGTTGACTTTTACAAAAACCGTCTGCTAATCATTATTAACTGGAACAGTGCCGGGAATGCCAAGCATTTTCCGGCTCTGTTTCCGTTTACAAGGACCCGTTCCATCAGAAAACGCAGTTTTTCGACCCCTTATTTTATAGGAAAACGCAGTTTTTTGAGGGCTATTTTTATAGAAAAACGCAGTTGGTTGATTCAAGGTGAAAAAGCAAATATTTGATTATTAGATAAATAATCCCCATGACATGGTGCCTTATCCTATCTTAGAGTTAACCAAGAAGTACATGGCGAAACGACATAGAAAAAGGGAGTAGATTGTTCTACTCCCTGCTTAGTGCCCGGACCCGGGCTCGAACCGGGATGGGTTGCCCCAACGGTGTTTGAGACCGTCGCGTCTACCGATTCCGCCATCCGGGCGGAATGCGGTGCAAAGGTATATATTTTTTTTGTAATGGGCAAATTATAGAGTAACATTGAATGAATTAAAGGCGATTGCGCGGGCGCCGAATCCGCATTTCTGTCGGATTAGACCGGTGTTGAGTATGCGTCCGGCATCTTCGCAGGAGGTGCCGTAGTCGAGCCAGCGGTAGCCAGCGGCGGTGGCGTCGGCCTGTATGCGGGAGAAGAGCAGGGGCAGGGCGCCGACGGCGCGGGCTTCTTCGTCGGAGGCGATGTATTGGCAGTGTGCCACGGGGTGACTGAGGTACATCACCACGCCGGCGCACGGACGTCCTGCAAGGGTTGCGAGGTAGAGGACGATGTTCTGCGGGAAGCGGGAGGCAAGGAGTGTGATTTCGGCGAGAGTGTGGACGGGTGTGGCAGCGTGGCGCTCGGCAAGGCAGGCCGAGAGAATGGGCCAGAATGCGGCGAAGTCGGTGGATACATGACACTCAACTCCGGCGGCGAGGGCGCGACGCATGGCGCGGCGGGCGTTGGAGTCGAACTGCAGCGGTGCGGAGAGGTCGGTGGTGGAGGATACGAGCGTCGAGCGGAGGGTGGCGCCAGCGCGGAAGAGTGCGTAGAGGTCTTCCTCGGCGGGATAGCGATGATAGATGTGGGGTACGGGGCGATAGTCGAGCGAAGTAAAACCTCGGTCGGCGTAGTGGCGCGAGGCTTCGTTCCATATCTGCATCATGGCGGGCATGTCGGCACGGGCTGTCATCAGCCAGCCGCCGAAGGAGAGGCCGCGATGACTTGCCACCTCGGTATCCGCGGCGTGCGCAGGAAGCACGGCGAGGACACGGTTGTGATCGTCGAGGGCAAGGAGCGAGCAGTCGGCGAAGCGGTCGGCATGGTAGTCCATGTAGCCGCGCATGTGCAGGAATGTACCGTTGCGCGATTCGGCAACGGCTTTATCCCATGTCGGAGCGTCGAGGGGCGTGTACTCTTTTATAATCATTGTACGGGCGCGAGGCGGTCGAGCTCGGCGTTTGCTTTGGCGAGGGTTGCGCGCAGGTCTACATATTCGAGACATGCGTCGAGCCATGCGTTATACTCCTCGTAGTAGGTGAAAATGTTTATGGCGCCCATGTCGAGAGCTTTGTTGAGGAGCTCGGGATAGGTGCCGGTATCGAAGGTCTCGGCGGCACGGCTTACGCGGTCGTAGAGCTGAGAGGCTGTGGTGTGGGCCGCGCGCAGACGGGCTGTGGTGCGCAGCGAGAGGTCGAGTTGGTCGAACTCGGCGCCTGTCGCTTCGGCCTGAGCCGCGGTTATGGCACGGCGGGGCGACCAGGTGGGGAGGGCGATTGCTACGCGGAGGCCGTTGAAGTGCATGTTTTCTTCAAAGTCGTGGACGTAGCCGAGGCTGAACGAGGGGAGGGCTGCGCGACGGGCTGCGGACACTGAGGCGCGGGCTGCATCGCTTAGGCGGAGTGCGGCTGCGAGCGAGGGATTGGCCGTGCGGGCACTCTCCATGCAGGCGTCAAGGGCGCGGGGCGCCTCGGCGGCGGGGAGTGCGTCGATGCTGATGCCGTCGGTAGGCTCGGTGGTGAGGGCCGAGAGGGCGCTGCGGGCATCGTCGAGTTCCGTTTCAGCTCCGGCTATGCGGCTGTCGGTGGCAAATGCCTGGAGGTCGAGTTTGCGTACGTCGAGCAGCGATACGCGTTGGCTTTCGAAAGCTACGCGGTAGATTTCGGTGAGTCGCGAGTTGTTGTCGGCGGCTTTGCGGAGTATGGCGAGCTTTTCGGCAGCAGCGGCAATGTCGATGAGGGTGGTGCGGGCTTCGAGGAGACGGTCGGCGTATTCGGCACGGCAGAGGTCGTCGTAGGCCTGCGAGCGGAGGGCTCCGGCTTTGCTGCGGGCGGCGTATGCTCCTGGCCAGTCGAAGGCCTGCGAGATGCCGGCTCCCCAACGGTTGCCTTCTTCAGTAGCGTTCCACTTATATTCACCCTCAATCTCCGGGCCGGGGAGAGAGTTGGCGGCTTTGTCGGCGGCGACGAGGGCTTCGTAGCGGGCACGTGCGGCCTGCAGCGCAGGACTTCCGGCGGCTATCTCGCGGGCTACTTCGTCGAGGTTGCGGGCGGCGGCAGGAGTGAAGAGCGATATACAGAGGAGGGCGGCTGTGATGATTCGTTTCATTATCAAATGCTGGTTAGATACCAATTATATAATTTTTTTACACCCTCATCGAGTTCGACGGTGTGTGTCCAGCCGAGTGCGTGGAGACGGCTCACGTCGCAGAGCTTGCGCATGGTGCCGTCGGGTTTTGTGGCGTCCCACTCTATATCGCCGTCGAAGTCGACGGCCTTGGCTACAAGGTCGGCGAGGGCGGAGATTGACAGTTCCTTGCCTGTGCCGATGTTGATGTGAGTATTGCGTATGTCGGGGCCTGCAGTAGCTGCAATGTCGGCAAACGAAACGTTGAGGAGGATGTGTACGCAGGCGTCGGCCATGTCTTCGCTCCAGAGGAATTCGCGGAGCGGAGTGCCTGAACCCCAAAGGCGTACCTTGCCGGGAAGGATGCCGAAGGCTGCGAGTGCGTCGGTGATATCGGCGTCGGTGGCATCGGCAGTGATAGTGCTCACGGGGCGTGCGGCGAGGTCGGCGCGAACCGCTTCGAAGTCGCCATTCCCGAGGAGCTTGGCCAGGTGTACCTTGCGAATCATTGCGGGGAGCACGTGGCTGTTTTCGAGGTGGAAATTGTCGTTGGGGCCGTAAAGGTTGGTGGGCATAACGGCCACATAGTCAGTGCCGTGCTGGAGATTGAAGGCTTCGCACATCTTGAGGCCCGCAATCTTGGCGATAGCGTAGGGCTCGTTGGTGTACTCCAGAGGAGAAGTGAGGAGAGCGTCTTCGGGTATGGGCTGGGGTGCCTCGCGCGGATATATGCAGGTAGAGCCGAGGAAGAGGAGGTGCTGCACTCCGTGTCGGAAAGCCTCGCCGATAACGTTCTGCTGTATCTGCAGATTCTGATATATGAAGTCGGCGCGGTAGCGAGAGTTAGCCATGATGCCGCCGACGTGAGCAGCGGCGAGCACAACGGCTTCGGGGCGCTCGGCGTCGAAGAATTCTTTTACAGCCACGGGGTCGAGGAGGTCAAGCTCGGTGTGAGTACGGCCTATCACGTTGGTGAATCCGCGCTTGCGTAGGTTGGCCATAATAGCAGAGCCAACGAGGCCGCGGTGGCCGGCAACGTATATCTTGGTATCCTTAGTTATTTCGCTTTTCATAATTTTGCCACAGACTTGATATCGGCGTCTACCATAGTGTTGACGAGTTGCTCAAAGGTGGTTTTGCGCGGATTCCAGCCGAGTTGGGTGCGTGCTTTGGCGGGATTGCCCAGGAGTTGCTCCACTTCGGCGGGACGGAAGAAGCGGGGGTCGACCTCCACGAGCACACGGCCTGTGGCTTCGTCGATGCCTCGCTCGTCGATGCCGGTGCCCTCCCAGCGGAGTTTCATACCTGCGCGGGCAAAGGCGAGGGTCGCGAATTCGCGCACGGTGTGATATTCACCGGTGGCAATTACATAGTCGTCGGGAGTATCCTGCTGGAGTATCAGCCACATGCACTCCACATAGTCGGGGGCGTAACCCCAGTCTCGGCGGGCGTCGAGGTTGCCGAGGTATAGTTTATCCTGCAGGCCGGCGGCAATGCGCGCGGCAGCAAGGGTGATTTTGCGTGTGACGAAAGTTTCGCCGCGACGCTCCGACTCATGGTTGAAGAGGATGCCGTTGGCGGTGTACATGCCGTAGCTCTCGCGGTAGTTTTTCATCATCCAGAAAGCGTAGAGCTTGGCCACGGCGTAGGGCGAACGCGGATAGAAGGGCGTAGTCTCGCTCTGCGGCACTTCCTGTACCTTGCCGTAAAGCTCCGACGTAGAGGCCTGATAGATGCGTACCGTCTTCTCTTTGTGGAGAATGCGCACCGCCTCGAGGAGACGGAGAGCACCTACGGCGTCGGTATCGGCAGTGTATTCGGGCACGTCGAAAGAAACTTTCACGTGGCTCTGAGCCGCTAGGTTGTATATTTCGTCGGGGTCTACTTCGGCAATTATTCGGATAAGTGAAGAAGAGTCGGTCATATCGCCGTAGTGTAGGTTGACAAGCCTGCGGCGGTGCATGTCGCGCACCCACTCGTCGAGGTATAGGTGCTCGATACGCGCGGTGTTGAAGCTTGAGCTTCGACGTATGATACCGTGAACTTCGTATCCTTTAGAGAGCAAGAACTCAGCGAGGTAGCTGCCGTCCTGCCCTGTGATGCCTGTGATAAGAGCTTTTCGCATTTTCGCAGTGATTATATTGGAATACAAAATTATGCGAAAATATTGTAACAGACAAATTAATGAAAAATAATGCTGAGATTACGGAAAAATTTCGTAAATTTGCCGCACCAATACGATTGGTCACCGACTTGCAAACTAAAACACAACATAACAAGTTATTAAATTAACAAGTATTATGAAAATTCAAAAAATCATCGGCCGTGAGGTACTTGACTCACGCGGCAACCCCACTGTAGAAGTGGACGTAATTCTTGAATCGGGCGCTTTCGGTCGCGCTTCAGTACCCTCGGGTGCCTCTACCGGCGTAAACGAAGCTCTCGAGCTCCGCGACGGCGACAAGAGCCGCTACATGGGCAAGGGCGTACTCAAGGCTGTAGCTAACGTAAACGGTCCTATCGCTGCTGCTCTTGTAGGCATGAGCGCACTTGATCAGGTTGCTATCGACGAGACAATGCTCGCACTCGACGGCACCGACACCAAGAGCAACCTCGGTGCAAACGCTATCCTCGGTGTATCTCTCGCCGTAGCTAAGGCCGCTGCCAACTACCTCGACCTCCCCCTCTACAAATATATCGGTGGCTGCAACACCTACGTACTCCCCGTACCTATGATGAACATCATCAACGGTGGTGCTCACTCAGACGCTCCTATCTGTTTCCAGGAATTCATGATCCGTCCTATCGGTGCAACTTCTTTCCGCGAAGGCATCCGCATGGGTACAGAAGTATTCCACAACCTCAAGAGCGTGCTCAAGGCTCGCGGCCTCAGCACTGCAGTAGGTGACGAAGGTGGTTTCGCTCCCACACTCGACGGCACAGAAGACGCTCTCAACGTAATTATCCAAGCTATCGAAAAGGCAGGTTATGTTCCCGGTAAGGACGTAACTATCGGTCTCGACTGCGCTTCTTCTGAATTCTACAAAGACGGTCTCTACGACTACACCTGGAAGCAGGGTGCCAACGCTCCCAAATACACCAGCGCACAGCAGGCAGAATTCCTCAAGAAACTCGTTGAAGAATTCCCCATCGACTCTATCGAAGACGGTATGGCAGAAGGCGACTGGGAAGGCTGGAAGATCCTCACCGACCTCATCGGCGACCGTTGCCAGCTCGTAGGTGACGACCTCTTCGTTACTAACGTTAAGTACCTCGAAAAGGGTATCGAACTCGGCTGCGCTAACTCTATCCTCGTTAAGGTTAACCAGATCGGTTCACTCACCGAAACTCTCCGTGCAGTAGAACTCGCTCAGCGTAACAACTACACCGCAGTTATCTCTCACCGTTCAGGCGAAACCGAAGACGCTACTATCTCCGACATCGCAGTAGCTACCAACGCCGGCCAGATCAAGACCGGTTCTGCTTCTCGTTCTGACCGTATGGCTAAGTACAACCAGCTCCTCCGCATCGAAGAGGAACTCGGCGCTGCAGCTCGCTACGGCTATGGCAAGAAGACCAAACGTCCCGAATAATTCATTTATCAGGATATAGAAATGAGCGCCCGACGCAAGTCGGGCGCTTTTTCTGTTTTTTTGTGTGTGGGAGAGGGGTGATGATAGCTATATATGTCCTTTATAATTCGTCTACAAAATCATGGAAGTTATTAAGATCGAGGGTTTCAAGCGAATCTGAGCTTTCGGCCTCTTTCATAGCCGCCAATGTTGTTTTATTAGGCCGTTCAGCCAAAAAGGCCATTAGAACACTTTCAACCAAATTATTGAGGCTTCGATTGCGGCGTTTCGCCTCAATCTGAAGTTTTTCAATCAGTTCTGTACTGAGTCTGAAAGAGGTCTGTTTGCGGAGAGTAGATGCAGTATTCATAAGTTGTGAGTTTTAGTAGTGCAAAAGTAGCACAGTTGTATAACACTACAAAAATAATTAATGTTATAATGCATCGAAATTCTCTTAACTTACGGGGTCACACGTGAAGAGCAACTCATACGAGAGGGGAGCTGATGCTACAATCTTTTTCAATACGTCAATTTGCTCTTCGCTGCGAGGTGTGAGCCGTGTGGCTCATCGTGTGCGGGGCAGCTGCCGCTAAGGTGTAGAAGTCAAGGCCCTCCATAGTCGGGCCCGAACCTATGACCTTGGGTGGCTGCTTCTCCGGCGAAGATACGGGGATGAGGAAATAGGTGGTCATGGGAGCGGCCTTCGCAGGCAGGTCTTCCATGGCCTTTCGACGATATGCGCGGTATGCGCTGATGCTGATATCTCGCTCTACGCAGGGCGGGAAGTCGGGGTTGCGAGTGCCCGCACAGCTGTGGTAGATGATGATGTAGCACGGCAGGTCGAGAAAGACAGGATGCGCATAC
>JAAVFI010000065.1 GCA_014800815.1 Bacteroidales bacterium | reverse complement strand
GGGTGCTTAGCTCAGCTGGTTCAGAGCATCTGCCTTACAAGCAGAGGGTCGGGGGTTCGAATCCCTCAGCACCCACAAAAGATTTCCTTCCTTGTCGTAAAGCTTCCCCTTAAGGGGTGCTTAGCTCAGCTGGTTCAGAGCATCTGCCTTACAAGCAGAGGGTCGGGGGTTCGAATCCCTCAGCACCCACAAAGCCTTACTTCGGTGAGGCTTTTGTTGTATAATAGCGTTTCCTATAACCTCTAATTTAAACTATGATGTTGCGTCTCAACTGCTTTATAAGTGTAAGCGCCGAGCACCGTGCCGAAGTTCTCGAAGCCGCACGACGTCTTACCGCCGCATCGCTCCTTCAGGACGGTTGCATTGCCTACGATGTATTCGAAAGCGCTACACGCCCTACAGTACTCATGATTGTGAAACATGGCGCGATCAGGCAGCTCTCGACGCCCACTCGGCTTCCGATGTCTTCGTCCGCGAAGTAGGTATCATGCGCAGCCTCGCTGATATGAAGCTCGAGTCATTCGAATTCTGATTATTTAGCACTCTCGGGTGCGATACATTTCCGTGCAGGAGTGTTATATAATATGTAAGAAAGGAGACATATTATGGAAACACCCGTTATTACTTGGCTTTGTATCGTTGCCGCCGTGCTCATTCTTTTTATAGTCCGTCTTGCTCAGGTACGCATGGCTCATCATCAGCATCGCGCACTCAGGCATCGGTTTATCGAAATAGGAAGTGAACGAGAAGAATTCTTTGTCCCCGGCGACGACCCCGACCCTGACTACGCCGAATGACGCCCCCGCAACACCACCCTGCGCCGAAGAAATATGCGTATTTCTTTCGCGCTACGCCGCCAGCCTCCAGGCCTGCGGCGCTACGTGTATAAGGGTGGAGAAAAACGTCCGCCGAATGGCACAGGCCTTCGGCACCGACATTGAGATTGTCATCATGCCGCGACACATCCACATGTCGCTCCTCAGCGCCGACGGCCGCGAGACGGTCACAACCATCGCCCCCGTGCCTCATGCTCCGATAAGTTTCAATGTCAATACTCGCCTGAGCGAACTAAGTTGGGAAGTCGCCGACCGCCGTATCGACTTCTGCACGGCCCGCGAGAAATTCAACACCATAATCAGCACCGACCGCCAGAGTGCGCTGTGGGTGCTCTGCGCAGCAACTGTGGCTAACGCATCCTTCTGCCGCCTCTTCGGGGGCGACCTCATAGCCATGCTCACCGTTGCCATAGCCACATTCGCAGGCTATCTCATCAAGCAGATGATGCTCGAGCGCGGTGCCGACCTTCGCTTCACCGTAGTGGTCTGCGCCTTCGTATCGGCAGTTCTCGGAGCCTCCGACGGCCTCTTTCACATCGGCACGACTCCCGGCATCGCCCTTGGCACAAGTGTGCTGTACCTCGTGCCCGGCATACCCTTCCTCAACTCATTCAGCGACATGATATACCGGCGCTATCTGTGCGCCCTCAGCCGCTTCTTCGACGCCGTCGTGCTCACCGCCTGCCTGTCGACAGGCCTCTTCGCCGGCATGATGCTTATGCACTCAAGTTTTGCAGCCTTATGATGATAGCCAACGTACTTCAGGACGCATTCTTCGCCGCCCTTGCCGCAATAGGCTTTTCAGCAATAAGCCGTCCGCCGCGACGGGCCTATTTCTATTGTGCCCTCATCGCCGGTATCGGACACGCCCTGCGATACATCCTCATGAATCCTGCCGGCGCATCCATGCACATCTTCTCAGCCACCCTCATAGCAGCGTTCTTCACAGGTTGCCTCGCCGTTTTCATCTCGCCCGTGGCCAAGATGCCGGCCGAGACATGCCTCTTCCCCTCGCTGCTGCCAATGATTCCGGGTATCTACGCCTATAAAGCCTTCGGCGGACTCGCCGCTTGCGTGGTCAACGACTCACCCGAGGCCTTCCACCGCGCCTTCTACATCTTCGCGCACAACGGCATAGTGTGTTTCGCTGTACTCACCGCAATGGTCGTAGGCGCCACAATACCCGTATTCCTGTTCAAGAAAGTTTCCTTCCAGGCTACCCGTTGATACGTGTAGCCCGAAGGAAAAATACGTAATAGAGGAGTGCCGCAAGAAGCAGACACACCGTAAAACTCAGCACTATTCCGTACAGTCCCATGCCGAAGGTAAAGCCGAAGGCATACGAAATAGGTAATCCCACTACTATATAACTGATAAAAGCAGTGTAGAGCATCGGCATCACCTTAGATGTGCCGCGCAGTGCGTTGGCAAAAGTTATCTGCGTAGCGTCGCCAAACTGATACAGCACCATAGGCACGATAATCGTTACGGCAAGTCCTATCACAGCGGGGTCCGATGAGAATATACCCATAATATGGCGTCCGCCGGTGAGGAAGACAATCGACACAAGCACCATTGCCGCCAATATCATGTGATATCCCGCATAAGCCGCGCGGCGCATACCGTGGGCATCATTCTCGCCCGCGGCATGACTCACTTCGATAGCCATGGCACCGCCTATACTGTAGTAGATACAGAACCCGAGCATACCGCTGATCACCACTATCTGGAACGCCGCCAGAGGAATCTCGCCGAGCCAACCGGCAAAAACAGCCGAGCCCGAGAACGAAACCGTCTCGAACGTCATCTGCATCGACACCGGAAATCCCGTGGCAAGAATCTTCTTCCACTGCCCGCGTACAGCGGCACCGTGGCTGAATCCGCCGCGATATTCACTGCCCTTACGGCTGCCGAAAAATACCCACATCATCACTATGGCGCAGAGTATTCGGGCACCGAGAGTGCTGTATCCCGCACCGTTAAGTCCCAGCTCGGGGCAACCGAAGTGACCGAAAATCAGCACATAGTTACCTGCGATATTGAGCACATTTGCCGCCAATACTATCCATGTAGGCAGCCCGGTGTCGTTGATACCGAAGCTCCACTGGGCGAAGAGGTTGAAAAGCATCAGAGGGATAATGCCCGCATATACTATCAGGTAGTACGGACGGATAATAGGCAGAAGCTCCTCCGGCTGACCCATGTGGTGAAGATTGAAGTAGAGCACGCCCATAAGAGCTAACACGCAGAGCGTAAATACAATATTCACTTTGAGCGCCGTACGCATCATCCTGCCTATACCATCATGCTCGCCGCGCGTAAAAAGCGCACCGATAAGCGGAGTGAGGCCGTAGGTAAAGCCCAGACTGCAGAATATGGCGATATTGAACACATTGTTTACAAACGAAGCCGACGCCAATGCGGCTGTTGAGTAGTGCCCTACCATAATATTGTCGGCAAAACCCACCGCAATAGTGCCTACCTGACCTAAAAGCAAAGGAAAGGCCAGGCGGCCGATTCGTCTGTAATATTTCTTATAGTCAGATATATGGAAATTCATAATGAAAAAACCGGACGGTCGCTGCTGTCAGTGACCGTCCGATGATATTTTAAAGAGTTGAATCAATCGCGGTTACCGAAGATTCGCAGAAGATAGAGGAAGAGGTTGATGAAGTCGAGATACAGCGAGAGCGCGCCAAGGGTGGCCAGACGGCTCACAGAGTCGGCGGGTGCGGCAATTGCCATATTCTTTATCTGCTGGGTATCCCAGGCGGTGAGTCCGATGAATACCAGCACACCCACTATCGATACAATCCATTCAAGAGTGCTGCTGTGAAGGAAGATGTTTACCAGCGATGCGATAATCAGACCGATAAGTGCGAAGAACAGATACTTACCCACGCTCGTGAGGTCGGAGTCGGTGAAGTAGCCGTAGATAGTCATCGCACCGAAGGTGCCGGCAGTTATCAGGAATGTCTTGAAGATTACGGTAGGGTCGTAAGCAAGGAAGATAGTGCAGAGCATCAGTCCGTTGACTACCGCGAAAAGGTAGAAAAGACCGCTCGCTGCCATGTTCGAGAGTTTGCGCAGTCCCGACGAAATGCCGATTACGATGCCGAATTCTGCAATGATCAGCACCCACATAAACCATGTGTGAGAGAACAGGAACGAGAGATAGGCATGGCTCGAAGCTGCCCACAGCGAAGTAAGTGCAGTCACGATAAGCGCGAGTGTCATCTTGAAGTAGACTCTGCGCATGGTGTGGCTGACCTTAGTCTGGAGTGCGGCCACATTGTTGCCGCTGTAGTTGTCGTAGTTGTTGTTAAGGTCGTACATATGTTAGTGTGTTTATTGATGTGTCTTGTATATGCAAATTTACGCTTATTTTTTGGAATTTCCGAGAGATTTCGCGGAATTAAGACAATTATGTCTGAAATAACAACATTTCAGACAGCCAAAAATATTGCCCTCCCTTGCTTTTTTTCTTACCTTTGCGCCGTTAGATAAAACCTTAAATAATAGTACAGACAGTTATGTACCTACACGACAACCGTATCGTCATCACCCTCGATGCCGGAGGCACCAATCTTGTATTCGGCGCGATGCGTGGATGTGAATATATCACCGAGCCCGTCACCTATCCTTCTAACGCGCACGACCTCGACCTGTGCCTCGACACTATGGTTAAAGGTTTCCGCGAGGTCATCGACTCCCTCGATGAGAAACCCGTGGCAATAAGTTTTGCATTCCCCGGCCCCGCCGACTATCCCAACGGTATTATCGGCGGATACCTCCCCAATTTCCCCTCTTTCCGCGAAGGCGTGGCTCTCGGCCCCTTCCTGCAGAATGAATTCGGAATCCCCGTATTTATCAATAACGACGGCGACCTCTTTGCCTACGGCGAGGCCCTCTGCGGCGCCCTCCCCGAAATCAACCGCCGACTCGCCGAAGCAGGCAGCCGCAAGCGCTACCGCAACCTCCTCGGCTACACATTCGGCACCGGATTCGGTGTAGGTATCGTTGTCAACGGTCAGCTCAACCAGGGCGACAATTCGTGCGTGGAGACATTCTGCCTCCCTCACAAGACCAAGAAAGAAATCATCGTGGAAGAAGGCGTTGCCGTAAGAGCCGTCAAGAGAGTCTACGCTGAAGCTTCAGGCGAGTACGACCATAACTACGAGCCCAAAGAAATATGCGAAATTGCCGACGGCAAACGTCCCGGCAACGTCGAAGCCGCCAAGAAGGCATTCGCCGAATTCGGCGAGATTGCAGGCGACGCAATGGCGATAGCCGCGCAGCTCATCGACGGCATCATCGTTATCGGCGGCGGCATCACTGCTGCACGTCACCTCATCATGCCCTCCCTGCTGGCCGAACTCCGCTCTTCCTTCCGCACCCTCGGTGGCGACGACGTACGTCGCGTGCAGATGCAGGTATTCAACCTCGACAATCCCGCTGAGTTCGAAGCCTTTGCCAAGGGCAACACCAAGACCCTCACAGTAAGAGGTACAAACCTCACCGTTGACTACGACGACATGAAGCGTATCGGCGTCACATTCTCCAAACTCGGAGCGTCAAAAGCAATTTCCGCCGGCGCCTACGCCTTTGCTCTATCTAAAATCGACGAAACCAATGATTGAACTCGCTCCGCTCGCATTCCGCCCCTACCTCAAGACCGTTATTTGGGGCGGCGATAAAATTTGTGCCTACAAGGGCATCGAATCCTCCGAGAAAAATATCGGCGAAAGCTGGGAGATTTCGGCTGTTCCCGGCCACGAATCCGTAGTGGCCGAAGGCACCTACGAAGGCCTCAAAATCACCGAACTCATCGACCGTTTCGGCGCCGAACTCCTCGGTACCGAGGTGGCACGCCGCTACGACGGCAAGTTCCCCCTCCTCATCAAAATCATTGATGCCGCCGACAATCTCTCCGTGCAGGTGCACCCCGACGACGCCCTCGCTCAGAAGCGCCACGGTAGCCTCGGCAAGACAGAGATGTGGTATATCATTCAGGCCGATAAGGGAGCACGCATCTTCGCCGGTCTCAACGTAGAGATGACACCCGACGACTACGTCCGCCGTGTGGCCGAAGGCACATTCGCCTCAACCCTCGCCGTGCACGATTCACACCCCGGCGATATATTCTTCCTCCCCGCAGGACGCGTACACGCTATTGGCGCAGGCAATCTCCTTGCCGAAATACAGGAGTCGAGCGACGTCACATACCGAATATACGACTACGACCGCCGCGACGCCGCCGGAAATCCACGCGAACTCCACACCGAGCAGGCCAAAGACGCTATCGACTACCGCGTATACCCCGACTACAAGAGCCCCGCGGCTCCTGCCGACGTCGTTGATGCAACAATCGTATCGTGCGATCACTTCACCACCGACCGCATTCTCCTCAACGGCAGCCTCGACCTTCCCCTCACTTCCGCATCCTTCACCGTGCTCATGTGCATCGAGGGCGAAGTAACCCTCTCCTACGCCGGAGGTAGCATGAAAGTGGAGCAAGGCCACACCGTCCTCATCCCCGCGGCGCTCACCGCCGTTACCGCCACCGGCAAAGCCACCCTGCTCACGTCTCATTCTTAATACGTATTGAGCGGAAATACAGTGTAATATATGAAGAAAGCGTTGATTCTCACATCTCTGGCCTTGAGCCTGCAGTGCATGGCACAGTCCAACCCCGGTTGTCTGGTGCCGGACACCCCTTCGCAGGCTCCCGATTACTATTGTACCTGGAATCTGCAAGGCTATGTCACCGGTAATTGTTTCGGCCCCGGCTCCAACGATTTCCGTGCGGAGATGAACGAGGACAATCTGTTCGGAACCCACAGAGTCTATGGCGAAAATGAACTGAAAGCCGTTGACGGTGTGGAGTATAAGGTCGACTCCCGTTATCAGGGTTGGCTCGAGCACTTTCCCTCGATTCGTCAAGACCTTACATTTGTAATGGATGATTCGTGGGATATTCCTGCCGATTCAAACAGCAAACGTCCGCACGGCACCAACTACGACAATGAGTATCTTGCACTTCTTACAATCGACCCCTCCCGTTTTCCGTCGTTCGAAGGTAAAGATTCCGAAAGAATGGCCAAGTTGGTCGAGGCCGTAAAAGCCAAGGGTTGGAAAGGTCTCGGCGGCTGGATTTGCGCTCAGAATCCTATAATTCTCACTAAGAAATATACAGGAAAACAGAACACTAAGGAAAATTCACTCAAGTGGACTGAGAAGCAGGAAGAAAAATATTGGAAAGCTCGCCTCAAGGAAGCTCAGAATGCAGGTTTTCTGTATTGGAAAGTGGACTGGGGCAATAAAGACCGCGACGATGAATTCCGTCGCAAACTCAGCCAATGGGGCAGAGAAGTGGCTCCCGACGTGGTCATAGAGCATGCCTCATTCCAGGATGGCGGGCCGCATAAGCCCTACTATATTGATTTCAGTGAGGTGCTCCGCACTTACGATGTTCGTCCCGAACTTTCACAGCCACAGACTATCAGCCGAGTGGCGGAAGTACTGGCTTCTGGAAAAGCCGGGCGAGACCGCTGGGGTATAATCAACTGTGAGGACGAAGCCTACATCGCTGCCGGCCTGGGATGTGCCATAGGCATCATGCGTCACCCCTATGTCGGCGCTTTCCCTTTGGGGCAGACCGATGTAGTCTTCGAAGCGGGAAACCGCAGGATGAAAAATCGCCTCAATGAAATTGTCAGAACCGTTAGGTGGCATAGAATAGCCGAGCCTTTCAGTGCCGACGGCAACTTCTCCGTTTCCGATGAAAAACTCTACGACAACGGCGGCGGCTCCAACCGCTATGAAGCTCCCGCGCGGGTAAGCCGTCGCCTTCCCTTGCCCGAGATTTTGGGAGTCGACAATTTCAATGACGAGAAACCTTATGTTCTCGCTTCGCTTTACGACAATGAGTGTACTTCTGTAGCCGTTATCAATCGTCTGATCGACGGCGATTACAAGCAGCATAGAGTCGATGTGAGAGTGCAGCCTGCTCGCTGGGACCGCAAAGTAGGTATCTTCGGCAATTATCATTCATTGACTTTGGACTATCAGAACGGCCTCCCCGACGGAAAGTTCAAGGTCTTTGCCCAGGACTTGGCGAGCGACGAGGCTCCCGAAGAGATACCTTATCTGACTACACCCGACGGTAAGGGAATTATTATCTCGGGCACAACTATCGACAACCTCTGTAAGAATAATAAATACGCTTACTCGGAGGTCGCGCACATCGAGGCCGATTACACCGATTTGTCCGACCCCGCTATCGTGCTGTTGGTTGTAGCGGAAGATTGATAATTCAGATTCCAGCCCACACCAAGTTTACCAAAATTTGCTGAATGCCCTAAGTTATATACTTATAGCTTAGGGTATTGCAATTTTATGCACTCCTCGGAACCTTACCACTTAACTTACTCTGCCACCTGCCGCTGCGTGTATTGTGCTACTTTTGCAAAAATCATTATCGCAATACTATGAAATTCACGCCCCAAAGATTTCTCTCGCTGTTGACAGCGACTGTATTCTTCTCGACAGCATTCGCTCAGTCGATAGTCACGGCAGGCGCCGGGTCGTATGCCTCCGAGCCTCCCGCCTATAAAGCCCGAACCGACGAGCATTCAGGCTTCAACGCCACCAAGATGCTCTCCCGAAAGCTGTATATCGACGAGCTCCCCGCTCAGAGTGCCGGAGGCATCGACATCCCCGGCCGACCCATTCCCACAAACGACTGGTGGACCGACGTTCTGGCAAGTCGCTACAGCGGTTCTCTTTGGAGCTATCCCGCAATGCTGCGCACATCGGAAGACGGCGTGCAGATATCATACCCCTCCTATTGGGCCGACGCCGGTAAGGAAATAAAATCGCGCACCAACATCACCGTAGCAGGCGTACGCTATAAAGCCGACGCCACTATTGCCGCCGACTGGCACGACTGGGACGTGGTAATGCGCCTCCCCGATGCCTCAGGCGCCATGGAGATGCGTGTCACCGCCGTGCACGGCTCGCCCTTCACATGGTTCGAACTCAAAGGCATCACTCCCGAGCTTCGTTTCAGCGCCAAACCCGAAGTTTTCGGAGCCACTGCATCGTACGCCGGCATTAAGATTGGCAGCGACATCTACGGTATCTATTTCCCTGCAGGCACTGCTCTCGATTGGGCCGACTCAAACCTCCGCCTCGATTCTTCGTGCCCCTGGCTCGTTGTCGCACTCCTGCGCAGCGAAGACGACCTCGCCTACATGGCGCCCTACGCCACCTCCGTACCGCGTAATACTAAGGTTAGCTGGGCCTTCGACGAAACCACATCATGCCTCTCCACCCGCTGGAGCGTCGAGGCCGAAAACCTCCGCGATGCCGATGCTCCCGCTCCCGTACTGCAAGGTTTCCTCCCTCACGCATATAAATATGCCATTCCCGGCGCCAACCTCGCTTTCGACGCTCGCGGCAACTACCTCACTCCTCGCGGCCCCATGAAAATGGCTGTTTCGCCCACGGGCGAATTCGGTTACTCCTATCGCTTCTCCGGCATGCTCCCCGCATATCCCGCTCCCGCCGAAGGCAATACCGCCGTCGACGGCTTCGACAGCGAAATCATGCGCTCCCTCATGTCCTCCTATGCTTCGGCAGGCTCATTCGGCGGCGATACCTATTGGGGAGGCAAGGGACTTGTACAGATGGCTCTCAACATGAGCTTCGCAAAGGAAACAGGCGACACAGAGATATACGAGACCTCCCGCCGCCGTCTGCGTGAAGCTTTCGAAAACTGGCTCACATACACTCCCGGCGAAGACACCTTCTTCTTCAGCTACTATCCTCGCTGGGGCGCGATGCTCGGTTTCGATGTGTCGTACGATTCCGACGCGTTCAACGACCACCACTTCCACTACGGCTACTTCACCTATGCGGCAGCCCTCCTTTGCCTCGAAGACCGCGATTTTGCCGACAAATACGGCGAAATTCTCACCCTCATAGCCAAGGATTATGCCAACTGGGATAAGTCTGACACCCGTTTCCCCTTCCTCCGAACCCTCGACCCCTGGTGCGGTCACTCTTGGGCCGGCGGTATGGGCGATGCCGGCAACGACAACGGCAACGGTCAGGAATCCACTTCCGAGGCCATGCAGGGCTGGGGCGGTATCTACCTCCTCGGCGTTGCCCTCGGCGATAAGGAGATGCGCGATGCAGGCCTCTTCGGCTGGAATACAGAGGCGCGTGCCACACGTGAATACTGGTACGATGTAGATGCTCCCCGTCCTGCCAACGAAGGTGGACGCAAGGCGTGGGCAGGTAAAGGCGAACGCCAAGGAAACTACGACTATACCGAATACCCCTATGCCTACAACTCCAACATCACCGGCAAAGGCATCGGTTGGTGGACTTGGTTCGGCGGCGACCCGCTGTTCATGCACGGTATTCAGTGGATGCCCGTTTCACCCGCACTCGACTACCTCTCGTGGGACCCCGATTTCGTGGCATGGGCTTACGACGACATGATGTCGGGAGCCAACTCCACTTTCTCCCATAAATGGTTCGAAGCCACCGCAAACAGTGACAACGGCGAAAATATCGAACCCCTCGCTTTCAACGACTGGGGCAACGTCACCCTCTCGTATCTCCAACGCGCCGACCCGCAGCTCGCGGCATCGGTCTTCGCTCGTGCGTGGAAAGAAGGACTGCACATTGCCAAGGCCATAAGCACCGGCCATATCACCTATTTCGTAACCCACAGCCACCTCACATGGGGTGAACCCGACTTCTCCGTATATGCCGATATCCCCACAGCCCGCTGCAATGTCAAGGACGGCAACCGCATATACATGGTGTATAATCCCGACGAATCCGACCGCACGGTGCGTTTCTTCGGCGAGGGTGGGGCAGTCCTCCGCACCGTAAAGGCCGCTCCCGGTCGTCTCACCGTCTTCACCGACCCCTCTCACCCCGCTGCAATAGAAGCCGTGTCGGCCGAAGGCAACATCCTTCCGCCGGGAGCTTCCTCCGATATCGCCGCACGTCTCCTCGACCAGTACGGAGCGGGCGTCGACGGTGCCGACATCGCCCTGACTCTTTCTTCAGGCGCTCCCGCCAAGCTGAGCGGCTCAAAGATTACAATCAACACCAACGCCGTGCGCGGCATATCATTCGCACTGCAGTTCAAGAGCGGCGATATTAGCTCCGAAATACACTTTACCGTCAACGACCGTCCCGTGGCACAGTCGGCACGTATCGAAGGTCTCCCCGCTATGGTCGAAACGGGCACCCCCCTCAATCTTGCCATGTACACCGTCGACCAATATCTCGACGAGTGTTGCATCGAAGATGCCGCATGGGCTATGATTTCCGACGAAGGCGAAATCACTGCAGTCTCCGCCTCATTCACACCCGTGCGCCCCGGAGTATATACCCTCACCGCTACCACGCCCGACGGTTCTTCAAAGGCCACAGGCGAAGTATTCGTCACACCTCCCATGCCCCTTATATCTGCATCAGCGACGCCTGTAGGCTCAAGCTCCGAGAATGTCGGATGTGCTCCCGCCAATGTCAACGACGGCGACCTCTCAACTCGTTGGGGCAGTAACCATACCGACGACGAGTGGATTATGCTCGACCTCGGCGCCGACTGCTTCATATCCCGTGTCGCCCTCCACTGGGAAGCTGCCTATGGCGCGCTCTACGACATCGAAATAGCCCCTGACGGATGCCCCATGACCACCCACACAGGCGTATTCGCAGGTGCTACAGCCACCGTCAGCGTTCCCGTCGACAACGCTTGGACCTCCGTAACCACCGACGGGGCCACAGGTGCAGGCTGGCGCGAAACAATCATCAGTGCCGAAGGCCGCTACGTACGCATCCGGGGCAGAGTCCGCGGAAGTGCCTACGGCTATTCCATCCACGAAATGCAGGTATTCGGACTCGACTCCTCGATTGGTCCCGACGATATCCTCGGTATAGACTTCGCCCTCCCCGCCGTAGCCGACCAGAACGAAGAACTGCAGCTATCTCCGAAAGCCTACACACGCTCGGGTCGCAAGACCGATATCGCAGTATCCTGGCAGGCCGATAAAGAGGCCGACTTCAACGGCAACATCTTCATCCCCCGCAGCTATGGCGTCTACGCCCTCACAGCAACAGCCGGAGAGTCGATAGCCACATCATCTACCGTATTCGTCAACGAAGCCGAGCGCATGGTAAGCGTCGAACTCTCAGCCACCTCCCTCACTATGATTGAAGGCGAAAGCGTGCGCATCACCGCCACACCCTTTAACCAGTTCGGTGCACCCTGCCGCACCGCCGATGCCGACTTCGACATCATCATAACCGATGCCGACGGAATACGACCCTCCAACGCATGGTACGACCACGCAACAGGAGTATTCGAAGCCGAAAGCCCCGGCACATACACCATCGACTTCGGTTCTCTCGCTCAGGCCACAGTCAACGTCGTGGCCCTCCGCGACGCCAACCTCGCCTTAGGCAAGACTGCCACAGCCTCTTCAACCCGCGACGACAATAAAGCCTCACGAGCCAACGACGACAACGCCGACACCCGTTGGGAAAGCGAATGGGCCGACAACCAATGGATCGCTGTCGACCTTGAAGACCGTTACGAAATCGACCGTGTCGAAATCCTCTGGGAAGGCGCCTACGCCCGCACATATCGCATTCAGACAAGCCTCGACGGCGAAACCTGGACCGATGTCCTCTCAGTCTCCGACTGCAAAGGTTCCCTCGATACACGCTCCTTCTCGCCGATAGTCGCCGCACACGTCCGCATCTGTTGCGACCGCCGAGCCCTCGAAGCCTACGGTTTCAGCATCTACGAATTCCGCATCTACGGCCTCCGCAAAATCATCGATACCTCAGTCGCACCCCTCTTCCCCTCGGCTGAAACTCCCGCCCGCTACTACGACCTCAACGGCCGCCTCCTCCCCTCAGCCCCCGCCTACGGCCCCTACGTCCGCGTCGCCGACGGCAAAGCTGAAACCCTCCTCCGCTGAAATATCCCATACTGATCAGTCACCCCGCCACTAAAAGTAGCGGGGTGATTTGCTATACCGTCGGAAAATCATTATCTTTGCAAAGACAGCCCGCCATTACACGCGGAGTAAAAAACATGGTTCCAATCAATGAGTACTAAAAAAGAAAAGGTAATCGGATTTCTCTGGCAACATTTTCTATTGTTGCTCTCAATGTTCTTTATGACTTTCGGCGTAGCGCTCTGCGTACGCTCCAATCTCGGCAGTGGAGTTATCTCCTCAATCCCCATGTCGTTCAGCCTCGCCGGAAAAGCCGGCCTCGCACCCGGCCTGACTATTGGCGGCTACACAAATATCATGAACATAATACTCGTTGTGGCGCAAATCATCGTACTGCGACGCAACTTCGAGCCAATCCAGCTCTTCCAGCTGCTCATCGGCTTCGTGTTCGGCTTCCTGCTCGACGTAAACATGTGGCTCACCTCCTGCTTCTCAACCTACGAGACAATCCCCGTGCAGATAGCAGCCCAATTACTTGGTGCCACAATTCTCGGCGCAGCCATAGCCGCAGAAATTCGGTGTGGCTCAATCACCATGCCCGGCGAAGGCATCCAGGTAGCCATTGCGCGTGTATCGGGCAAGCCCTTCCCTATCGTGAAGATAATAGTAGACACTACATTGGTAATATTGGCCGTCCTTTCAGGCTTTTACTTCTTCGGCACATGGCCCCGGACGGTAGTGGGCCCCGGCACCCTCTTCGCAATGTTCTATGTCGGCTACGTGGTGAAACTCACCAATCCCCGGCTCGGATGGTTCGACCGCCTGCTCGACTATCGCCCCGGCTTCCGCCGCTACATATATGGCCTCGCCCGCTTTATTTATCCCAAGTAAGACTTGACGAAAACTCCTCAATACTACCGTTAATTATTTGTTTATATTTAAAATTATTGATAACTTTGCAACACAATCGGCATACAGCGATTGTGAATGACATTTAAAGATATTCGGAGTAGCGATCCGGCATCTTTGGTGAAAGCCAACGATGTGATCGCTACTCCTTTTTATTTTATATTACCTGCATTACAAAGTACAATATAGGCTTATATACAATGATTTCAGAATTAACAAATCGAGCCGTAACCGAAGGATTGCCCGCAACAGTAGAGGAGGCTCTCCAACTCAACAGCCTCTATTCCACAGCAGAACTGTGTAAGGCTGCAGATACTATCCGTTTGAAGTGGTGCGGAGATAAAATACATACATGTTCTATTGTCAACGCCCGCTCAGGTCGTTGCAGCGAAAACTGCAAGTGGTGCGCACAGTCTGCCTGCCACAAAACCGGAGTACAGGAATACGAACGCATTCCCAAAAGCGAAGCGTTGAAAGCGTATAGCATCAACAAAAAGAGAGGTGCATCCTGCTTCTCTATGGTAACAAGTGGCCGCAAAGTACTCGCTAAAGATATGGAATACTTCTGCGGAATCTATAAGGATATGTCGGAGCAAGGTGGCGTTGAATTGTGCGCCTCCATGGGGCTGTTGTCCCGCGAGCAACTCCAACAGCTGTGGGATTCAGGCGTCCGCAAGTACCATTGCAACCTCGAAAGCTCACCGGCGTATTTCGCCACCCTGTGCACGACCCACACCATTGAAGATAAACTTCAAACTATAAGAGCGGCTAAAGAAATAGGATTCACCATTTGCTGCGGCGGAATTATCGGCATGGGTGAAACCATGCGCGACAGACTGGAATTGGCAGCAATGGCACGTGACGCCGGTGCATCATCAATACCCGTCAATATACTGCAACCGATCAAGGGCACACCCCTGCAGAATGTCGAAAAAATAAGCGAAGATGAAATAGAACGCTCTGTAGCTCTAATGCGTTTCATCGCCCCCAAATGCACCCTGCATTTCGCCGGAGGACGTGCCCGTCTGTCTACCCCCGCCACAGCCCGCATACTGCGTGGAGGTATGAATGGCGCCCTCGTAGGTGATATGCTCACCACAGTAGGCAATAACGTTGAAGAGGACTTTAAGTTATTCAAAAGTGTCGGCTACGAAAAGTGACGCCGGGAAATATCAAAAAAACAGGCTGCAAAGAAAATCTTTACAGTCTGTTTTTGCTTATCCGGCAAACACGTTAATAACCGCGGTTTTTACTGCGTAGAGTGTGCATCCGCTCAGAAAAGCCGCCATTGGTAAGAAAATCTTTAGACAATCTTTCCAACTGCTTGAACAATAGATAGTCAGCCTGATTAATAAGGATGATAGCCATGTTAGCAATAGTTTCGGGCGGGCGCGTCTCAATAAATGTCATAAAGAATTGTGCATCATTGTGCTCGCGGCCAAGCCGACGCATAGCCTCATATTCAATGCTTCCTTTCTTCCACTGTGGTTTAGCGTGCGTTTTCAAGTAGTCCTCATAGTCTTCAAGCAATTCTTTAAGACTGGCCTTGGCAACATTTATAAGCTTAATTTCAGTTTTGGATGAGGTGACAGATGCAGCACAACCTTCAATTATATTTTGTTTGCCACTTCTTGCAGCCTGAATCATTTGATCCTTAGTTCGGTCACCATAAGTCACATACTTATTACAGAAGTAGTATGTAATCTGAAAGATCACATCTGCCTTTTGGTAGCTAAGCAGTTGCCTATAGTTGCCTCGATTTGGAATCAATTCATTCATGAAGAAGCGAAGATTTTTGAGGTCTTTAAGGTCTTTAAGGACCTTAAAGACCTTAAGGTCCTTAAGATTCAAGCAAGGCCGTAATGCCCTCAGGCATTACGGCCTTATGATTAGGTCAGAGTAAGGGGATTATTCCTCAATTGCAGCCTGCGCCGCAGCCACACGTGCGATAGGCACGCGGAAGGGCGAGCAGCTCACGTAGTTCATACCGAGCTTAGCGCAGAAGATTACCGATGAGGGTTCGCCACCGTGCTCACCGCAGATGCCGACCTTGAGTTCGGGCTTAACGCTGCGACCCTTTTCTACGCCCATGCGAACGAGCTGGCCTACACCAACCTGGTCGAGAACTTCGAAGGGATCGGTCTTGATTACGCCGTGTTCCTTGTAGAACTTGAGGAACTTGGGAGCGTCGTCGCGAGAGAAACCGAAGGTCATCTGGGTAAGGTCGTTGGTACCGAACGAGAAGAAGTCTGCTACCTGAGCGATTTCGTTGGCGGTGAGAGCCGCGCGGGGCACCTCAATCATTGTACCTACGAGGTAGGGTACAGAGTCGCCCTTCTCTTCGAATACCTTAACTGCGGTTTCGTTGATTACGTTAGCCTGGTTCTGGAGCTCCTTGAGCGAACCTACAAGGGGCACCATGATTTCGGGGTGAACGTCGATACCGCGAGCCTTGCAGGCAAGTGCAGCTTCGATGATAGCGCGGGTCTGCATCTCGGTGATTTCGGGGTAGGTGATACCGAGACGGCAACCGCGGTGACCGAGCATGGGGTTGAATTCTTCGAGTTCGTCCACCTTAGCCTTAACTTCAGCGAGGGTGATGCCCATTTCGTCGGCAAGTTCCTTCTGAGTTGCGGTCTGGTGAGGTACGAATTCGTGCAGAGGGGGATCGAGAAGACGGATAGTCACACCGAAGCCGTCCATTGCTTCGAAGATTCCTTCGAAGTCGCCACGCTGCATGGGGAGGAGTTTGGCAAGAGCTGCACGACGGCCTTCGAGGTCTGATGCAAGAATCATCTCGCGTACGGCCTTGATACGGTCGCCTTCGAAGAACATGTGCTCTGTGCGGCAGAGACCGATACCCTGTGCACCGAACTTGCGAGCCTGCTTGGCATCGCGGGGGCTGTCGGCGTTGGTGCGGACGAGTGTTTTGGTGAACTTGTCAGCGAGGTTCATGATAGCTGCGAAGTCGCCGTCGAGTGCGGGTTCGGTAGTGGGAACCTGACCTTCGTAAACTTCACCGGTAGAACCGTTGAGCGAAATCCAGTCGCCTTCCTTGTAGGTCTTGCCACTCATTTCTACGGTCTTGGCTACATAGTCTACCTTGATTTCACCTGCGCCTGATACACAGCACTTACCCATACCGCGGGCAACTACGGCTGCGTGAGAGGTCATACCGCCGCGCATGGTAAGGATACCCTGAGCTACGGCCATACCGCGAAGGTCTTCGGGAGAAGTCTCGATACGTACGAGCACGACTTTGCGCTTCTTTTCAGCCCATGCTTCTGCGTCGTCGGCAGAGAATACAATCTGGCCTGAAGCTGCACCGGGAGATGCGGGGAGACCCTTTGCTACGACGTTGGCACGCTTGAGAGCTGCCTTGTCGAATACGGGGTGGAGGAGCTCATCGAGCTTCTGGGGTTCCATGCGCTTGAGCACGGTCTTTTCGTCGATAACGCCTGCGCGGAGGAGGTCCATGGCGATTTTCACCATAGCGGCACCTGTACGCTTGCCGTTACGGGTCTGGAGCATCCAGAGCTTGCCGTCCTGGATAGTGAACTCCATATCCTGCATGTCTTTGTAGTATGCCTCGAGGCGGTCAGCGATAGCGAAGAGCTCCTGAGCGCAGGTAGGCATAGATTCTTCGAGTGAAGGATATTTAGCGGCACGTTCTTCTTCAGAGATACCCTGGAGGGCTGCCCAGCGGCGTGAGCCTTCGATTGTGATCTGCTGAGGTGTACGGATACCGGCTACCACGTCTTCGCCCTGAGCGTTGATGAGATATTCACCGTTGAAGATATCTTCGCCGGTAGCTGCGTCGCGGCTGAATGCCACACCGGTAGCTGAGTTTTCGCCCATGTTGCCATATACCATAGCCTGCACGTTTACGGCAGTACCCCATTCTTCGGGGATCTGGTTCATGCGGCGGTAGATGATAGCGCGTTCGTTCATCCAGCTGTCGAATACGGCGCAGATGCCGCCCCAGAGCTGTTCCCAAGCGTTATCGGGGAAGTCCTTGCCGGTATATTCCTTAACGGCTGCCTTGAAGAGCTTAACGAGATTCTTGAGGTCTTCTACGTCGAGTTCGGTATCAAGTTTTACGCCCTTTTCTTCTTTAACCTTGTCCATGATTTCCTCGAAAGGATCGATGTCGGTCTTTTTCTTGGGCTTCATGCCGAGTACTACGTCGCCGTACATCTGTACGAAGCGGCGGTAGCTGTCCCATGCGAAGCGGGGATTGCCGCTCTTCTCTGCGAGAGATGCTACGGTAGCGTCGTTCATACCGAGGTTGAGCACGGTGTCCATCATACCGGGCATCGAAGCGCGCGCACCCGAACGAACCGAAACGAGCAGAGGATTGGCAGGGTCGTTGAATTTCTTACCGGTAAGGGTCTCTACGTGTGCGATTGCGGCTTCTACATCTTTTTTGATGCGTTTTACCACTTCTTCACGACCATACTGGGTATATTCGTTGCAGACTTCTGTTGTAATGGTGAAACCCGGAGGTACCGGCATTCCGAGGAGATTCATTTCAGCGAGGTTGGCACCTTTACCGCCGAGGAGGTTACGCATTTCTGCATTACCCTCAGCTTTGCCGTCGCCGAATGTATAAACTCTTTTCATTCGTTTGGTTATTTATTTGGTTTTTTGTTATCGTGTCTTATGTTTGGCATAGGTCCGAGGTGAACCTGAGAGTGCAAAGATAGGAAAATTTTGTCTGAATATACTACAATTCTCCTTTTTTGACCCGTTTTTTTTATTTTTCACACTTATCGCTATCAACCGCCGAAGTTATCGTAGTGGATGCTTGCGGGGTCTACACCGAGACTGTCGAGCATTCCGTTCACGGCATTACTCATCGGGCCGGGGCCGCACATGTAGTACTCGATATCTTCGGGCGAATCGTGGTCCTTGAGGTAGGTGTCGTATATCACCTGATGCACGAAGCCCGGTGTGTACTTCACGCCCGCAGCGTCGGCTGCAGGGTCGGGACGGTCGAGCGCGAGGTGGAACTTGAAGTTCGGGAATTCCTTCTCAAGCTGCAGGAAATCGTCGAGATAGAACACCTCGTTGAGCGCGCGGGCGCCGTAGAAGTAGTTCATCTTGCGGTCGGTGGTCTTCAGAGTCTTCGTCATGTGCATGATTTGAGCACGCAGAGGAGCCATACCCGCGCCGCCGCCAATCCACATCATCTCGTTCTTCGAGTCTATTATCGGGTGGAAATCGCCGTAGGGGCCGCTCATCACCACCTTGTCGCCGGGCTTCAGCGAGAAGATGTAGCTCGACGCGATACCCGGCATCACATCCATAAATCCGACCTGAGGCTTCGGCTTGAAAGGCGGAGTGGCGATACGCACCGTCAGCATTATGCGGTCGCCCTCGGCAGGATAGTTTGCCATAGAGTAGGCGCGCACTGTAGTCTCCTTATTGGAGCACTTGAGGCTGAACAATCCGAATTTCTCCCATGCCGGCAGATATTCCGGGCCGATAAGGTCGCGGTCGATATCGGTAGCATAGTCCATCTGGAAAGGCGGAATCTTGATCTGCGCATACGAGCCGGGCATAAAGTCCATGTGTTCGCCGGCAGGCAGAGCCACGATAAACTCCTTGATAAACGTTGCCACATTGCGGTTCGAAATCACCTCGCACTCCCATTCCTTCACGTCGAGAGCCGACGCAGGCACTTTGAGCGAGAGGTCGTTCTTCACCTTCACCTGACAGGCGAGGTGCCAGTTATCTTTCAGCTCCTTGCGGGTGAAGTGCACCGCTTCGGTAGGCAGAGCCTCGGGACCGCCCTCGGGTATCTGCACGCGGCACTGACCGCAGCTGCCCTTGCCGCCGCAGGCCGACGGAAGGAAGATATTATTGTCGGCCATGGTCGACAGTAGATTCTTGCCCGACGGAGTAGTGATGCTACGGTCGCCGTTCACGGTTATTGTCACGTCGCCCGACTGCACCAGATAGTGCTTGGCCACGAGCAGGATTACAACAAGAAGTACCGTAGCGGCAAGGAAGAAGCCAACTCCGGCGGCAATTGTGAGCCAGCCCGTGTGGCTGAGCCCGCAGAGGATTATTGTTGGTGCCATGGTAGTGTCAGAGTTTGATACCGAGGAAGCTCATGAATGCGATACCCATGAGTGCGGTGATGATGAATGTTATACCCACGCCGCGCAGAGGAGCGGGCACGTTGGAGTACTGAGCCACGCGTTCGCGCACTGCCGCCACGGCGGTGATAGCAAGGAGCCAGCCTAAGCCCCAGCCGGCGCCGGCACATACTGCAGTACCTATCGAACCGAAGTCGCGCTGCTGCATGAAGAGCGAACCGCCAAGAATAGCGCAGTTCACAGCGATAAGGGGCAGGAAGATACCGAGCGACGAATAGAGCGCGGGCGAATATTTCTCAACTGCCATTTCAACGATCTGAGTCATCGAAGCGATTACGGCAATGAATACTATCAGCGACAGGAAGCTCAGGTCTACGTCGGCAAACTCGGGACCGAGCCATGTCAGAGCGCCCTCGCGGAGCACGTAGGTCTCAAGCAGCCAGTTGATAGGCAGAGTTATCGTGAGCATGAAAGTCACGGCGATACCCAGGCCGAAAGCTGTCTTCACATTCTTGCTTACTGCAATGAACGAACACATGCCCAGGAAGTAGGCAAATATCATATTGTCGACAAATATCGACCGTATGAAAAGATTAAGATTTTCCATAATTCCTTGTCAGCTTATGTGTTAATCTTGAAGTTCTTTATTATAGCTGCGGTGTACCCAGATGATGCACGCCACCACGATGAGGGCCATAGGAGGCAGAATCATCAGACCGTTGTTTACATATCCGGCCTCGTAGAAGCACTGAGGCACCACCTGATAGCCGAGCAGAGTACCCGAACCGAGCAGTTCGCGGAAGAATGCCACGATTATCAGGATGATAGAGTAACCGATACCGTTGCCCACACCGTCCAGGAACGAAGGCCAGGGGCGGTTGGCCATAGCGAACGCCTCAAGGCGTCCCATAAGTATACAGTTGGTGATTATAAGGCCGATAAATACCGAGAGCTGCTTGCTCACATCGTAGGCGTAAGCCTCGAGGAGCTGCGATACAATCACCACCAGACCCGCTACCACCACGAGCTGAACGATGATACGGATATTGGTAGGTATAGTATTGCGGATCAGCGAGATGATTACGTTGCTGAAAGCGAGCACGGCAATCACGGAGAGACCCATTACAATTGCCGGTTCGAGTTTCACCGTCACCGCGAGCACCGAGCAGATGCCGAGAATCTGCACAAGCACAGGATTGTCTTTCGACAGCGGATTTAAGAATACGCTTTTATTATTTGCCATAGTTGCAGAAGATTATTTGTTCGACTTTGCCGCTGCTTCGAGGAAAGCGGCGTACGGTGCAAGACAGTTGTCGGCCATAGCGCCGACACCCTTGCTGGTGATAGTTGCTCCCGAGATAGCGTCTACATAGTCCTCGTCGCCACTCGGTTTCTGTCCCGATTTCACCACGGCCACGGGCAGGAATGAATCGCCCTTGATAAGCTCCTTGCCGATGAACTGCGAGCTGAACGCAGGCTTCTCGATTTCCGCGCCGAGACCCGGAGTCTCGCCCTGATGAGCGAAGTAAGCACCGTAGATAGTCGAGCCGTCGGCATCCACAGAGATGTAGCCCCATATCGGGCCCCAGAGGCCTGCGCCATAGAGAGGCAGAATATATTTCTGCTCACCGCCGGCGAGCGTGCACACATACACCGGCAAAAGACGCTTGCCGGCATCGAGCTTGCTCTCTGCAGCCACGTTCACATCGAAAGCCTTGGGAGCGTCGGCCACGCGGGCGCCGGTCTCGTCTACAACATAAGAGTCTGTTATATAAGTATTATAGTCGGCTATGATGTTTGCCGCTTCGGGGTAAACATTCACGCTCGCAAGTATCTGACGCATCTTGTCGGCGTCAGCATTGGCCTGCTGACGGTCCTTCAGCGATATCGACGTAAAGGCCAGCGCCGTACCCACGAGCACCACAAGTACTATTATATATACTAATGTGTACAGGTTGCTTTGCTTGTTCATTGCCGTGCTGTTTTAGAAGTTAGACGAGCCTGACGGCGGCGCATATTGGCCTGCACCACGCAATAGTCAATCAGAGGAGCGAAGCAGTTCATAAGGAGCACTGCAAGCATCGCGCCCTCGGGATAACCGTTGTTGTATGTGCGGATTATCACCGCAACAGCGCCGATAAGGAATCCGTAGATATACTTGCCCGTAGTAGTGCGGGCTGCAGTCACAGGGTCGGTAGCCATAAATACGGCCGCGAAAGCGAAGCCGCCGAGCAGAAGCTGGTCAAGCGGATTGAGATACGAAGCAGGGTAGAGGGGCGATGCGAAAGTATTCGCAATCCAGCCCATGCAGAGGCCGCCCGCAATCACCGACACGATGATGCGCCACGAAGCTATGCCAGTTGCAAGCAGTATTACAGCACCGATGAGGATGCAGAGAGTCGAAGTCTCGCCGAACGAACCCGGTATCAGACCCAGGAACGCCTGCCATGTGTCTATTATCTTACCGTCCAGGCCTGTAAGCTCAATGCCGGGACCTGTCTGCGTAGCAATCTGGCCCAGAGGAGTAGCACCCGTAAAACCGTCTGGAAGCGCCGTGCCGTAGCCGAAGGGAGTGCCTGTGGCCACATACACCTTGTCGCCCGACATCTGCGCCGGATAGGCGAAGAAAAGGAATGCGCGGGTCACAAGAGCAACGTTAAGCACATTGTAGCCCGTGCCGCCGAATACCTCCTTGGCAAAAATCACCGCGAACGCCACCGCTACGGCAAGCATCCACAGAGGCACCTCCGCGGGGCAGATCATCGGCACTATAATACCCGTCACGAGGAATCCTTCCTGAATCTCCTCATGCTTTACCTGCGCGAAAGCAAACTCTATGCCGAGGCCCACCAGATAAGCCACCGCCACGCGGGGCAGAATGGTAAGCAGACCGTAGAGCATCAGATCCCGGAAGGGAAACGAAGTCTCGCCCAGCGCAAGCCAGTGCTGATAGCCCGTATTGTACATTCCGAAGAGGAAGCACGGCATCAGGGCGAGCACCACTATAATCATTGTACGTTTACTGTCGATATTATCGTGAATATGGACAGCCCCCGCAGGCGCCGAAGTGGTGCGCGGAGTGTAGAGAAAGGTCTCGAAGCCGTCGAATACCGAGTGGAAAGACTGAAGCTTTCCGCCCGGCTCGAAGGCCGGCCTTATCTTGTCGAGATATTTTCTTAGTGAAGCCAAAATATTCGGATTTTTAGGTATGTATTAGGTATTGTACACTCTCTTAGCTTATTCGAGCTCTTTTCTCAGATAGTCAAGCCCGTCGCGCACTATCTGCTGCAGCGGAAGCTTCGAAGTATCGGCATATTCGGCAGCCGCAAAATCTTCAGGCGCCACCTCATAGATGCCAAGCTTCTCCATATCCTCGATATTGTGCGAGAGTATAGCCTTGATAAGATATTCGGGCAGAATATCCATGGGCATAAGCGACTCATACTGGCCGCTCACTATCATAGCGCGACGTCCGCCGTGAAGACGAGCGTCGGGCGAGAAGAGTTTCTTCAGGAAGTGACCCGGGAACGTGCGGCTCTCACTCATCTTCGACGGCGAGAGCGAAGCCCAGCCCATAAATTCATCCACATCGTCGCCCTCGGCAATCACCGATATCTGGCGGTAGGGCGCATGCAGATAGCCCTCTGCGGGGTCAATGGCAGTACCCGTGAGCACATTGCCCGATATCACGCGCAGATGCTTGTCGGTCTGCGGCAGATGACCCTTGAGTATAGGAGCCACGGCAGCGCCGATGATAGTCTTGGCAAGATAAGGCTTCACAACCTCCGGACCCGCAACAGCAACGATAGTCTCGAAGCAGCGGTCGCCTTTGGCTGCCAGACGACCTATGCGGCCGAGAGTAGCAAGGTCGAGAGTCCAGACCGTCTCACCCTTGTTCACAGGAGCGATATTCGCTATCGCCACACCCGCATTGCTTGCAGGGTACGGACCCGAAATCTCCACATCCTCAGTGCCCTTTATAGCACCGAAACCCCACTCGGCATCGTGGCAGAGATATATCTTACCCTCGCAAACCTTGGCGAGCAGAGCGGCACCGGCCTCAAAATCAGCCTTCTCAAAAATAGAATACCCCTCCGTTGCGGCCTTGGCCGAGAGAGGGGCGGCATCGAAGGCCGTCACGAATATATCGCGGACCTTGTCGTCGGGGTTCGGAACAATATCGTAGGGGCGGCGGCGCATCATAGCCAGTAAGCCGCTCTCACTTAAGAATTTGCGGGCATCGCGTGCATCAATATCAGGAGCCTGAGCCGACGTAGGCATAGCCTCCACCTCTACGCGGAGTATCTTGCGACGCTCACCGCGCACCACAGCCTTCACGTGGCCGGGAACAGGCGATACAAGTTTCACCTCCGGGTGGATTTTATCATATAACAGGGGCGAACCTGCGGCTACCTCATCTCCCTCCTTAACAGCAGTTTTCGGAGTGAAGCCCGGAAAATCGTCGGGGCAGACAGCACAAAGCTCCACACCGATGTCCTCTATCGGAGCATCAGCAGGAATTGAACCTTTTATGTTGAGCCTCAGTCCTTTACGGATTTTTAATTTCATGGTGGCAATATGTAATTGGCAATTAACGAGCAAAGTTACAAAAAATTTACTAATTTTCACCTATTTTGGCGCACTAATCCATGACCGACGCTACGGTTTTATATCAACATGTCAATTTTCTCTTCGCTGCGGGGTGTGAGCCGTGAGGCTCATCGGGTGCGGGGCAGCTGCCGCTAAGGTGTAGAAGTCCAGGCCCTCCATAGTGGGGCCCGAACCTCGTTCCTTGGGTGGCGGCTTCTGAGGCGAAGATACGGGGATGAGGAAATAGGTGGTCATGGGAGCGGCCTTCGCAGGCAGGTCTTCCATGGCCTTGCGGCGATACT
>JAAVFI010000064.1 GCA_014800815.1 Bacteroidales bacterium | reverse complement strand
GATTAGACATTCTTTGAAAACAAATTAAACCGCCGTATGCCGAACGGCACGTACGGTGGTGTGAGAGGAGAGGAAACGAAAGTAGGTCAGAAAACTTTCGTTTCCCGACCTACTCGATTAATAGTATTGAGTAAAGCTAACTATTTTACAAATTTTCAGCTAATAAAATTTGGTAGTTAGAGAAATAAACACTACCTTTGCGCCGCTAAACAATACAAAACCAAATTAATTAACTAATGGCTACAAAAATCAGATTACAGCGTCATGGTCGTAAGAACTATGCGTTTTATCCTATTGTAATCGCCGATAGCAGGGCACCACGAGATGGTAGATTTATTGAAAGGATAGGTTCTTATAATCCGAACACTAATCCTGCTACAATTACTCTTAACTTCGAGCGGGCTTTGTATTGGGTGACTGTTGGTGCTGAACCCACCGACACCGTACGTTCTATCCTCTCTAACGAGGGTGTACTCCTCATGAACCACCTCCTCGGCGGTGTGAAGAAGGGCGCTTTCGACCAGGCTGAGGCAGAACGTCGCTTCGAAGCTTGGAAAGCTAAGAAGCAGGCTAAAGTTGACGCACAGAAGACCGCTATGGCCGACAAGCGTGAGCTCAACGCTAAGAAGCGTCTCGAAGCCGAAACTGCACGAAATCAGGCTAAGGCCGAACTCGTAGCAAAGAAGAAGGCTGAAGCTGCTGCCGCTCAGGCTGCCGCAGAAGCTGAAGCAGCACCCGCTGCCGAAGAAACCGAAGCTACTGCCGCAGAATAATAGCGACCAAGCGCTTCAAAATACTCGAAAGGGTGTGTCAGCTGTTTGTAGAAACGCCGACACACCCTTTTACAAATTTTTTACCGACTTCCTTTTATGAAGAAATTCAACGAATACAACGGATTAAACCTTTCCGATCTCAATAAGGAAATGCTCGAGAAGTGGAACAAAGACCGCCTCTTCGAGCAAAGTCTGTCACTCCGCGAGGGTGCGCCCTCCTTCGTTTTCTACGAAGGTCCTCCCTCCGCAAATGGTATGCCCGGCATTCACCACGTAATGGCCCGTACTATCAAGGACCTTTTCTGCCGCTACAAGACCATGCAGGGCTTCCGTGTCAACCGCAAAGCCGGATGGGACACTCACGGTCTGCCTGTCGAACTCGGCGTTGAACGTTCGCTCGGCATAACCAAGGAAGATATCGGTAAGAAAATTTCGGTAGACGAGTACAATGCCGCCTGCCGCCGCGAGGTGATGAAATATACCCGCGAGTGGGAAACCCTGACCAACCTTATGGGGTACTGGGTGGACACTACCGACCCATATATCACATACGACAACCGCTATATCGAAACGGTATGGTGGCTCCTCGCACAGCTCTACAACAAAAATCTCCTCTATAAAGGCTATACTATCCAGCCGTATTCGCCCGCTGCCGGTACAGGTCTGAGCACACACGAGCTCAACCAGCCCGGTTGCTACCGCGACGTGAAAGATACAACCTGTATCGCTCAGTTCACTCTCAAGGAAACTATTCCTGCAATGCAGGGTTGGGGCAAGGCTTGTCTGCTCGCGTGGACAACCACTCCCTGGACACTTCCCTCCAACACCGCGCTCTGCGTCGGCCCCAACATCCGCTACTGCATCGTACGCACATACAATCCCTACTCGGGCGAACCCGTAACCGTAACGGTAGCCGAAGCCCTTGTAAGCAGCATCTTCAACCCCAAGGCAAAGGAAATCGGCCTCGAAGACTACAAGAAGGGCGACAAACTCGTGCCTTACGAAATCGTCGCTACCGTTACCGGCAACGACCTTGTAGGTCTTCACTACGAGCAGCTTCTCCCCTGGGTTAACCCCGGCGAAGGCGCATTCCGTGTAATCCCCGGCGACTACGTTACTACCGACGACGGTACAGGTATCGTACACATCGCAGGTACCTTTGGTGCGGATGACCTTCGTGTATCGCGCGCTGCCGGCATTCCCCCGCTGCACCTCATCGACCGCGACGGCAATATCCGCCCCATGGTCGACCTCTCAGGCCGTTTCTTCCGTATCGAGGACCTCGACCCCAAATTCGTTGAGGAAATGGTTGATACCGAGGCGTACAGCCGTTGGGCAGGCCGCTATGTAAAGAACGCCTACGACCCCGAGGCTACCGAGGAGACCGAAACTCTCGACGTAGCTATCTGCATGGACCTCAAGGCAGAAGGCAAGGTATTCCGCATCGAGAAACACGTGCACAACTATCCTCACTGCTGGCGTACCGACAAGCCCGTCCTCTATTATCCCCTCGACAGCTGGTTTATCCGCTCTACCGCCGTCCGCGAGCGCCTTATGGAACTCAACGAAGACATCAAGTGGAAGCCCGCATCGACAGGTACAGGACGCTTCGGCAAGTGGCTCGAAAATCTTCAGGACTGGAACCTCTCGCGCAGCCGTTACTGGGGTACACCCCTTCCTATCTGGCGCACCGAGAGCGGCGACGAAGAAATCTGCATCGACAGCGTAGAGACACTCTACAATGAAATCGACAAGGCAGTCGCTGCAGGTGTGATGACTTCTAATCCTTTCCGCGACAAGGGCTTCGTACCCGGCGACTACTCTAAGGAAAACTACGAGAAGATCGACCTTCACCGCCCCTACGTAGACGACATAGTCCTCGTATCTGCAAGTGGCAAGCCCATGAAGCGCGAGACCGACCTCATCGACGTATGGTTCGACTCAGGCTCTATGCCTTACGCTCAGATTCACTATCCTTTCGAGAATAAAGAAGCATTCGACCGCGGCGACCTCTTCCCCGCCGACTTCATCGCCGAAGGCGTCGACCAGACTCGCGGTTGGTTCTTCACACTCCACGCTATCGGCACTATGGCCTTCGACTCCTGCGCATTCAAGGCCGTGGTTTCAAACGGTCTCGTGCTGGATAAGAACGGCGAAAAGATGTCGAAGCGCAAAGGCAATGCCGTCGACCCCTTCACAACTATCGAAAAATACGGCTCCGACCCCGTACGTTGGTATATGATTGCCACCTCATCGCCCTGGGATAACCTCAAATACGACCCCGACGGCGTGGCAGAAACCTCGCGTAAGTTCTTCTCGACACTCTCGAATACTTACAACTTCTTCGCGATGTACGCCAACGTAGACGGCTTCACCGCCGACGAGGCTCAGGTACCCCTGGCCGAACGTCCTGAGCTTGACCGTTGGATTCTTTCGCTACTCAACACCCTCATCAGCCAGGTGACAGAGGCATTCGACGACTACGAGCCCACCAAGGCCGTGCGTGCTATCAGCGAATTCGTGCTCGACAAACTCTCCAACTGGTATGTGCGCCTCAACCGCAAACGCTTCTGGGGTCGTGGCATCGACACTGATAAACTTGCAGCATATCAGACACTCTACGAGTGCCTTCTCACTGTAAGCCGCCTCATGGCTCCTGTAGCTCCCTTCTTCGCCGACCGTCTCTACCGCGACCTCACCGAAGGACGCGAGGCTACTTCGGTACACCTCTCCGACTTCCCCAAGCCCGACGCAGCTTGTGTCGACGCATCGCTCGAAGAACGTATGGACATCGCCCAGCGCCTGACCTCGCTCGTGCTCTCGCTCCGCAAGAAAGCTAACCTCAAGGTGCGTCAGCCCCTTGCGAAGATGCTTGTACCCGTTGCCGACGACGCTATGGCGGCACAGCTCAACGAGATTGCCGGCATCGTATGCACCGAGGTGAACGTTAAGAAACTTGAGGTTGTTTCGGCCGACAACGAAATCTTCGTGAAGCGTGTCGACCCCGACTTCAAGAAACTCGGTCCGAAGTTCGGCAAGCTCATGAAGCAGGCTGCAGCTCTCATCAAGAGTCTCGACCGCGCATCTATCGCCTCGCTCGAGCGTGACGGCTATCTCGACCTCGAAATCGAAGGAACTACCTCGCGCGTGGATATCGACGACGTGAAGATTATTTCTGAGGATATGCCCGGCTGGCTCGTTGCCAACGAAGGTACCCTCACTGTAGCTCTCGACATCGACGTAACTCCCGAGCGCTTCCGCGAAGGTCTCGCCCGCGAAATCATCAATCGCGTGCAGAACATCCGCAAGCGCCGCGGCTACGATATAACCGACCATATCACTCTCACCTTCCTTCCTTGCGAGGAAATCAAGGATGTAGTGGCTGAGTATGGCGAGTATATCTCCACTCAGGTGCTTGCCGATTCGGTAGCTATCTCCGATGCTGTCGCTCCCGATGCAGTCGAGATTCTCGACATCGACGATCTCAAGCTCGGCGCAGTGATCGAACTCGCTTAAAATTCATATGGATGAGGATGCCTCCTTATCGCGGCATCCTCATCTTACTTTTTAATCTCTCCAAAATTATTTTTACCATGAGCTCAACTCCACGATACTCCGACGAGGAACTTGAAGAATTCCGTCAGCTTATCCTCTCCAAGATAGAAGCTGCTACGGCTCTCTACGACGACCTCTGTGCAAGTCTCCGAAACAACGACGGCAACGATACCGCCGATACTTCGCCTACCTTCAAGGTGCTCGAAGAGGGGGCAAACACTCTCGAACGCGAGGCTACTGCACGTCTTGCTGAGCGTCAGCGCCAGTTTATCGACCACCTGCGCAAAGCGCTCGTACGCATCGAGAACAAAACCTACGGTATATGCCGCGCGACAGGTAAGCTGATACCCAAGGAGCGTCTGCGGGCTGTGCCTCATGCCACACTGTGTGTGGAAGCAAAGAACATCCCGGGGCATTGATTATGAATATAGACCGCAGCCGACGCCTTTCATTGCTGGCATGGATAATAGTAGCCTTTGTCATCATCGCCGATCAGGCAATGAAGATATGGGTAAAAACTTCGTTCTATCTCGGCGAAGACCTTGAAATCTTCCCGTGGTTTCACCTCCGCTTTATCCAGAATAATGGTATGGCTTTCGGAATCGAACTCGGAAGCAAGATTCTGCTTACTACCTTCCGCATAGCTCTTGTAGCTTTCCTCTCGTGGTATCTTGTCAAGCTTACCAAGGCAGCGAAATCGCCGGCAGGATATGTGGCGAGCATCGCGCTTGTCATAGCCGGAGCGTTCGGAAATATCGTGGACTGTATGTTCTACGGCGAGATTTTCAGCAATCCCTATCCTCCCTTCGTAGCTGAATTCGTCCCCTGGGGCGAGGGCTATGGCACACTTATGCAAGGACTTGTGGTAGATATGCTTTACTTCCCGCTGTTCTCCTTCACATGGCCTTCGTGGGTTCCCGGTGTCGGAGGGTCGGTATTCTCATTCTTCGACCCCGTGTTCAACATCGCCGACTCTGCCATTACGGTAGGTATGGCATTGATTATCTGCTTTTACTCCAAGTATCTAACGCTCCCGAAGCAAGATGAGAAAGCTGCTTAGCTTCCTGTCGGCAACCGTTCTGTTCGCGGCGTGCAATTCTGTGCCTTCCGGTATCATCGAGCCGGAAGAAATGGCTCGTCTGCTTGCCGATACTCACACCGCAGAGTCGGTTATCGAACTGAACCGCGGCGACTATCTCTCTGATTCTCTCAAACAGGAATTCAAGCAGTCGGTATATGTAAAGCATGGCGTGACCTCCGAGCAGGTAGATTCGTCGCTTGCATGGTATGGCCGCAATCTCAACCGATATATGGAGGTCTACGACCGCACGATAGAGATTCTCGAACACCGACTCATTGAAACCGGCAACAAGGTTGCTGCGGAAATGGCTATGTCTATGGCCGGCGACTCTGTGGACGTATGGTACGGTCCTCAATATCTGAGCATAAACGATCGGATGCCTTCGCACGCTCTTCTCTTCAGCTTCAACCGCGATGAGAACTGGGAGCGCGGCGACGTGTATTCGTGGCGTGCAAAAGTATTCAACGCGCCCACCGACCGCCGCTGGACTATGGTGACGGAATACTCCGACGGTACTGTCGAAGTAAGTTCACAGCCCTTCCAGAACGACGGCTGGAACGAACTCACGCTGCAGACGGACTCCATGCTCGATGCCACAAAGGTCTACGGCTATATGGAGGCGCCCAACAAGAGAGGAGCGTCGATGATGCTCGACAGTATCGGGCTGGTGCGTAAACGTGTCAATCCGGAGAACTACCGCCGCTATTCGCAGCGCCGCTACGAAGAACTCCTGAAGCCGGTGGTGATTCCCGACACTCTTTTGGTAAAGGCAAAAAAGGATGACGCAGAAGAGTAAGCGCATGCTTGCACACCGTGTGATATTTAACGGTAGCGAGAGAGGTCTTTCACTTGTCGAGATAGAGCACGACAGTGTTTCGCGGCTCTGGTCGGTGAAGGTGTCGCCCTTCGCAGGCGAGACTCATTCGACAGCGTTTGTCGACGGAACTATCGTGATAGACTGTGAGGGCGAACTGTCGGCCACAGAACCGACGGTAAAAATCATCTGATCACTAAGTAAGTCATACCTACTTCAAATTGTAATATAAACTAAATTACAAGACTTACCTATGAAATTCAAAGGATATCTGCTTGCTGCACTCGCTGCGGCAACTTACGGCACGAACCCCGCATTCGCAGTTCCACTCTATTCGGCGGGAATGAATGCCACGAGCGTGCTCTTTTTCCGCTATCTTTCAGGTCTGGTCTTTCTTGCGCTTCTTGCTCTTGTGAGAGGGCGGAAAGTGACGGTGTCGCGTGCCAAACTCGCCCCCGTGGCTATTCTCGGAATACTTATGGCACTCTCGTCGCTCACACTTTTCGAGAGCTACAACTATATGAACTCGGGTGTGGCGTCGACGCTGCTCTTTGTGTATCCTCTGTTTGTAGCCATAATCATGACACTCGTGTACCATGAGCGATTTCGGGCGGCTACGGCTATTTGCCTCGCGCTTATGCTTCCGGGACTTGTACTGCTGATGAGCGACGGCTCGGGCTTCGCGCTCGATGCCTTCGGAACGCTTTTGGTAATGGTTTCGTCGGTGTCGTACTCCGTTTACCTCGTTATGGTTAGTGTGTCGCGCCGACTAAATTCGATTCCGACGGTGACGCTCCTTTTTCAGGTCCTGCTTTTCGGACTGCTCCTTTTTGTATTCGTCTTTGCCCTCGGCATGCCCCTGACTATGCCCACAGAACCATGGATGTGGCTGAATATCGCAGCTTTAGGATTGCTTCCGACCGTGATTTCGCTTGTGTGCACTACCGTGGCGATTCAGAAAATCGGTTCGACGGCTACTGCACTTTTCGGAGCTCTGGAGCCTGTTACGGCAGTCGTCCTAAGCGTGACTGTGCTCGGTCAGGATTTCACTATGCGCGATATTATAGGGTCGCTGTTGATAGTTGCGGGAACTACTTTGATAGTAGCCTCCGACAGTGTGGATGTGGCTCTGCTGCGCGTGCGCCGACTGTTTCCGTCGAAGCGTCGCGGTCACTGAGCTTTCGCCTGAGCCTTGTGAGCGGCAATGTAGTCGGGGATGCGGGCGATGATGTAGGAGATTGCCGATGCGACGGCGACGGGGAGGAGGAAGTCGTAGCCATCGGTCATTTCAACGGTGATAAATATAGCCATGAGTGGTGCTTTGATAGCTCCGGCCATTACTGCGCCCATGCCGATTACGGCGAAGTTGCCTACGGGAAGGTCGGTGCCGAGGCCGTGGTTGAGTAGCAGGGCGAAGAACCAACCCGCCATACATCCTGCGAAGAGGGCAGGGGCATATTCTCCGGCAACACCACCGCCGCTGTTTGAGTCTTTCTGGGCTATGCCTTTGCAGAGCAGAATACCTCCGACTATCGCTATAAGCAGCCACGGTGTGTGTGCTGTGGATATTCCGAAAATGCTGTATTCACCTACGCCCGTGGGCAGGTCGTTGATTACTTTCACCACCGAGCCGTAGCCCTCGCCGTAGAGTGTCGGGAAGAAGAACAGCATGGCCGATACGACGAGTCCCGATACGACGGCGCGTACCCACGGATTGGCCAGAGCGGCGAGATATTTGCCTGTAAGGCGTGCGGTGTAGCTGTAGTAGAGGGCGTAGAGGCCGCAGAAAATGCCTAAAAGAATTATATGGGGGAGAATGGGGAGCTCGAACTGATTTACTGCCGTGAAAGGGGCGTCGAAGTTGCATCCGGCCAGGACGAAAGCAGTGAGGCCTGCGACGAGGCATGCTATAATCAGTGTCATCACGGCAGTAGTGGTCATAGGCAGTGCGAGGACTTCAAGGGTAAACATTACTCCGCCGATAGGTGCCGTGAAGATTCCGGCGATACCGGCACCCGCTCCGCAGGCTACGAGGGTGGTGAGGTGTTGATTAGAGAGTCCGAGCTTTTGGCCGAGAGTCGAAGCCATTGCCGCGGATGCGTAGGCGATAGGGCCTTCCGAGCCTGCCGAACCGCCGAAGCCGAGAGTGAGAGTGTTGGCGATAATCGGCGAAAAAGTGGATGAGAAGGGCATACGGGCTTTCCCGACTGAGAGATTGGCCTTGAGACGATCGGTGCCGTGCTCAAGTTTTCGCTTGAGTATTAGGCGGGTAAATACCACCGTGAGTACTATGCCTATAGTCGGGAGAAAGAGCAGGCGCCAGTTGGGGCCCGACGGGTCCATTCCTGCAGTGAGCCAGCGCGATACATATTTGATACACGTCTTGAGAATCCAGGCTCCCGTACCGGCCATAAGGCCGATAATCACTGCACAGGTATATAGCGCGACACGGTCGGGAATACCATGTCGGCGGCAGAAACCTTGCCCTGCAGTTGAAACATTGTTTGTACTTGCATCCATGCAATTACAACAATTTCTACTGCAGAATAGTTGAAGGCTTTCTTATCAGTTGCCTTTGCGGTATTTATCGGCGGCTCCCTCGCGGGCTTCCTCCAGAATACTGAGGTATGAGGTGTAGCGGGATTGTGCGATACGGTTTTCTTCGACGGCCTCGAGCACGGCGCATCCGGGTTCGTGGGTGTGGGTACAGTTGCCGAAGCGGCAGTCGGTCGAGGCAGCGAATATCTCGGGGAAGAAGTGTCCTACTTCCGTAGTGTCGAATTCTACCACGCCGAAGCCTCGGAGGCCCGGGGTGTCGATGATACGGCCGCCGTCGGGGAGGGGATACATCTCAGAGAATGTGGTGGTGTGCATGCCGGTGTCGTGTGTGGCGGAGATTTCGCCTGTGCGGAGGTCGAGACCGGGAATGAGGGCATTGATGAGCGACGTCTTGCCTACGCCCGAGTTGCCCGAAAAGAGTGTGACTTTATCGCGGAGGAATTCGCGGAGAGCGTCGAGACCTTCGCCCGTTTCGGCAGATACGGCGAGCGCCGGGTAGCCTATGGAGCGGTAGAGATAGAGTACCGCCTCGAGGAGTTCGCGGTCTTCCTCCTCATCGAGCAGGTCTATCTTGTTGATGACTATAGCAGCGGGTACGCCGTAGGCCTCGGCTGAGGCAAGGAAGCGGTCGATGAAAGTTGTGGAGGTGGTAGGGTGGGCGAGTGTAGCTACGAGCACGGCACAATCTACGTTGGCCGCAATGATATGGGCGGCTTTGGATAGATTGCTCGAGCGTCGGATTATATAGTTTGTACGCGGAAGCACCGACGTGATGTAGGCGGTGCCGTCGGGCCCTTTCTCGGAGAGCTCGACGTGGTCGCCGACGGCCACGGGATTAGTGGTGCGGAGTCCCTTGATGCGGAAATTTCCTTTAGCGAGACAAGGCACTTCTTCGCCTTCGGTAGTTTCGGCCACATAGTGAGCGCCGGTATTGCGGATGATTGTTCCTTTCATTTTCATGCTTCAAAATTAGCGAAAAATCGCGATGTAGAGAGTATTTTCTCTCCTAAAATTGTTATTACTATAAATAACAACTAAATACAGGTTTCGACTATGAAAAAGATAATCGCAGCAGCCGCCATTGCAATTGCGGTGATAGGAATGACGGGATGTGCCGACCTCGGGCTCGGAGTTGACATTGATCCGTCGGGCGTGAATCCGTACTGGTATGGTTCGGGCTACATCGGAAATGCGTACTATAATACCCCCGTCTGGAATTATGGACCTATCTATAATCCTCGTCCGCCACGTCCGCCGCTGATATATCCCGGTCCCGGCCCTGCTATACCGCCACAGCAGTCGCAACGGCCGCCGATTGTGAATACCAATCCCGGCATGAACGGGGTTCCGACCACAGTGGGCGGCATCCAGCGACCCGGCAACGGCGGTCTTCCCAATCCCTCCAATGTTCAGCAGGCTACGAGACCCGCTTCCGCACAGATATCGAACAACGCCAGACGATAACGATATATCTACACGCCGAGTGCAACCCGCGCCCGGCGTGTAGTGCTTTTAATAGATATTGAGATGTCAAAGGGCTAATGCTTGCCTGTCTCGAAATATTTTTTTAATTTTGCCATAAATTGTCAAGATAAAATTGAGTGATAACTCTTGGATATATATTGCGTCACATTCGCGAGGAGAAGCAACTGCCGCTGCAGCTGGTAAGTGAGTCGTCGGGAATTGATGTTTCTCTTTTAAGCAAAATTGAGACGGGAAAGCGTATTGCCACTACCGAACAGGTGCTCAGGCTTGCCAAAATCTATGGTTTTGAAGATGCCACGACTCTGCTTGTTCAGCAGCAGAGCGATGAGATTGTAAGCAAGCTGAATAATACAAATCAGGATATTGCTATCAAGGCTCTGCAGGCGGCGCAGGCAAAGGTTACTTATGGCTCGAAATATCTTTCGCTCTTTGCCGAAGCTATCTTTGCCCGACCTATAGCGCTCGAGAGCAGGCGCTATATAGGGAGTAAGGCGAAGTTGATAGACTGGATAATGAGTACGATAAAGCATGAGACCCGCGATGTGAACACTTTCTTTGATGTATTTGCAGGTACGGGTGTGGTGACAAAGGCTGCATTATCGAATTTCGACTACGTCTTTACCAACGATTTTCTCCATTCGAACAACATTATTTATAAGGCGTTTTTCGGCCCCGGTGATTACGATGAGAATAAAATCGGAGATATCCTGGATTCGTACAATGAGTTGGACCCCGACGACCTGCCGCAGAATTATTTCTCGGAGAATTTCGGCGATAAGTATTTTGAAATGAGTGTGGCAAAACTCGTCGGCCATATCAGAGAGGATATCGAGAAGCATAAATCTACCTTGACCGAAAAGGAGTATTGCATACTTATAGCAACTCTGATATATAATATTGATAAGCTGGCCAATACGGTAGGCCACTTCGAGGCTTACATCAAGAAACCGATAAAGCACCGGCCCTTGCGCCTGCGGATGATCGAGGCTGAGGCCTACGATAATATCGAGATTTTCAAGCAGGATGCCAACGAGCTTGCAAGGAGTCTGCACGCCGATGTGGCGTATATCGACCCGCCATATAATTCACGCCAATATTGCCGGTTCTATCACGTGTATGAGACTTTGGTGAAGTGGGACAAACCTCAGTTGTTCGGGGTTGCCATGAAGCCCGCTCCCGAGAATATGAGCCGCTACTGCACGACCAAGGCCTATTCGGCTTTTGAAGATCTGATAGCAAACCTCAATGTGAGGTACATCGCGGTATCGTACAACAATACTTATAACTCGAAAAGCAGTTCTTCCGAGAATAAGATTTCGCTCGAGCAGATCAGAAATGTGCTCGAGCGCTGTGGCGACACCCATATGTATGAGTGCTCACACCGTTTCTTCAACGCCGGAAAGACAGATTTCAACGACCATAAGGAGCTTTTATTTATTACAACTGTAGATGAAGAATTCAAACGTAAATCGTTCGCCTCTATTTTATGTAGGTGATAAATATAAGCTCGTAAATGAGATTAAGTCTCATTTTCCCGCGACGATACGGCAGTTTGTCGAACCGTTTGTCGGAGGTGGCTCTGTGTATCTTAATGTCAAGGCTGAAAACTATCTTCTGAATGACATCAACGAGTATGTGATAGGTCTGCATCGCATGCTTCTGTCGTATCTTGGAGATGAACAGAAATTTTTTGCCGATGTCGAGGCTCTGATTGAACGATACGGCCTGTCGTACTCTTACAAGGAGGATAATGTGCCTCAGGAATTAAAGACACGGTTTGTAAAGACGTACTTCGCCAAGTATAACAAAGAGTCGTATTCCCGAATGAGAGCCGACTATAATGAGGGTGGTTGCAAAGATTCACTACTGCTGTATCTACTTCTTATATACGGCTTTAACCGCATGATTCGCTTCAACGGAAAGGGGAAGTTCAACCTCCCTGTTGGCAATGTGGATTTCAATCAGAATACGGTAGATGCCTTAAATGCGTATTTCGAGTTAAACGCCCATAAACAGACCCGTTGGAGTGCCCTTGATTTTGAGGATTTTCTGGGCGCTCAGGATTTGAACGAAGAAGACCTTGTGTATTTGGACCCTCCGTATCTCATAACGTTCAGCGAATACAACAAGCTGTGGAACGAGGAGAGTGAAAGGCGCTTGCTGCGTGTACTCGATGCTCTGAATGAGCGAGGAATACGTTTTGCAATATCAAATGTCACCCACTATAAAGGACGGGTCAACAATATCTTTCTCGATTGGAGCAATCAATATAATATTTATCCTATAAAGAGCAATTATATCAGCTTCCGAGACAACACTATCAAGCAGTTCAACGAGGTGTTGGTTACTAATTTCCATGACTAACTTGCGTAAAAAATTTATGGCAGCTCCGCAATACAAGCCTTTACTGTACACTACCACGATGAGAAACCCCGGTCGCCTCAAACAGATACTGTTTGTGCTGAACAAGTTTGAGGGACAGACGCTTACCGACGACCTTGCAACTGCAATCGTGGCCGAGTGTATCCGCTACGGACTATATCGCCCCACAAAGAAGACTCCGCAAATCAAAGAGAAGTGGAAAACTACTCCGAAAGGAAACTTCAGCCGCGTGCTGTTGAGCCGCGATGAAGTGGAATATCTCATGCGGAATAATCCACAGAATCATAAGGAGGCAGGATTTGAGCATGGATATCCCTCGCGCTTCGCTACCATATTTGATTTATGCAAGGAGTTGGGCTTGGCCTATTATACTGTCGGCGATCCTATTGAGATATCCGAATTGGGGCATCGCCTTATTGATGTGCTCAGAGTGACCGAAGATGGCGATGCGCTCTTCGTTGAAGAAGTCCATCCTGAATATGAATCGGAGGTCTTTATCCAGGCTTTTGCCAAGTCGCAAAGGAAGAATCCTTTCGTAAGGGTTCTGAATGACAATGTGCCGTTGATTCTGCTTCTTGAAACTATCAGACTTCTTGACGATGACCCGACCTTGAACGGTGCGGGCATCTCGCGACGAGAACTTCCGCTGCTTATCTTCTGGAAAGATAATGATGCCGAGGCTTTGTACTTCAGGATAAAGCGGTTGAGAGAAGAATACGGCTATAATCCGAGCGATGAGGTGATTCTCGATATCTGTATAAATGAGATTATGGGCGGAGATTACAAGCAGTTTGACCCGAAGTCCATAATGGTTGATTATCCCGATGAGTTTATACGCAAGATGCGTATGACGGGGTTGATTTCGTTGCGCGGCGCCGGTCGCTTCATTGATATAAACCACAATGAAGATGATAAGGTGAACTATGTGCTCGAGCACTATTCCACTTATCCGACCTTTACCGACGAGAGAGCCTATTTCGATTATATGGCGCAAATCGACAGGAACCTTTTAGGTATCAAGGCTATAGAGGTGCAGCCCTCGCAGACGGAGCAGCTCCTTGATAACTGGGTGGCGCTGTATAACTGGGATACTATCAAGAAGGAGCTTATGATATTATCGCGTCGTCGTACGAGCGAGGACGATGTCCTGCGAATTCTCGCAGCGCCCATAAGGCTGGAATTTCTCACTGCCCTGGCTATCAAGTCGAGGCTGCCTCAGGTGCGGGTGATACCGAATTACTCTGCCGACGATACGGGCTTGCCGACTTCGACTGCCGGAGGTGGAGCAGGGGATATTGAATGTTTCGACGACCCCAAGGGAATATTGGTTGAGGTGACAATGGCTGAGGGCCGTATGCAGACCATGATGGAAATCTGGCCTATAGAGCGGCATCTCACCGACTTCAAGGAGAAATATACCGAGGACTCGGAAAGTATATTTGTAGCTCCGTCGATTTTTTCGGACAGCTTGAGGCAGATTAAATTTGTGGCTTCGGAGTCGGAGGGCAGAAACATAATTCGCCCCTATTGTATCGAAGACTTTATCGCTTTCCTTGAGACGACTGAGCACCTGTACGCATAGTCCTGCGCCACATACATGTAGAAAAAGAGAGGCTGTCTAACAACCAAAGTTAGGCAGTCTCTATTTTATACACAAAATCGGAAGATTCAGGCTGCATTTGCCACTCCCGAGATATACTTTGGGTAAAAGCTAAAATGAGGGTTCGT
>JAAVFI010000063.1 GCA_014800815.1 Bacteroidales bacterium | reverse complement strand
TGTTTCGGTATGCGCATCCTGTCTTTCTCGACCTGCCGTGCTATATCATCATCTATCACAGTTGTGCGGGCACTCGCAATCCAGACTTCCCGCCCTGTGTAGAGCGTGACATAAGCATCAGCGCATACCGCGCATATCGCCGTAAGGCCATGGAAGACCTGCCTGCGAAGGCCGCTCCCATGACCACCTATTTCCTCATCCCCGTCTCTTCGCCTCAGAAGCCGCCACCCAAGGCCGTAGGTTCGGACCCGACTATGGAGGGCCTGGACTTCTACACCTTAGCGGCAGCTGCCCCGCACACGATGAGCCTTACGGCTCACGCCCCGCAGCGAAGAGCAAATTGACGTATTGAAAAAAACCGTAGCCTCTGCCATGAAGCTGTCTCCCTGATGCCAACGTATAGACAGACCTATCCGGGCACATCCCGCAAGTGGCTGAGGTCGGCGATTGCGCACCAATAACTATACCGCTAATTTTTGAGGGGGTTGCGGGGAATTAAATGGTGAAATGGTTGCGAGAATGAGAAAAAATGCGTAAATTTGCAGGCCATTACGAAAAAAGCGCCTTACCAGCGCCTTCAAGTAACAGAATAATACGTATTTAAATAGCTAATTAGCAATGAAAAAAGACATTCATCCCTCAACCTATCGCGAAGTGGTATTCAAAGATATGTCTAACGACGAAATCTTCATCACCCGCTCAACTGTAGCTACTCGCGAAACTATCGAGGTAGACGGCGTCACTTATCCCCTCGTGAAGCTTGAAATCACAAGTTCATCACACCCCTTCTTCACCGGCAAGCAGAAGCTCGTGGACACCGCAGGTCGCGTTGACAAGTTCATGAACCGCTACGCTGTTCGCAAGAAAAAATAAGTTTCGCCTCAGTAAGTCTTAACGGCGGTAATTGCGCAACATCCGCCACTCAAGACAAGAGACATAAAAAACGGGCTGCAGAATATTCTGCGGTCCGTTTTTCTATGTCTCTCGGTGTTGTGCGCTCCGCTATGCTTTCATGAGTACGTTGTACTTGCGGAGGCGGAATGCGGGGTGATATGATTCTTTTGCGAAACGGAGGCCGGGGTCGCCGGAGTCGTCTTCGCGGTTGATGTATTGGAGTTCGGGGTGCTCGGCGAGCATCTTTTCGGCAAAGAATTTGTTGATGGCTTCGCCTGCTCCCGATACGTCGTGGCGCATTTTCTCGATGTGGAGGATGAGTGTGTCTCCTACGAGTTCGCCGGCAGTGAAGGCTACTATTCGCCCTTCGCCGTCGCGGAGGATTGCTCCCTCGAAGGGATAGAGATGATAGTTGCGGAGGACGTCGAGGCACTGCTCGCGCTCGTATTCTGACATGACGGGGTCGACTTTCTCGCTTTCGATGTCGAGAGCCGAGAAGAAGTCGATGAGTTCGGGCAGGTTGGAGTCGTCGATTGTTTCGAGGCGGTAGCCTGGGTTGTCGGAGATGAAACGGTTTACGTGATTTCGCTTCTTGCTATACGCTTTGCCCGTGAGGGTTGCGAGGTCGGAGGCCCGGTAGATGTAGTCGGCCCAGTCGGTGAGTTCTTCGACTTGTTCGACACCGAGTTCGCGAAGTTCTTCGAGTCTGTCTTCGGGGATTGCAGAGAAGAAAAGGGGGATACCGTTTTCATGACAATACTCGCGGAGAAACGCTACGGCTTCGGTCAAGGGCATGCGTCCTACGGGAAGCGAAAAGGCGGGGCGGCGAGTGAAATCTTCGGAGAGGCCGCGGATAAAGAGGGTGTCGCCGCCGACGATACACCGCTCGTAGCCGAAATAATCGACCCACATGAATACTCCTCCGGCTGTAAAATCGCATGAGCGCGACCTGCTGCTGCGGAGCATGGGTAGGGTCTGCTGTATATCGCTGAGGGTAAAGGGTTCAAAAACCGGTTTAGCTGCGGGTTCGGCAACTAAGACCGGCCGCGTACATCGAGCGGACGATGATTTAATTCTTGAATTTGTGGTCATGATAAAATAGTTGAAGAGGTTGAAAAATAGCTACTTAAAATAGTGGCCGACACGAGGCCGGCCACAGTGTTCAGCAATCTACGGAGACTGTTTCTCCGGGTTTATGCAGACAGTGGATATTTGTGCGTTCCACTATCTTTTCGGGTAGATTGTAAGTGGCGAAGTAGAGAGCCTGCTCGTAGTCGCCTTTGTAGTGCATGGGGAAGAAATCGCGGACGGCTATTGTCTTGATAAATTCCTGAGCACCTGCGGCGCAGTTGGCACCCTGGCGTACGTCGACGGGGAAGAATGCCACGTCGATGCGGTCGACTTCGGAGCTGATGCGGTGGAGTTCGGTATTGAAGAGGTCGTTTGCCTTAGCCACTTCGCGGGGTGTGCTTTCTTTGTCCCAATGCCAGAGATTGAGGTCGCCGGCATGGAAGATGCGGAAGCCGTCGGAGCGTGTCACGAGGTAGCTCACGCCTGCATCGGTGGAGCCGTATGCTTTTACAGAGAGGCCGCCGGGGAGGTCTTCGAGAGTATCGCCGCGGCTCATCCAGTCGATAGGCATGGTGTCGTGAATCTCACGTGTGGGGATGTCGTTGGAAAGAACGTAGAGGCGACGGTGACTCTGGCCGAGGTTGAAAATCTCGGTGTTGAAGTGGTCGGAGTGGTTGTGTGTCACAAAGAAGATTACGGGCTTTTCGGGATATTTCTGAAGAGCCTTAGTGACAGAATGCGCGGGGTCGCGATAGTAATCGAAAACGAGAAGTACGTCGGGGAGTTCTACGAGAAAGCCCGAGTTGTCAAGATAAGTTATTTCTGCTGCCATAGTTAAGCGTTTTATCGTCGGTTATAATTATCTGACGACGATCGCTGGCAGGGTGAACGTTTTCGGGTAGTATCTTCAGGAGTTCGCTGTGGAGCCCTATCTGATGACTGAAGTGAGTTAGGTAAGCCTGCCTCGGTGCCGTCAATTCTATAACGTCGAGAGCTTGCCTAAGGTTTAGATGAGAGAAGTGCGGCTCGTGCCGGAGGGCGTTGATGACGAGTGTGTCGACGCCGCGGAGAGCTTCGACGGTGCGCTCTGGAACGTAACTTGCATCGGTGATATATGCAAGTGAATCAAAGCGATAGCCGAGAATCGGCAGCTTGCCGTGGATGATTTCGAGCGGCAGAACTTCGACTGTCACTCCCCTACCGAGGTCTATTGAAAAAGTTTTGTAGGCCTCGACTATGCGGAGGTCGAACTGAGGCACGCCGGCGTAGGGGTGCTCGGTGAAGCAATAGGGAATACGCGCGCGGAGGTCGGCGGCGACGTCGGCCTGACAGTAGAGCGGGAAATGCTCGCCGGGGGCTGAATAGGCATAGGGACGCAAATCGTCGACACCTCCCACGTGGTCGTAGTGACTATGGGTGAGGACGGCGCAGGCGAGGTCGGGACTCTGCTCGCGGAGCATCTGTGAGCGGAAATCGGGGCCGCAGTCGATGAGAATACCTGGCAGGCCTTCTTCTATCTCAAGCAGGGCCGAACATCGCAGGCGGTTGTCGCGCGGATCGGACGAGCGGCACACTTCACAATCGCACCTCATCTGAGGTACGCCCGTTGAGGTGCCGGTGCCAAGAAAAGTGAGTTTCATAGTCGGAATCGAGTGAGAAAACCGTCGTCGAAAATCAGGTAAACGCCGTCGGAATAGCTCCAGCTCTCGCGCATGCCGCTATAGGAGGGTGTGCGGAGTACTTCGTGGGGAGAACCGAGGGCGAGGCGGCACTCTTCGCGCGACATGCCGTTGCGCACCTTCGAGGCGATGATGAGGGCCCACACGTCGTCTTTGATTTCGGGGTGAGTCTTGCGCGGGTCGGAGAATGAAAAGAGGGTGTCGAATGTGCGTGTGGCGGCGCGGCTCGTGCCTGTGCTAAGCAGGAGCATGCGTCCGTGGCCGTCGGGGTCGGTGCGGGAGAGGTACTGCGGGTCGGTGGCATGGAAATACACGGCGGCGGGGAAATAATCGTCGCCGGGACCGACGCTGTCGATATGCACTTCGATGTGGCGCAGTCCGTTGACATCCTGGCGTGTGCGCGCATCGTACCACAGGGGTGTGCGCACGAAGAGGTTGCGACCCGTAAGGGCTGAATCGACGCGGGCTACAAGGTCGAGGTCGACGGTAAATGGTATCTGCAGGCGCGAGAGTGTGTCGAGTTTCGAGGCGGTGAGACCGGGGACGCGGTAGTAGTATCGAGTATTGTCGCGGCCGGTGAAGACTACTTCGCCGGCGTCGTCGCCGGTGAGGCTTCGCGAGGGCGTGAATTCTTCGAAAGCGAGCACGCGGCCTGTGAGATTGTCGGCCGGAGAGGATGCCTGCGTGAAAATAAGGGAGATACGGTCGCTTGCTACAAGGAAGGGCTTGCCTTTGCGCCACTTCGAGGGAGCCTCTGGTTCAAAATCAGCGAGATAGGTTTGCTCGGGAGTGAGCTTTGACGCGCCTGTGCGGCGCACGTCGTCGAGGCGGATTTTGGGAGTGCCCTCCACACCCGTGAAGCAGCTTCCGGTGCCTAAGGCAAGCACCGGAAGCATTATCGAGAGGATTATTGTGCGAATAGTCATTCGGCAGTAGCGGGTACGATACCGAGATTCTGATAGATGAATGAATAGATATCGGCGTATTCATCGACAACCTTAGCAACGGGTTTGCCTGCGCCGTGGCCTGCCTTGCTGTCGATACGGATGAGCTTGGGAGCATTGCCTGTATCGGAAGCCTGGAGGGTGGCGGCGTACTTGAAGGAGTGTGCGGGCACAACGCGGTCGTCGTGGTCGGCAGTCGTAACGAGGATAGCGGGATAGGGAGTGCCGTCGTTCTTGATGTTGTGGACGGGAGAGTACGAGAGGAGGTACGAAGCCATTTCGGGGCTGTCGTCGACGGTGCCGTAGTCAGGAGCCCAGTTCCAGCCGATGGTGAAGAGGTGGTAGCGCATCATATCCATGACGCCCACACGGGGAATGGCCACTTTGAAGAGGTCGGGACGAAGGTTGACCGTAGCGCCGACGAGGAGGCCGCCGTTGCTGCCACCCTCGATAGTGAGGAGCTCGGGAGTGGTCCAGCCCTGCTCTATCATGTACTCGGCAGCGGCGATGAAGTCGTTGAATACGTTGAGCTTATTCTGCTTTGTACCTGCCTGATGCCATGCTTCGCCATATTCAGCGCCTCCACGGAGGTTGGCCTGAGCATAGATGCCACCGTTTTCAAGCCAGAGCAGGCGGTTGGGATTGAAGCCGGGGTTGAGGGTTACGTTGAAACCTCCGTAGCCGTAGAGGTACACGGGATTCTTGCCATTGGCCTCGACGCCCTTCTTGCGTACGATAAACATGGGTACGCGAGTGCCGTCGGCCGAGGTGTAGAATATCTGCTCAGTGATGTAGTCTTCGGGGGTGAAGCCTTCAATCTCGGTGGAGTGGAAGAGCTTGCTCTCGCCGGTAGCGATGTCGTAGCTGTAGACGGCGGCGGGATAGACGAATGAGGAGAAGGTGTAGAATACGTCGTCGGACGAGTGGTCGGACGAAACGGCGACTGTGCCGTAGGTGGGGAGTTCGATTTCGCGGACGGGCGCACCACCTGCGATATTATAGAGGTATGCCGTGTGGGCCGCGTCGCGGTCGAAAACTGCGATGATATGGTCCTTGCCGGCAAAGTTTACCGACGAGAGCACGGCACCGTCGGCATCCTGGGGAATAATTTCAACCCAGTCCTTGCGGTCGGGTTTTGCGGGATCGACGCACACGAAACGGTTCGAGGGGGCGTCTACCGAAGTGAGCATGTAAATCTTGCCGTCGACAATGCCGATGATTTCATTGGTGAAGTCCTGCGAGGGTTCGATTGTAACCCATGAGGCACCGGGCTTGCGGAGGTCTTTGATAATGACGGATTCGCCCGACCCTTCGCCGCCACCGATAATGGCGAGCGCGCTGCCGTCGTGAGCAGTCTCGGCGGAGTGGAAACGGAGAGGTTTGGCGGGGTCGTGATACACCACGGTGTCGGCCGACTGAGGAGTGCCGATTTTGTGATAGTATACGCTGTGGTACTCGTTGGCGTTGCTGAATTCTTTGCCGGCCTCGGGCACGGGGTATGCGCTGTAGTAGAATCCGTCGCTGCCGTTCCACGATGCTCCGGTGAATTTTGCCCACTCGATATGGTCGTCGAGGAGCTGTCCGGTGGCGGTGTCGAGCAAGAATATTTCGGTCCAGTCGGAGCCTGAGCGCGAGATAGTGTAGGCGGTGTACTTTCCGTCGGGGCTCTGGAAGAGGCCTGTGAGGGCAACGGTGCCGTCGTCGGAGAGGGCGTTGGGGTCAAGGAAGACCTCGGCTTCGCCTCCGGGAGTCTCGCTGCGGTAGATTATGGCCTGGTTGTGCGAACCGTCGTTGGCCGAGAAGTAGTATTTGCCATCGTCGCCGCGCCAGGGTGCACCCTGACGGCTGTAGCGGTTGAGGGCGTCGAGGCGCTTGTGGATGTCTTTGCGGAATGGAATGGCCGAGAGATATTTCTGAGTGAGGGCATTCTCAGCCTCAACCCACGCGAGAGTGGCGGCTGCGGTATCATTCTCGAGAGGACGATACGGGTCTGCAACTTCCATGCCGAAAACTTCGTAGACGGTGCTGTCGGAGGGAGCTTCGGGATAGTTGAATTTACCCGAGTTGCCGGCACATGAAGTGAGCAGAGCTGTCATTGCAATGAAGTGGACGGATTTCATCTATAATATGTTAGTTGTTAGGTATGTTATGAACATCGAGCTGCGGGAAGGGGAAGGAAATTCCGGCTTCGGGGAGTTCGTTGTAGATACGTTCGTTGATGTCGAAGAACACGCTCCAGTAGTCGGCGGTCTGCACCCATGCGCGGCACTTGAGGTCGACACTGCTTGCGGCGAGCTCGCCCACGAAGACGCGCGGCGAACGGTCTACGGGCACGGCTATTATGGCTTTTTCGGAGGGGAGGGGCGCTACCACGGGGCGGAGCTTGCGACGGCCGAATAGGCGGGCGAAGAATCCACGCGGCTTTTCGGGTTCGGCATCTTCGGCGGGAGTTGTGGAGGCGAGTTCTTCGGCGCGGTGCTTGCGGTCGTCTTCAATGAATTTTGTGACGATGCGGGGATCGGAGGCGAAAATCTCGAGGATTTTCTCTCGTGCGGCGTTGATGCTGTCGCCGTAACTGATGCTTACGGTCCACTCTATTCGGCGGTAGTCTTCGCGAGACCAGTTGTTTACGGAGCCGGTGGAGAGGCCGCCGTTGGGGATTATTATCGACTTGTTGTCGCCGGTGCAGATGATAGTGTGGAAAATCTGAATCTCACTCACAGTGCCGGCATAGCCCTGGGCTTCGATGTAGTCGCCTATCTTGTAGGGCTTGAGCAGGAGTATGAGCACGCCGCCGGCGAAGTTCTGGAGCGTGCCGCTGAGAGCCATACCGATAGCGACACCGGCGGAGGCAAAGAGCGCGAGGAATGATGATGTCTCGATGCCGAGAATACCTATCACCGTAACTATCAGGATGAAGTAAAGCACTATCCTAACGAGACTCAGCACGAAGGTAGTAAGGGAGTGGTCGAGCTTGCGCTTGATGAATACTCCGCTCAGGAGGCGGTATAGTTTATTGATAATCAGCCTGCCTACATAGAAGACGATTGCTGCTATGAGAAGATTTATGGCGAAGCTCACCATTGACGATACGAACCGATTGAGGAGTTCGTCAAAGGGCAGCGAACGGAGCATGGAGATTTCTTCGCGTGGAGTGGGGATTGAGTCGGGGACCGCTACGGGCATTACGTCGGGGAATTGCAGGCGTATCATAAGTTATTATCGTACAAATAGTTCTGAGGCAATATCGGAATACCAGGAGAGGGTGTTGTAGTTTACTGTCGAAGCCGACGAGGGGGTAGACATGATGTAGGTGGTGAGGCCTGAGCAGGAGTCGATAGGGCGAGCACCGGCAAAGACTTCCTCCATATATCCGTTGTAGATAAGGGCGTCGGCAAGGGTCTGGTCGAAGTTGGCGAGGGAGGCAGTGGCGCCGTCGAAGCGTTCGCGTCCCTGAGAGTCAAGGCAGAGGTCGTGCACGTATTTGCCGAAATCGAAGTAGTAGCCTTTGTATTTGTTGCGTCCGTAGTCGAGAGGCGACATATCGGAAGGTCGGGAAGCGGGCGCAAGGGCGTAGATGCTGCGTGTGGCCTGTGCCACGGCATCAATCTTGGAGCAATCTACCACGCTCATAGTGCAGTATCTGCCGGCGAATTGCGGAATTGAGAATTCGGGACGTACACCGATTGTCTGCCACTCGCGGTAGTAGTCTACCGTGGTCTCGGCGGGGACAGTCACGGCCTCGGCTCCGGCATTGAAGAAAGAGCCGAGGGTGCGGTCGTAGGGCATGCCTTCGGCGGCAATCTCCATGGCGCTGAACGCGATGTAGGGGGCGACGGAAGAGAGTTCGTAGGCCACCTCGACACCGGCCATAAAGCAGCAGTCGAAGTATATGTAGTCGAGAGCCGGACCTTTTGCGAGGGTCTTGGCAAGAGTGGTGACATTCATCCACTGACCGTCGTCGCCTCCGTAGCTGCGGCGCTTTGAAGTTGCTGTTTCGACGCCGTCCTGCAGCCAACCCGAGCCGTGTCCCCACAGGATGAGGCCGTAGGAATCGGAGGGGGCGAATTTTTGTACGTCGGCGAGCACTTCGAGCATGCGCTCGGGGGCGACCGACGAGAGTTTATCGGAATATACGGCGAGGGTATCGTTGCCCGCTTTGGTGAGCTCGAAGAGGGTTTGCTCCATGCCGGTGCGCCTGCAGTAGACGAGTACGCGGCCGTCGGCAGGTATCTGTCCTTCATCCACGGCCTTCTGCATCTCGGAGAGGTCGGAGACGCTGTTGCCGGCGAGGCCGTTGTTATTGGCTACCTGATAGACAAGTACGGTGCGCCCGACCTTCTCGGGTTCGGGGCGATTCGGTTTCACTGGGTCGGGCTCTTGAGTGCTGTCGCAGCTGCACAGCGCAGAGCCGAGGGTTATTATTGCAAGTAATATGTGTATATACTTATTCATAGAATACAAAGTTACGAATTTTTCTACTATTGCCCGCAATAATCGGACCACGTTCAACTCTCTTTGCCTAAGTTTAGCATATAATAACAGATATCCTGCCAAAATGACAGAATTTCGGCGTGGCATTTTTTTTGCAGGATTGTTTATACAAAAGAAAATAATAAGTAAGTCATGAAAATTATTTTATATCAACCTTTGAGTAGTTATGGCAATCTTCGCGCTTACTCATCAGTCATTATGGAGCCCCATAACTCCTTCTTCGCAAGTACGAATCTCGCTCATAACTACTTCAAATTTTAATATAAACTAATTTGCAAGACTTACTTGGAAAAACCCTATATACTATGCAAAAAGGAACTATTGGAGTAACGACGGAAAATATCTTTCCCGTCATCAAAAAATTTCTTTACAGCGACCATGAAATCTTCCTCCGCGAACTTGTATCGAATGCCGTAGACGCATCGCAGAAGTTGCGTACGCTTGCCAACTTCGGCGATTTCAAAGGCGAAGTAGGCAAACTCGAAGTGCGCGTGACTATCGACAAGGAAGCCGGCACTCTCACTATCTCCGACCACGGTATCGGCATGGATGCCGAAGATGTGGACAAGTACATCAATCAGATAGCATTCTCGGGTGCGGAAGATTTCCTCAACAAATACAAGGATAACGCCAACAGCATCATAGGCCACTTCGGTCTCGGATTCTATTCCGCTTTCATGGTGGCCGAAAAGGTTGTCATCAACTCTCTCAGCTATAAGGAAGGCGCGGAACCCGTACGCTGGACTTGCGACGGCTCGCCCGAATACTCTATGGAGAAAGGCGACCGCACCGAGCGCGGTACCGACATCATTCTGTACATAGACCAGGACAGCAAGGAATTCCTCGAGCAGCAGCGTGTCGACCTGCTTCTCCGCAAATATTGCCGCTTCCTGCCCGCGCCCGTTGTTTCGGGTAAGGAAATGGAGTGGAAAGACGGCAAGTGGGAGGCCACCGACCGCGACCTCGTGGTCAACGCCACCGAGCCCCAGTGGATGAAGAAGCCTTCGGAACTTACCGACGAAGACTACCGCAAGTTCTATCAGGAGCTCTATCCCGGCGAGGAAGATCCTCTTTTCTGGATTCACCTCAATGTAGACTACCCCTTCACGCTGACCGGTATCCTCTACTTCCCGAAAATCAAGAACAACTTCGATATCAACCGCAACCGCATCCAGCTCTACTGCAATCAGGTGTACGTAACCGACTCTGTAGAAGGTGTCGTGCCTGAGTTCATGCAGCTCATGCAGGGTGTGATTGATTCGCCCGACATCCCCCTCAACGTATCGCGAAGCTATCTGCAGGCCGATACGGCAGTGAAGAAAATTTCGGGTTACATCACCAAGAAAGTGGCCTCGCGCCTCGACGAACTTTTCCGCGCCGACCGCAAGGAATTCGAGAAGAAGTGGGACGATATCCGCATCTTCATTGTGTACGGTATGCTCACCGATGAGAAGTTCTGCGACGCAGCTCTCAAATTCATGCTCCTCAAGGACACCGAAGGTCAATACTTCACCCTCGACGAGTACAAGACTCTTGTCGAAGCTTCGCAGACCAACTCGGAGGGTAAAATCGTATACCTCTACGCTACCGACAAGCAGGCACAGTACAACTACATCAAGGCTGCCAATGACAAGGGCTACAATGTGCTCCTCCTCGACGGTCAGCTCGACAACCACTTTGTAGGCCTCCTCGAACACAAGCTCGAAAATGTACAGCTCGTGCGTGTTGATGCCAACGTGGTAGACAATCTCATCCGCAAGAACGACCGCAAGAGCGCTAATCTCACACCCGCGCAGACTGCAATTCTCTCACAGCTCTTCAACTCTGATACCGCGAAGGTTGAGAAGGCATCGTTTGTGGTTCAGTTCGAGGCTCTCGGCGAAAATGCACAGCCTATCGTGCTGACTCAGAATGAGTATATGCGCCGAATGAAAGAGATGGCGGCAATGCAGCCCCAGATGAATTTCTACGGCGAACTGCCCGACAGCTACTCTCTCGTGGTCAACACCGAGCACCCGCTCGTGAAGGACATCACCGCCAAGGCCGACGATGCCCTCCTCGCCACTGTAGAACCTCTGCTGCAGACAATTGACAGCAAGAATGCCGAGGCCGACGCTATCCGCAAGGCTGCTCCAGAAGGCAAGACTTCAGCCGAGGACGACGCCCGCATAGCAGACCTTGAAAGGGAAGTGGCCGACGCCCGCACTAAGATGAGCGACGCGATAAACGAATACGGCAAGAAAGCCGATACCGCCAAGCAGCTCGTGGACCTCGCCCTCCTCGGCAACGGTCTTCTCCGCGGCTCCAACCTCTCCGACTTCATTGCCCGCACCGTGGCAATGATGCAGAAATAAGCCCATAGTTTTCATATACTTAATATAAATCGGGATCGGCTCCAGCAGGAACCGACCCCGAATTTTTTTTGTGGGTGGATAAGAGTTATTCGTTATCGCGCAGGTCTTTAACGTCGGCCGTATTGATTTTATTGCTCCGATAAAAGTAGAATAGTGCTACTTCTGAGAAAGGCGGTATCTCGACGGTGAAACACCCAGATGTTTCTTGCAGTAGCGGCTGAAATATTCCAAAGATGCGAAATTCATTTCGTCGGCAATCTGCGAGATTGAGAGCTTATTCTCCTTAAGATAGTCAATTATCATCGCGCGAGCCGTACGGTTGATGTGATAGGATACGGTGTTACCTGTCAGGCGTTTAATCACTGAATTAAGATATTTCCTGGTGACATTGAGAGCCGAGGCATACTGTTCAGGCTCGCGGTCGTATTTCACCTTGCCGCTCTCAAGCATCAGGAAAAACTGCCGCGAGATTTCCGATGCGCGGTTGGATTCGGGAATGGTCTCGGAAAATTCAGAGTGGATGTCGAAGAAATCGTATACAAGCGTTCGCAGCAGGCCGCCTATCATTTCATCGTAGAATTTATGGTCGGTATCCCCTACTCTCTTTTCTACCATGAGGATATCATCCCTAAACACTTCCATTTGCTCCGGGCTGACAGAGATTATCGGATTTGAAAAGAGTTTAAGATGACCGCTTATCGAATAGTTACGTGCCGGAAGCAGCGAATGTAATAACTTATCTGAAACCAGTACAAAGAGACACTTAAAATCGTTGTCACAAACGATATTACGTATTGCTCCGGCATCAGGTAAGGCCATCAGGCAACCGGCTGTGACACGAAACCACTGTTCTCCACATAAAAATTCTGCGGAACCGGATTCACATATAAAATGTATGATAAACCCCTTATATGACTGCGAACAGAAATCTAAAAAGTTACGGCTGACGATAATTCGATTGTTTACTGATATTTCCATTTAGCAAAATTAGGGAGAATGATCCTTTTATGCAAATAATTGGGGACTATTAGTCAATATCAGTGATTCAGTCTTAATGTAATTTTGTAAAATCATTGAATATTCAAATTTGAATATTACCCCATTGCTACAATAGGTCAATATGTTTAATATTTAAGTCTTATTGTTCAAGTCAAATAGTCGTTTTGTTTTGTTCTATTATAGAACGACAAAAATGTAAAAGAATGAAGAAGACAATTAAGTAAATATTGAACATTATGCAAATTATAGCAAAACTCTAAAAAATATAATACGCTATGAAAGAGAATGATAATATGACCGCTATAGAGGTCTACAATATCGTAAAACCACAGGGACATCTTGAGAAGCCTGTGAGAGTAAATATTTCCGGCTATGCAGTGAAGGTCGGGCCGGATGTATTTGGACTCCCTTCAGTAGAAGTTTCCGAGAGGGAGAATGGCATTGCACGTGTTCTTTGCGTGCTACCCTTCTCAGACTATCTGAAACTGCGTCACGTGCATAAAGGTGATAAAGTTGTCATTAATGGTGAAGTCAGAGGTTATGTACCTCAGTATGACATCGCACTTATGAAGCAATCGAAAATCGAGATTGTAAACGATAAGAAGCTCTGATCTGCTACTTATGGCTGTAATACTTAGTATATTAGCCCTACTGCTCACTCTGGCCGACGTGTATATCACATCGTCGGTCATGAGTAGTGTTTCGTGGTTTGCCAAGGGTTGGCTCTTCCTGCCGGCCCTGATATATTGGGCTCTGATACTGTGGATGTATTTCACCGGCGACACGCGTCAGATGATTCTCAACGGCGTGATGTGGATTACTATCTGTGTATTTCTGCCCACTCTGGCCTTTACCTTGTTTTCACTTTTGGGTAAAGGTCTTGGGCTTATATGGCATCCGCTGTATCCTGTATTATCATGGGCCGGCGCAGGCATTGCGGCAGTATGGTTTGTCATAGCGGTATATGGGTCGGTATTCGGCTGGCGCAGGCTGGAGGTGAAGAATACTGATATAAACATTCCCGATCTGCCCGAGAATTTCGAGGGCTACCGCATAGCCCAACTCACTGACTTTCATATCGGAGTGTACGGGGCTACACCCGGCGCTGTCGACAGAATTGTCGATACGGTCAATTCGCTCAAGCCTGACCTTATAGTCTTCACCGGCGACCTTGTAAACACCTCGCCTGAGGAGCTGCCTCAGTTCACGGAGGTGCTCAGCCGCCTTAAAGCGCCCGACGGTGTAATCTCGGTGCTCGGAAATCATGATTACTGTATATATCACCGATATAAGGGTGATGATACACCTGAACGGGCACTTGCACGTGTAGTCAAGTCGGAGGAGTCGATGGGCTGGAATCTGCTGCGTAACGAAGCAGTGCAGATCAAGCGTGGTAACGATAGCATAGCAATCGTTGGCGTGGAGAACGCCGGTAGCGGACATTTCCCCGATAAGTCCGATTTGAAGAAAGCAATGAAAGGAGTCCCGGAAGATGAATGCACCATTCTCCTTTCGCACGACCCGTCGCATTGGCACAGGGAGGTGTTGACGACTACCGACATCCCACTGATGCTTGCCGGACATACGCACGCCATGCAGTTCCGCATCGGAAATTTCTCTCCTGCAGAGTGGTCTTATCCTGAATGGAGCGGACTATACAGGGAGGGCGATCAGCAGCTATACGTAAGCACAGGTGTGGGAGGCAACATTGCATTCCGCTTCGGAGTATATCCTACTATCGACGTTCTTACTCTCAAGCGCTAATATTAAGATAATCAATAATTTATTTAATTTAATAGAATATAACAATGAATTTCAGAAAGACGGTATTATCCATATTTTTGGCTGTTCTCACTGCTGTATCGGGCTTCGCTCAAACACAGGCATCGGCCAAACTGAAAGATAACGACAACAAGACTGTGCTTGAAGTATATAATATTACGAAGGAGCAAGGTTCAATAAAAAAGGGTAAATCCGAAAATGGTAAATCCAACAACGCTGCTCCTAGAGTTAATATCAGTGGTTACGCAGTCAAGGTCGGTCCGGATGTTTACGGACTGCCATCAGTAGAACTTTCAGATACAAAAGGTGGTAAAGCTCGCGCATTATGTGTATTACCATTCAGCGATTATCTGAAACTGCGTCATGTAAGTAAAGGTGATAAAGTCGTCATGAATGGCGAAGTCAGAGGCTATATCGATGAGTATGATATTGTTCTTGTAAAGCAGTCAAAGATAGTATCGGTAAACGGTAAAAAGCCTTGATGACATAAGATAGCACACTCCAATAAGCCCATACAATGAAACTTAGAAGTTTAATTCTCGGAATTCTGCTCACCTCTTTTGCAGGTGTATCGGCTCAAACTGTTTCGCTTCCTGCACCCCAGGTTGAAAATGGCCCGGCAGTGCTTGGCATTATGGCTCAGCGTCAATCTACAACCGCATTCGACAGCCGCGCTCTGGCAGACCAGGACCTTGCAAATCTGCTGTGGGGTGCCTTGGGCCAAAACCGCGAGAACGGCAAACTGACTGCACCCAGTGCAAGAAACATGCAGGAGGTGCGCCTTTTCGTATTCACCGAGAACGGTGTAAGCGAATATCTCCCTCACGGTCATGAGTTGAAGAAGGTGGCCGAAGGCGATCATCGCGACCTCGTAGCCGCTCATCAGGATTTCGTTAAGTCGGCTCCCGTGAGCATCGTTATCGTAATGGATATGGATAAATTCGGAGGCACACAGCCCCGCCAGATTTCAATGGCTACAATCGATGCCGGTATCGTATGCCAGAACATCAATGTGACCGCCGCCGGACTTGGCCTCGCCTCACGCCCGAGAGGCTCGATGAACAGCGATGCCATAAAGGAACTGCTTGACCTCAATGAGAATAAAATTCCTATCATGAACAATGTAATAGGCTATCCCGCAGCAAACTGACACATGCAATTATAACTCGATTGTCCTGACGTTCTCGTAATGTCAGGGCAATTTTTTTGCTGCCTTCACACTCATTGTTAGCTTTTATTAGCGAAGTTTAAGTGTGTGACGATAGCAAGAGAGGGACTGTGATTGTTATATATACAAAAGGAAAAAGAAAGCATCCCTCGTTGTGCAACAGAGTAGTGATTACTGAGGTTGCATGATTCTCATAGATAAATAGTTGAAACGTGGAAGGCCCCTCGGACATCTCGTCCAAGGGGCCTTTTGCTATGTTGGTTTAAGGTTTAGAACCAGAGGGTGTAAGCGAAGTCCTGACGGTGGGGCAGCTCTTCGTTCTTGGGATAGAGACGGAATCCGTAGCGGAATACGCCTGCATCTTTCATCTTGGTAGAGAGTTCGTAGGTGAGGATGTTGCCTTCCTGCTTAACGACCTTGAACTGCTCTGTGCGGAGGAAGTTGTCTTTGCCGTCGGCCTGGCGGTAGATAACGAGTTCGAGACCGAGGTCACGACCAATACCATTGGTATCTACGGTCACTTCAATACGGAAGGGTTCGCCGGTGAGCGAAGAGTTGATTTCGCCGCTGTGACGTACGTCGAGCACCTTGATGCCGTTCCAGTCCATTGCCACTTTCTCTTTCCATGCCACAATGTTCTTGGCGAGGGCGAAGTTGTCGGCAGAGAGGCGCTTGGTGCGGGCAGCTTCCTTATTGTAGAAGCGGGAGATGTAGTCGTCGATCATGCGCTTCATGGTGAAGTGGGGAGCGATGTCGCCGATAGAACCCTTGATGTACTGAATCCAGCGGGGTGAGTAGCCTGCAGAGTTCTTTTCGAAGTAGAGAGGAATGATTTCGTTCTCGAGCATCGAGTAGATAGTAGCTGCATCGAGCTTATCCTGCTGACCCTGGTCGGTGTAGGTGCGCTTGTCGGTGAGCGCCCAGCCTGCCTGCTCGTTGAAGCGGTAGCCTTCGTACCACCAGCCGTCGAGTACAGAGAAGTTGAGGACGCCGTTCATCTCGGCCTTTTCGCCGGATGTACCGGAAGCCTCGAGTGGACGGGTAGGTGTATTGAGCCAGATATCGACACCTGTAACGAGGCGCTTGGCAACGATCATGTTGTAGTCTTCGAGGAAGATAATCTTGCCGAGGAACTCGGGACGGTGGCTGATTTCGACGATGCGCTTGATGAGGTCCTGACCTGCGCCGTCGGCGGGGTGAGCCTTACCTGCGAAGATGAACTGCACGGGGAACTTCTCGTTGTTGACAATCTTGGCAAGACGGTCGAGGTCGGTGAAGAGGAGGTGTGCACGCTTGTAGGTAGCGAAACGACGGGCGAAACCGATGATGAGGGCGTTGGGGTTGATGCGGTCGAGGATGTTTACCACCGATCCGGGGTCGCCCTGGTTTGCGAGCCATTTTTCCTTGAAGTCGCGACGGACGAAGTTGATGAATTTGTTCTTCATCGTCTGGCGCATGTTCCAGATTTCAGCGTCGGGCACTTCGAAGATGCCTTTCCATGCTTCGGGGTCGCTCTGGTTTTCAAATACCTGCTTGCCGAGCTTCTCTGCGTAGAATTCTTTCCACTCCGAAGCGGCCCAGGTGGGCATGTGCACGCCGTTGGTCACATAGCCAACGTGGCTTTCTTCCCAGCTATAACCTTTCCAGATGCCTGCGAACATTTTCTTCGACACTTCGCCGTGGAGCCAGCTTACGCCGTTTGCTTCCTGGCAGGTGTTGAGCGCGAACACGCTCATAGAGAAGCGTTCGTTGGTATCGGGATTTTCGCGACCCATGTTCATGAGGTCGTTCCAGCTGATGCCGAGTTTTGCGGGATATTCGCCCATGTACTTGCCGAAGAGGCCTTCGTCGAAGTAGTCGTGACCGGCGGGTACGGGGGTGTGTACGGTGTAGAGCGACGATGCGCGGACGAGCTCGAGGGCTACGTTGAACGAAAGACCGTCTTTCTGTACATAGTCGACGAGGCGCTGGAGGTTGAGGAGCGCTGCGTGACCTTCGTTGCAGTGGTAGAGCTGCGAGTTAACGCCAAGTTTCTGCAGCATGAGCACGCCACCGATACCGAGGAGGTATTCCTGCTTGATACGGTTTTCCCAGTCGCCGCCATAGAGTTTGTGGGTGATAGGACGGTCGAACTCGCTGTTCATGTCGAAGTCGGTGTCGAGGAGGTAGAGCTTCATGCGGCCTACGTTGACACGCCAGATGTGGCAGTAGATGATACGGCCGGGGTAAGGTACTTCAAGAATCATAGGGCGACCGTCTTCTTCGAGCACCTGCTCGATAGGAAGTTGGTTGAAGTTCTGGGGTTCGTAGTTGGCAATCTGCTGACCGTCAACGCTGAGCGACTGTGTGAAGTAGCCGTAGCGGTAGAGGAAACCTACGGCAGTCATGTCTACGCAGCTGTCGGAAGCTTCTTTGATGTAGTCGCCGGCGAGTACGCCGAGACCGCCTGAATATATCTTGAGGCAGTTGCAGAGGCCATACTCCATAGAGAAATAAGAAACCGAGGGAACGTCCTTGCGCATGGGCTTGGCCATGTATTCCTTGAAGTCGGCGTAAACCTTTTCGAGGTTTGCGAGGAATTCCTTGTCGGCGAGGAGTTCGGCGATGCGGTCGGAAGTGAGAGCCTGAATCTGGAGTACAGGGTTTTCGCCTGCAGTGCGCCAGAGGTCGGGATTGAGAGAACGGAAAAGGGCTTTACCTTCGCTGTTCCATACCCACCAGAGGTTCTTGGAGAGTTCCTCGAGGGGTTTGAGCTGAGCGGGAAGCTCGCTCTTTACTGTAATGTCGCGCCATACAGGTGCGTTGGTGTTGCTTACAGAAAGTTTCATATAATTTGGTTATTTATTGTCTTTATTCATCTTGCCTGCGCGAACTTCGAGAGCGTCGCAGAAGGCGGTGTAATAGTATTTGATAAAGTCGGACCACTGAGCCTTGGCAGCAGTAGCAGCGGCAGCCTCGCGTGCCTTGAGAGTATCGGCTGCGGAAGCCGAGCAGTAAGATGCCATGCAGGCGGCTATGCGGTCGGCAGCCTCGCTATAATTGCTGTCGGTGCGCTCAACAACCTCTACGCCACAGTTTGTAAATGTGGGGGCAGGCTCGATATCGAGCACCCAACGGCCGAAGCCGGCGAGGGTTGTGGTGACGGTCGGCACGCCGAATGCCACACTTTCGAGGGGGGTATATCCCCAGGGCTCGTAGTACGATGCGAAGACCGTGAGGTCGAGGCCCGGCAGGATGTCGTAGTAAGTCATATCGAAGATGCCGTCGGCACCGTCGAGGTAGCAGGGAACATATATTACCGAAACCTTTGCGGAATCATCGTTGGCGAACGCGAGTTCGTGTATCCGACGATTAACAGGGTCGTCGCAGTAATTGTTCAGGCGATGAGTAATCACGGCGTCGTCGAGGCGCGAGTGAGTGCCTTCGGCGAGCTGCTTGGCAAGGTCTTCGCGCGGACCTCCGCACCATGCGGGTACGAATACAAAGGCGAGGACTTTGCGTGAGGGATTCAAGGCCGAGAGGCGCGCGAGCGAGTCGAGGTACATGTCTATGCCCTTGTTGCGATACTCGCATCGGCCTGAAGTGGCTACGATGAAGGTATCTTCGGGGTATTCGACTCCTGTGAGGGCGCCGACCACATCGAAGATGCGTTTGCGCGAAGCCTCGCGGGCAGCCTTGTAGTTCTTTTTGGAAGGTACGAAGTTGAGCTCGAAGCCGTTGGGAGTAACGAGCGGACGGATACCGAGCAGCTGCTCCGCTTCGTCGGCGGTGACGTCGCTCACGGTAGTGAAGCAATCGGCATTCCACGCGGCGGCTTTCTCGAGCGAGTGCTTTGCCTCCATATTGAGTTCGGCAGCCATCTGGTCGCCGTTATAGTTCTTGAGCTGGTCGTAGAGGGGTTTGCCGTTGCCGCATATGCTTCGGCCGATGCTTGTGGCATGAGTGGTGAAGACAGTGGCTACACCGGGCATATCGGCTTTGAGCTGAAGCATGCCCATAGCAGTGGTCCATTCGTTGAAGAGGGCTACTACGTGCGAGGGGTCGGTCTTGGTATAGTTGATGATGCTCTCCATGACGATTGCCGAGGCGCGGGCAAAGGCACATCCTTCGTCGTAGTCGCCGTAGGCATGGAGCGAATCCACGCCGAAAAGGTCCCACATACGGCCATAAGCGGCGTCTTTAGAGGAATACATTCCGTCGAATTTCACAAGAATGGCTACGGGGCGTCCGGGGATATCCCAGCGGCCGACACGCACGTCGAGGCCTTCGGGGAGCATGGCGTTGCGCAGCCATGAGCGCATGAGAGTATTTGACTCTACGAAATAGGGCGAAGGATGTTCCTCGCTCCATACATCAGGGCCAATAAATATCAACTTGTCCTTGAATCTTTCTTTCAAAGTTTTTGCTTTGCTGGAAAGGACGGTATAGATACCTCCAATTTTATTGCAAACTTCCCAGCTTGACTCAAACAACAAATCTATCTCTTGGTTACAGTTACACATATAAACGTAAGATCATTTTTTCGAACCGCAAAGGTAAGAAAAAAAACTCAGACTACCAAACAATTGCAATTTCCTTATTTTAACAAAGGGGCTCTGAAAAGCGCGAGCGTGATAGCAGTAGCCACGGCTACGTTGAGACTCTCTACGGTACCGCCGGGATATGGTGGAATGAGCAGGCGTCGGGTGACACAGGCGGCAACCTCGGCGGAGATACCGCTACCCTCGTTTCCCATAACTATCACACCCGAGGCTGTGAGGGGTGATGAGTAGATATTGGTGCCGTCGAGGAAGGTGCCGTAGACAGGGGTATCTACGCCACCAAGTACCTCAGGAAGTGAGGTGTACACGATATTTACGCGTGCAAGTGCGCCCATTGTAGCCTGCACTACCTTGGGGTTGAAAGCATCTACGGTATCGTGGGAGGCAAGCACGGTGTGGACGCCCATCCAGTCGGCTGTGCGCAAAATCGTGCCGAGATTTCCGGGGTCCTGCACGCGGTCGAGAGCAAGCACGAGATTCTCCTCAAAGTACTTTTTTGAGGGAACGGGGGCTGCCTCGGGAAGCTCAAAAAAAGCTATTACGGGCGGTGTGGCAGAGAGTCGCGACAACTCTTTGAGTTCACAATTTTTAAGAGTAATTACTTCATATTCACCGATTTCAGAAGCGTATTGCTCTTTCCATTCGGCGGTAGAAAAGATGTAGCGCGGAGTGAAGGCGGCGAGGAGTTCGAGCACGCATTTAGTGCCTTCGGCGGGGAAGATACCCGCGCGGCGACGCCCTTTTGCATCGTCGAGCGACGCAAATTCCTTACGCAGGCGGTTGGTGAGCTGAAAATCAGAATTCATATCCAGCCTCCGCACAAAGTTCGCGGTCGGCCGCGACGGTTGAACCTATCGTAGTAAGGAGGTCGCCGACAATGGCACCGTTGACGCCCGCACGCATGGCGCGCAGCTGGGTGTCGCGGCTCAGACGCTCGCGACCGCCGGCAAAACGAAGCTGCACCTTGGGATGTGCAAAGCGGAAGAGCGCTACGGTAAGCAGTATCTCGTCCTCGGAAATGGGAGGAGTGTCAGCCAAGGGGGTGCCGGGGATAGGACAGAGGATATTCAGAGGGATCGACACGGGCTGTGCCTCACGGAGAGTTATGGCGAGCTCCATGCGCTGGCGGCGTGTCTCGCCCATGCCTATGATGCCTCCCGAACAGATTTCGAATCCTATCTTGCGGGCTTCGGCAATGGTGGCGAGTTTATCGGCTATGGTATGAGTGCTCACGAGAGAGCCGAAATACGAGGGGGCAGTCTCGAGATTGCAGTGATAGCGGTGTACGCCGGCGTCCCATAGTTCACGAAGTTCGTCGGCATTGAGCAGACCGAGTGATGCGCAGGTGCTTATGCCGTCTTCTTCTGCCACTTCGCGCAGGAGCGAGCACACCTGAGTGAGTGCCCTGCCCTTCACAGCCCTGCCGCTGCCCACGAGCGAGAAACGGCCGATGCCGAGCGACGAATTGTGCGCCGCCACCCGACGGGCATAGTCGTGGTCGACGATATCGTAGGTATTGCAACCGGTCTTATAGTGAGCCGACTGCGCACACCAGCGGCAGTCTTCGGAGCAGTGTCCCGACCGTGCGTTGACTATAGAGCAAGAGTCGAATTTTTTAGGGATAAAGGTAGATGTAATCTTTATAGCACCTTCTACCAATGCCTCTTTCCCTTCGGGAGAGTCGATATCGGCGAGTGCATAAAGGGTGTTCTCGTCAAGTGTTTCTCCTGCGAGAACTCTATCGAGTGCTTCGGCAACAATCCGAAGTTCTTTTTCTTTGCTTTCGTTCATTTTCCTTAATGGATTAACGGTACAAATTTACGAAAGAAAGCGTAGAAAGACAAATCGGCGTCAGAGAATTTCGAGCACGGAGTCGCGGGAGGTATAGGAGATGTCGGCGTCGGCAGGACTATCTGTGCGCACAAGGCCCTGCGCATCGGCCATTATCGCAATGAGTTCGCCTACGGATATTTTGGACTCGAGGCGGTGCACAAGTGCCTGCACAGAGTCGAGTGAGAGGCTCGCTACCGAGCGGCCGTCGAAGGGCATCTCTACCCACAGTATTTCTCGTTTGGCAATATCCAACACGCCGAACACGAGACCTTTGGAGAGATTTCCTGCCGAAACTTTCACGAAATGACTCACGGTCGAGGGGTCGTAGGCCACGCCGCTTTCATCGCTGACTTTCATGGGATTTGCAGAATCCATCCAACCGACAATCAGCCCCGGGTCGAGCGAACCGTCCGTGTAGGCGTTGCACGTGAAGACTGCATAGCGGGCATTGTTGCGGAGAAGTTCGTTGATATCGAGTTCGATATACTCGGCAGTTCCCACCAAATCGGGGATATGTCGGATATCGTCGCTGTGGCATGCACCGGGCAGGGAGAGGCTGTAGTATGCGCACTCCTCGGAGGTGCCGTCGGCATAAATTATGGCGGCGCTGAGGTCCATGTCGAGGTGCTGAGCGGGCAGACCTTTGCCCCACTGCAGGAACAGGCGCACTTCATTGCCTTCGACCTTGAATCGCTCGCCCTGATATGCCGCGGAGGCATCCTGCACGGTGGCGGCTCTGTCGCCGACGGGTACGGGGATGTCGAAAAGCGAGGGCGCAATGTACACGCGGCGGCCCGAAGTGTGCGGAACCGATGCAAAGAATTGGCCGACAGCTTCGAGACACGCGCCTTTCACGGCAACGGCCATATCCATACGCTTTTCTTCAGCATAAAGGCTCAGCAATTTATTGACGGGAACGGCTACGCGCTTTCCCCCGGGCAACTCCACGTATCGCTTGTCGCCGTCGGGCATGAAATATCCTACCGCGGCGTTTGAGAGTGATATGAGGAGGCGCGGAGGAATTTCCAGCGATATTTTCAGGAAATTTTCGAGCGTTTGCCCAGGGCCGAACCAAAGCATAGAGGCGAAAAGCGAGCGGGCGAAGAGTCCGGGGCGCGTCGAGAGACGGCGGAAGAAGGCCTCGGAATCATTGCGCAACTTTGAACTTTCGAGTTTTCCGAGCCACACGGGATAGTCCTTGCGGTAGAATAAATCAAGGAAGGTGCGGAGCTTCGGGTATTTCGCATTTTTTGCGAACTCGGTGAGGCGCAAAGCTCTGATAAACCGCACCCACATCTGACGGCGCGGATTCATCATTTCGCACATCGCGGCCGCTTCGATATTCATATTCTCCAACCAATCGGCGTAGCGGCGACACTCGCTTCGAGTGTAGTGCAGGCTCATCTGTCGCCTGGAAAGTGCCACTGCCTCAACGCGGGCTTCGCTGTCGGCGTAGTTCCGCGCAATCTTGCCGTAAACCGACGCGGGCCGAACGATTCGCAGTTGGCCCGTATGCCTGTACCAGAGATAGCGGATGAGTTTGGAAGGGTTGTCGATGAGTACAGCCGCCTCGGAGTACATTCCTTTATCCTCGAGGATAGATGCAACGACGAAGGCGTTCTCGACCGACACCACTGTACGTATGTCGCCCGGGCCGAAGGCGTAGGCAAGCACACGCAGCTGCTGTATGCGCGTGGCATCGAGAGGCACCGCCGACTGCACGAGGGTGTCGCGGAGCTTGATGAGGTCGGCCTCGCGCCAGAGTTCGAGCACTTTCGCCCTACTCCCCTGCCCTGTATAGATTTCGCCTGACAAGGTGAAAGGCGTGCCGCAGAAGGGACAACCGTTATAGCGGTCGAGCGGGAAGGTGCCGAACGGAATGAAGTGTCCGCAAGGCAATGTAGTGCCGGGAATGGACGAATCGGGAAAGAGGTTGGCAAAGAGGGTGACGAGGTGGTCGACCGCCGACTCGCCCGTCGGCGTGGTCCAGCCCTTGACGAGGGGGGCCCAGTTGAGCCCTATGCCGTAGACATCCTCAACGACGTCGACTATCTGCTGCAGGACATTTGGCACAGAAGCGTTTGCCGCTCCGAGAGCGTCGGGGGCGAGTACGTAGCCACAACGGGCCAGCGAGGCCGCGAAGGCCGCCGCAGGTTCGCGCAGCGTACCGTGGTCTATTGCAGGAGACGGGCCGAAATACAAGGCTCCGTGAGATAGTGCGACTTTGAGGAGGTCGGTGTTCATGGGTAGATAGAGAAAAGGGGCAATCGGACGACTGTTTTTCCTAAATGTAAAAAGTAGTAAGCCGTCCTTGGCCCCTTGTATATTGTAATTTATGTAGTGTGTTTCAGTCGAGAAGCTCGATGCGTCGCCAGAAGCGGTCGGGCACAAGTCGCCAGAGCGCCGTGACTACAGCCCAACGGGAGTCGATCACCGCCACGCGTTTGCTGCGCATCAGGGCTTTTTCAAGTCGGGGAGCAACGTAGTCGAGACTCATCTCCATAGGGTAATTATGGCCTTCGATGAGCGGCGTATCCACGAAGCCCGGACGAATATCGGTAATGGCGACATTGACATGCTGCTGGTGAGCGAGCTGGTCGATAGCCTGCAGATAAGTCCACTGGTAGCGCTTGGAGGCGGAATATGTGGCGGAGATGCCTATACCCTTGGTGCCGGCCACAGATGTAATGGCGGCGATGTGGCCGCGCGATACGTTGGCAGTGTCTTTGAAATACTTGTAGGCGGCGTTGACCATGCGGGTGAAGCCGAGCACGTTCACTTCGAGGGTGCGGCGATCGAAGGCATCGTCGAGCTCGGGGTTGCGCCAGCCGCAGCCTGCGGCGTAGAGCATATAATCCATGCCACCAAGGGTCTCGATGAGATTATAGAACCGCTCGACGGCATCGTCGGCGGTTACGTCGATAGTGGCGTACTCGATACGGTCGGGAAAACTTTCTTTAAGCTTCTTGAGTTCTTCCTCGCGGCGTGCTGCCACACCTACGCGCCAACCCAAACGGGCGAAGTCGGCGGCTACGCGTCGTCCCATTCCTGAGGACGCTCCGATTATAATGATTCTTTTCATTATTCAATAGTGTTATTCTCTGGTTCGGTAGAGACGGGTGTCTCAGTCATGTCAACGTCCGGAGTGCGGTGTTTGTTCAGACGTTCGATACCGAAAGTATATGAGACGGAGAAAGAACCTGATACGGGCGCGTTACGCGAACCGTACCCCGGTATGTAGTAGGGCTTTCCGTAAGGAGCTTTGCCGCTGTGGAGGATGCTCTGATATTTGACGGTCCAACCGGCCGAGACGGGACCCCATATCTTCACACGGAGTCCGAGGCAGAATTCAAACCAGCCAACTGTGGTCTTGGTGGAGGGGATATTGAATGTGCTTGTTTCGTCCCAATACGGGGAGTCGACCGTAACATTGTCGATGCTGTACGTGAACGGTGCCAGGCCGTATCGCACACCCGCCACGAACGAGTAGTCGGGATTGGAATTGTACAGGAAGTTGTAGTTGATACCCAGGCGGAAATACACACTCATGGGCGAGCGGTAGGTGAAATTACTTCCCGAGGGTGTGTAGTCGGCTTTTCCGAGACCGACCTCCACGATAGGTTTGTAGCGGTTGTGGAGCGAGAGCTCGGCCCACGCGTCGGCGATGCCGTAGTGCTGCCCGAATGCACGCATGAGGGGGTCCCATACGTTTACGCCGACGGTTACGGCGTGGAAAAGGGGAAATTCCATTTTCGGCACCCTGTTGATGAGGGTCGAATCCATCCACTCCATACCGGTGATAGTATCTACGTACACGGTCTGACCGTTGTCGTTGAGATAACTCACAGAATTGGCGCGACGGCGCGCATTGATACGTGCAGTATCGTTTGCGGTCTCGTTGACGGCCTGAGTGGTTGTCGCGGGGGTATCTACAGGAGTCATTCTCCGACGCGTCTGTGCATCGGCGGCGAAGATACCCGCAGCCACGGCGAGCAATATGAGTATGATGTGTACCCTTTTCATTCTTCGTCAGTATCGGAATTACTTGTCCTGAAGTATATGTGTATGCGCTCGATATCCACATTCGTTATCAGCGAATCGGTGATAGCCACCGAGTCGATTAGATGGGTGGTATAGCGCATCTCCTTTATATGATAGTAGTACATGGCTCCGCACTCGAGAGAGGCGAAGTACGGCTCGGAGGTGTAGCCGAACGATATCGTATCGTTGAGAGCGGGATTATCGAGCCCTTCCTGTGTGTAGTGTATGCACCACGCGGTGCTCTCGCGGGTAGAACGCATGGGCAGATATACCTTTGCGACCGACGAACCCGGCTCTACGAGTACGGAGTCGCCGGGGACACCGACGCCCGAAATCTCAATTCCGGTAAGCGATATGGCGCCCCCCTCCGAATCGTAGAATCCGGCGAGAGGCACTGCGCTCTGGTTGTCGAGGCATCCCGTGGTATTGCACGCTACGAAAGCGGGCGCAACAGCAGCAAGGAGTATATATCTTATGAGCTTCACCGGCGTATGATTGTTTCGTCGAGCGGACGGCGTACTTTTGCGGGAGCTTTCACACCTTCGGCGGGATATCCGAGGGGAAGAATGGCCACGGGAACGAGACCTTCGGGCAACGCGAGGCCTTCGGCGAGAACTTCGGGCTTGAAGTTGCACACCCAGCAGGTGCCGAGACCGTGAGCCTCGGCTGCGAGGCAGAGGTGCTCGGTGGCGATAGCCACGTCGATATCGGTGTGGTTCTTGCCGTCGTCGGGGCGCACCCAGCCTTCGGCGGGCACTCCACACATTATAATATATAAGGGAGCGGAAGCAAACCAGGCTCTGTCGTATGATGCTACGACGGCCTTGCGGGCTTCTTCGCCCTCAACCACTACAAATCGCCAGGGCTGACGGTTGCAGGCCGAAGGTGCCAGACGGGCATCTTCGAGCACAGCCGTGAGGAGTTCGTCACTTACAGCGCGGTCGGAATATGAGCGGCACGAGAAGCGTGCGGCGCAGAGCGTATCGAAGCAATTTTCAGTCATTGTGTTCATTTCTTACATTTTCACCAAGTACTTCTTCAATCTCATACTCATTGCGCTTGGGAGAGTTGCGCACAACGAGCTCGCCCACAAAACCCGCAAGGAACAACTGCGAACCGAGCAGCATGAGTACCAGCGAGATATAGAAATAGGGCGAATCGGTGACGAGGATATAGTGCGCTCCCGTGTGGAGGTGATAGAGCTTCATGGCTCCCACCATTATCACGGCAATGAGGCCGAAGAAGAACATCAGGCTGCCGAGGAGGCCGAAGAAGTGCATGGGTTTCTTACCGAAACGTCCTGTAAACCACAGCGTAAGAAGGTCGAGATACCCGTTCACGAAGCGGTCGAGGCCGAACTTGGTCTTGCCGTACTTGCGTGCCTGATGATGCACCACCTTCTCGCCTATGCGATTGAATCCGGCGAGCTTTGCGAGATAAGGTATATAGCGGTGCATGTCGCCGTACACCTCGATGTGCTTCACCACGGCGCTGCGGTATGCTTTCAGGCCGCAGTTGAAGTCGTGGAGATTGTGTATACCGCTCACCTTTCGGGCCGTAGCATTGAAAAGTTTTGTAGGAATTGTCTTCGAGAGGGGGTCGTAGCGCTTCTGCTTGTAGCCGCTAACCAGGTCGAGACCGTCTTCCTTGATCATGCGGTAAAGCTCGGGGATTTCGTCGGGGCTGTCTTGCAGGTCGGCGTCCATAGTGATTACCACATCGCCTTTAGCCAGACGGAAACCGGTGTTCAGCGCGGGCGATTTGCCGTAATTGCGGCGGAACGACACTCCCTTGATGTGCTCGGGGTCGGCCTCGCGAAGACCGCGGATTACCTTCCATGAATCGTCGGTCGAACCGTCGTTCACAAAAATCACTTCGTAGCTGAAACCGTTGTCGGCCATTACACGGGCTATCCACTCATTGAGTTCGGGAAGTGACTCGGCCTCGTTGAAGAGAGGTACTATTACAGAAATATCCATCGGTCAGAGATTGTTTTCGGGTAGACGCTGCATGCGTCGGCGGATAGACGCTGTCTTGACAAAGACGGCCACTATCAGCGACATAACGGTACCCACAATGATATTGAACGAAATTAGATTGGCCGTGACGTCGGCTGCCGTCGGCATTTTCTTGGAATATATATCGCTCAGCAGGTTGGCCATATCGGCATACTGCTGTTCGGGCACCTCGCGCAGAGTCTTAATGGTAAACGCCACCGTATTCGAGATATATTCAGGAGATACGAAGCGCAACCATGCGTAGACAAAGGCCGCGGGGATGAGCGTTCCGAAGAAAAATGTGCCTATGCCCTCGGCCCACAGTTCGGGAAAACCGAGGCTGTAGCCTGCCGACATATTGCTCTTGCGTATCAGGCGGTAAAGCACAAAAGGCATGGCCAGCGAGCCTAACCAAACCAGCACCACGGCAATGCCGGAGTATGGCGAGAAAGCCGTGCACACTGCCAACGCACATATATAAAGCCCTATTACGAGTCCGCTCTCGCCCGCGCGGGCAAGGATTGGTCTCGGAGGAGTCTGGGGTGTGGTCATACGTTGTATTGTTTTTTATAAAGTAATTTTCAAGTCTTACTTAAGTAGCCTACAAAGTTAGACATTTTCGGCTAATCGGCAAAAAAATAGAAGCGCCCATTTGATGCGGAAAAAGAAAGGTCCGTGCAGATACATAAAAGAAGCGAGACTACCCGACTAAGTGGCAGCCTCGACTTTACCTTTTTTTAGAGTGCAAGTTGGAGCGACTAAAGTCTCCAAAGGCACTATGATGATGCAAAGATAATGCTTTTAGTTGACTTGACAAAATTTTTAGTAAAAATTCCGTGTTAAAATTATCATATCGTGGAGAAATCAGGTATCAGCGGTTTCAATTTCGGCGATGCCTTGCAAAGAGTCTCGTAAAGAGACTTAATCGACTCGCTTAATTCGGAGGAGCGATTTGTTGAGACCTGCCCCATTACATACTTAATAACGCGCAGAGCGCCGATTAAGTTGTACCTCTCGCTGGGCGCATTTGCCGCAGGGCCGCGTCGAATACCTTGCGGCAACTTCAAATCATACAAAAGCAGTCCATGAGCACAAACATTGCGGACTTGCCGGATAGTGTGCATATAATTCTCGAACGTAACGATCTGCCGGATGCCGAACTCATGGGCTATGGAGATTTTGTCTTCAAGCTCTTTAAGTTGCTCGTAGAGCTTCATTACGGCACCAAAGGTCATAAATTCGAGAGTTTTCCACGACGGAGCGAAGCGGTCGTTGGGATTTCTCTGATGATGGCGATGTATTACAGGATTGCGTTTGAAGTCCGAGGTATATACCTTGCGCTCGAAGTCACGGGCGTACGAGCGACTGACAACAGAAGGACTTACAAACCATATCGGCGTGGTATTATATTTATTTGAGAGCTTGTATATGAGCGAAGTGCGGAAGGCTATCTCGATACGGTTGAGATAGCGCATGAACAGCAGACGAAGGTCAAAATCGAAGTAATAGAGATTGACCGCGTCCTCAAACGACGCGCCCTCGATATATTCGTGGGTGCGATCGCGCAGGCCGGGATAAGTCTTTTCAAATGGGAACAGATAAAATCCAAGGCGATAATAGCCTACGTCAAGAAGGATCTCCTTCGCCTTTTCAATATCTGAGATTGCGAGACCTCTTGATTTCAGGAGGTCAAGTTGCTGTTCTATTGTAGTTGCCGATTTCGCCATATACAGTTTTGAAAGATGCGAAGTTACGAAAAATCTGTGAGATATAGAAGAAATCAACTGTCGGGTGGCCGGAGAGGCATCGTCAGAAGCCTCCGCAAAGCATGTTAAACACTTTTTAACATAAACAAATCCCGCCCGTTTGTAATTAATTGAGTATTTTTGCGTCTATTATACATAGAACACAGACAGGAACAAATAATCCAACCACTTATATCATATGAAAAAATTGATTTTACGCGGTATAGCTGTCATCATGGCAGTGACAGCCGCATGGAGCCCGGCAATGGCTCAGGGACAGCAGATTCCCACCCTGCCGCTCGACAGTGAAATCCGCACAGGTGTGCTCGACAATGGCCTTACATACTACGTACGCCACAACGAGACTCCCAAAGGACAGGCAGATTTCTACATCGCTCAGAAAGTAGGTTCAATCCTCGAAGAAGATAATCAGCGCGGTCTGGCGCACTTCCTCGAGCACATGTGCTTCAACGGCACAGAAAACTTCCCCGGCAAGGGTATCATCAACTGGCTCGAATCGAAAGGTGTTCGCTTCGGCTACAACCTCAACGCTTATACAGGCGTCGACGAAACCGTCTACAACATCTCCAACGTGCCCTGTACTTCAACCTCCGTACAGGACTCTTGCCTTCTCATTCTCCACGACTGGTCGTGCGCCCTCACTCTCGACCCTGCCGAAATTGATGCCGAACGCGGTGTGATCCACGAAGAATGGCGTCGCAGCATGGCAGGCCAGATGCGCGTAATCGAGCAGCTCCTCCCCAAAATTTATCCCGACAACCGCTATGGCGAACGTCTGCCTATCGGCATCATGGAGGTTGTAGACAACTTCCCTCCCCAGGCTATCATCGACTACTATCACACATGGTACCGTCCTGACCAGCAGGGTATCGTAGTAGTCGGCGACATCGACCCCGACTACATCGTGGCAAAAATCAAAGAGATCTTCTCGCCCATTCCCATGCCCGAGAACGCCAAGGAGCGCGAATACTTCCTCGTAGAGGAGACTCCCGGCACTATCTTCGCTATCGGCTCCGACAAGGAAATCACCTCTGCCGACATCGAGATGATCTTCAAGAGCGATGCTATGCTTCTCCCCCGCGAATACCGCAACACCGACGCATACTTCGCCACTCAGTACATGAAGCGAATGATTACATCGATGCTCAACACACGTCTTGCCGACCTTGCAAACAATCCCGAGACTGAATATGCACGTGCACGTGTGTCGATCGGCGACTTCTTCATCGCCAAGACTATGGGTGCCCTCGACCTCGATGTTGTAGCAAAAGACACCGACGTAATCCCCGCATTCCAGCAGGCTTACCGCGAACTCCTCCGCGCCGCCCGCGGCGGCTTCACTATCGGTGAATACGAACGCGCACGCGCCGAGTTCCTCTCTCAGATCGAGAAGGCTTATAACGAACGCGACCACCGCGAGAACGAAGAATTCTCACGCAGCATCGTCCGCACATTCATCGACGGTGTACCTATGACCGACATGGACACCTTCAAGGCTAAGTACGAGCAGTACGCTCAGTTCCTCACTGTAGAGCAGATCAACGCTATCCTTCCCCAGATGATTACTGAGGACAACCGCGTGGTTCTCGCCCTCATCCCCGATGCAGAAGGCTACGCCCTTCCCACCGAAGAATCTCTCGCCGCAGCTATCGAAGCTGTTGAGGAAGAAGACATCGAGCCCTACCAGGACGAAATGCGTACCGACCCCCTCATTCCCTCGCTCCCCAAGCCCGGCAAAATCAAGTCTACAAAGGCCAACTCCGAATGGGATGCCACCGAGTACACCCTCTCCAACGGTGCTCGAGTCCTCGTGAAGAAAACCGACTTCAAGCCCGGTGAAATCACCTTCCACGCTCTCGCTCTCGGCAACGGCCTCGCTACTCTCGACACCGCCAAGGCTGCCTCTATCAAGTACCTCCCCGTTGCGCTCATGAACGAAGCCTACTACGACTACTCCAACTCCGACCTCAACAAGTACCTCCAGGGCAAGCAGGTTTCTCTCGGCTTCAGCGTAGACGCTTACACCCGCAACATCGAGGGTATGACTACCGCCAAAGACCTCCCCACCACCATGGAGCTTCTCTACGCCTTCTTCACAGGCTTCAACCTCAAGGAAGACGAGTTCGAAGGTCGCCGCAGCGCTATGGCAGGCATCATGGCCAACCAGGCTACCGACCCCCAGTACATCTTCCAGAAGAGCTTCATGAGCGTTCTCTTCAGCTCACCCCTCCGTCAGGCCCTCACCATCGACGATATCAAGGCTGCCGATCGCAACGATATCATCGCTATGGTTAAGAACATGACCGCCAACGCCGCCGACTACCTCTTCATCTTCACCGGCGACATCGACACCGACACATTCATCCCCCTCATGGAGCAGTACATCGCCACTATCCCCGGCAACCCTGCCAAGGCTACAAATGCTTACACTGTAAACCGGGGCTTTGAATTCCCCAAGGGCACCGAGACCAACAACTTCAGCACCTCAATGGAGACACCCCAGACATGGGTATTCATCCTCCTCTCAGGTAAGGTTCCCTACACTACCGAAAACAAGATCATGGCCGACGCCGCCGCTCAGATTCTCTCCAAGAGCCTCCTCAACAAGGTTCGCGAAGAAATGGGTGCAACCTACTCTATCGGTGCCGCAGGCGCTCTCACCCGCACCGGCGACGACAACGTACTCTTCCAGATCGCATTCCCGATGAAACCCGAAATGAAAGACGAGGCTCTCGCCGCTATCAAGGAAATCATCTGGGCTATGCCTGAGACCGTCACCGAAGACGACGTTAAACCCGTGATTGAATTCATGCAGAAGGACATCAAGGAGAAACTCGAAAAGAACGAAGAATGGACTGAATCTATCACAGCTGCAAACATCAACGGCGTGAACACATTCCTCACCACCGAGGAAGCCCTCAAGGGCATCAACGCCGAAAAGATACGCGCTTTCATGCAGAACATCATCAACCAGGGCAACTACCGCACTATCCTCCTCGACCCCGAAGTTAAAGAATAAACTCCACACTTCCACAGATATCCAAGGAGGCAGACCGCACGGTCTGCCTCCTTTTTTTCGTCTACACGGTAGAGGAGAATGTGTAAGTGGCTATATACCAGGGAGACTACGGGGTGTCTGTAAGACACCGATTAACTCGTAACCCCGCGCATACCGCAGCGAAGCGGAGAGATGTGTGTGTAAATCGCTAAGTACCAGGGTGTCTACATGGTGTCTGTAAGACACCGATTAACCACTAACCCCGCACATACCGCAGCGAAGCGGAGGGATGTGCGGGGTTAGTCAAGCCCCACACGTTGGCGTCCGGCTTAGGACGCCGATTCATGGCTGAATCCACGCCCCACGAGGCCCGGAGTAAGACGCTAACCCTCTGACTATCTTTTCCGTAGTCCCTACCATGAATCGGCGTCCTCCTACGCCAACGTGTGTGGGTAGGACTGTCCCCGCACATCCTCTCCGCCTCCGGCTCCGGTATGTGCGGGGTTACGAGTTAATCGGTGTCTTACAGACACCCCGTAGTCTCCCTGATACATAGCTACTTACGCATATGAGGCGCAGAGGATGTCCTGCAGATACCCCGTAGTCTCCTTGATACATAGCTACTTACGCATATGCGGCGCAGAGGATGTCTTACAGACACCCCGTAGTCTCCCCGGTACATAGCCACTTGCACATTCTCCCCTACCGTGCAGGCAAAAAAATATGAGGCTGCGCCTCGTCGACACAGCCTCACAATTTTTTAGTATTGAGTGAAACTTACTTCACTACGATTTTCTTCACAGACTTGCCCTGACGGACTATGTAGAGGCCTGCGGGGAGATTGTGTACCTCGTCGGCCGGCGCATTGCTGAGCACGGTCATGCCACTGAGTGAGTAGACATCGACCGAATATGATGCACTGCTGTCCACGGAAAATTTTAACAGTCAAAAGCAGACGTTACATCGGCTGAATTGGTGGCAATTTGTCAAAATCGAACAGAGTAGGCTGCTTTACTAGTGTCTCTTGAATCAAGCCAGCATCATAGCGTTTGATCAAATCCTGCAGATAAACTTTTTCGGTAAGAGCGACACTCATCATATTTGCAAATTCATAGAGTGACCCTTTGTGGGCAATGGCATCCGATGCCATTGCAAGCATACAAAATACAATGAACGCAATATAAATCTGGATTGCCACGGCATTGGCCGATGTACCATAAAACGAGGTAATTCTAAGGTGCTGCTTTATCCATTTAAAGAATACTTCAATATTCCAGCGATAACGATATAACAGTGCTATAGTAGCTGCATCCAAATCGAAATTGTTGGATACAAATGCAAGCACTTCATTATTTTCAAGACTATAGTACTTGATAAGACGCATATGGTCTGGATAACTCATGCAAGTGCATCGGCTGGTAAACCGTATTGTCTCATCGGCAAGCACATGCATCCCGTCTGCCTCAGAGGCCGCAACTGTTTCATAACATACGTTTTTCTTGATACGTGTGATGAAATATGCTCCTGTCGATGCGATTTTATATAGCCCAGCTGTCTTAAAGTATATCCGATCAAGGATATATATGCAACCGTCTCTGTACGGATAATCTTCCATAAAGGTCTGGTCGCGCTCCTCATGACCAGTAATCAGACACATGGCCGGGACGTTGCGCAGCAAATCGTACATTGTGTGAAGCTTGACACCACCCGATCCTTCTTGAGGGACTGACCATGGAAACTTATGCAGGGCAAGACTCACGGTACTGGAATCTATGGCAAAGAAGCCAGCAAAGCCAAATGCCTGTGATATCAAGTCAAGCGTTTCTTCGCGATATGTAATCCTCGATGCTCGACGCATCATTTCCTCTGCCAATCCCCGATATATGGCCACATCTCGTTGAGCATTGGCCTTGGCTATGTTGCTACGACTAATAGCTTTGCCCATTCCCATTCGATATGTCTTATCGGAATGTACACGTAAAGATGCCACAATATCTCTCAGGCTGCCACGGTTCGTGATTTGTGCCCATATCATGACGAGAAGATGTTTCCAACAGCTATAGTCCTTGACATATGCATTACCATTATGTTTCTTGACAAGAGCCTCAAAATAATCCCTCGGTATGAAGGATACCAGCTGATTAAAAATGAACGGAATTTGTGCCATTTGCTTGCAGATTGCTATGCCTGCAAAGATAGCTCAGAAAATTCATTTTAAAATCCTCCGACAGCAAAAAT
>JAAVFI010000062.1 GCA_014800815.1 Bacteroidales bacterium | reverse complement strand
TGTTTTCGCGTACCACTATAGGCGCATTATAACCAAGGCGGTCACTGCGCATCAGTGCAAGGTCGTTCTGAAACGTCCGGCGACTTACGGGATTACTTCGGCCCTCAAACTCTGCCAAAGCATCGGTGCAGGCGTCTATCAAGTCGTTGATAGTCCAGCGGCGATAATGGTTCTGAAGACACTTGTCTATGGTAGAGATTCGTATAAGTGTAGCGCGATTGAGAGGCATAATCAGATATTTTTTTTACAAAAATAGCAAAATTTTTAGCAGTGCGCAAATCCATTGCGCACATACATTTCAACTTTGCGGCATGATTATAATAAATGGAAAAACAACATCGGCTGAGATTTTCACCGATAATATAGAGCAGTCAGCTCTCGACTGGATAACAGACCTGTGCGACCATACGGCAATGGAGGGTGTACCTATCGTTCAGATGCCCGATGTTCATGCCGGGAGCTCGTGTAATGTAGGCACAGCCTATCCGATAGGATTGTATGTCAATCCCGACCATGTCGGCGTTGACATTGGTTGCACCATCTCCATGCACCGACTTTCGTGTGCAGTCTCCCCCGATGACTTTCCATTGCTCGACCATCGCATCCGCGAGGCCATCCCGACGGGAACGGAGATTTGCCCGAAGAACTCACTCAACGAAAAAGAGTTATTCCGCTTTCTAAACTCACACTATCAGAAGGCTCGCTCGGCTGCTCCGGACCTTATCGATGAGGCTCCTCGCATAGCTGCACGCTTCATCACAGACTTCTGCCGCCGTATCAAACTTCAGGAAGGTATATTCTACAAAAGTCTCGGTACACTCGGCGGCGGGAACCATTTCATAGAGTATGGCGAGGATTCCAAATCAGGAGACGCTTGGCTGACTATTCACTGCGGGTCTCGAAATCTCGGAGTAAAAGTAGCCAACCACTGGCGTAATATTGCGCAGAATCCCAAACGCGCCAAATACATCGGCTATCTTTGGGGCGATGCTCTGCGCGGCTATCTGTCGGATATGATAATCACCCAAGCTTACGCACTCTATAATCATCTGATAATTCGTGACCGCATATTCGTTATTCTCAAAAAGCTGTGTAAGGCTAGATGTCTCGAATCCATCTTTACTACCCACAATTATATATCCGTGACAGATGACGTGCCGATGTTGCGAAAAGGAGCAATCGATGCCTCAGAGGGTCGAAAAGTGGCAATCCCGTTCAACATGCGCGACGGCATTGCTATCTGCATCGGAAAAGGAAATGCGCAGTGGCTCAACACTGCGCCTCATGGCGCCGGACGCATCATGAGCCGAGCACAAGCAAAAAAACAAATATTGTTGAGTGAATTTGAAAATTCAATGGCGGGCATCTATTCATCATCTGTATGCATCGGTACTCTTGATGAATCTCCGATGGCATACAAACCAACTGACGAAATTCTCGAACTTATCCGACCAACAGTTGAAGTTATCGATATAATAAAGCCCGGACTCAATATTAAAGACAACGGAGAATGAAACACTATATACAAATCACAGCCGGTCGAGGTCCGGTGGAATGTGCCAGAGCAGTCACGCTCGTTGCCCGCGAACTGCAAAAGGCAATCCCATCCATACAACTCTCTGATTGTGAACCACACAATCAGGTAGATGGGTGTTTCATGTCAATGACATTCACCACGGCAGAACCAATACCTCAGTCGATTGTAAATGACTGGCAAGGCACAATACTTTGGCGGTCAACCAAGAATCCTTATCGTCCGGGGCACAAACGTAGCAACTGGTTTGTCGGTATCAACTTTTTTGAAGAGGTTGAACTACCGAGGATAGAGGAATCAGAAATTGTTTATGAGACCTGCCGATCCGGAGGCAAAGGCGGTCAGAACGTCAACAAGGTAGAGACAGCAGTGCGAGCAACTCATGCCCCAACCGGACTATCAGTAAAATGCTCTGATGAACGCTCCCAGTCGCAGAATAAGTCTCTTGCGAAAGAACGACTATTAATAAAACTTCGTCAACTTAACGACAAAAAAATCGCAGATTCACAAGTCGTGCTGTGGTGCAATCACGATAATTTGGAGCGTGGAAACCCAGTCAAAAAATTTTCAGGACCATTGTAACTAAAAATGACACATTACTATGAAAATCTTGACATCAAGAAAAAATAAAGACTACTACGACTATCTGAGTGGAATATATGGTATAGATGAAAAAGTAGTATATGACCGGAGGCAGTTCACAGTGCTAAAAAGTCTTGATACACCACTTTTTAATTATAATCGTTTAGAAACGGATAGACCTAAAAAGGAAGACCGGTACTTTGAATGGAATGGTCGCAGGCATCAATGGGTGACAAAGCATATTGGTGTAATCTATAAGTGTATGCTTGAAGTAGGCTTGAAATGGTATTTTCTTGAAGCAGAGCGGTATCTCGATTCTTCGACCAATGTTTGTATTGATTGGAGATTGGTTAAAACTATGGAGATTTCCAAGTCTCAACATCTAGGGAAAACACCAATGACCTTTTTCAAAGCGTATAACGATTACTCGTTAATACGAAGAGGGACACTTGATATTAGGGTTGATGAGAAAGACTCAGTATCTAACCCTATTTTAAGTGGTACACCTATTCCAGCTATCATTTCTCCTCAAGATTTATACAATGACTTAAGTTCGTATATCTCATCTCTAAATGATAAGGAATTTGTTGATAATCGGACAGATGTTCAAAAGGCTGAATCGGCAGGGTTTAATAGAAAGACATCATTTCGAAATGTTAAATAGAAGCTGATAATTTATGTCGAGAAGCAGGAAGAAAAATCCTATAGTCATTTATACAAGTTGTAAGTCTCAGAAAAAGCAAGCACCAATGCAATAAACGATTTCGGAGAATACTACGCCATAAAATAAATGAGGACATGGAGTTACCAAGATACCTTAAAGAAGTTATGGATGTTTGGTCGAGGGAGGGCGACGGCAAACACAGACTTTCATTTGACAATCCACAATATTTTAAGGCTATAAGAAAATAAAAGTAAAAAACTCCCGTACAATTCAATACGAATCATACGGGAGTCTTTTTAAGGAATGAACAAAACGGCGATTGTTAGACAACCTCCGAAATTTCAATCGTAAAATCTATGCTCACAGCATACTATATGTAATGAAATTATTTGCGAATGAGTTCTTTCCATACCTTATTTCCCTGACGGCAAATGTATAGGCCGGGGAGGGTAGGAGCGCTGACCTTGATACCTGTAAGAGTGAAATACTCAATGTGTGCTCCGTCTGCCACTTCGGGATTTGCAACGCCCGTTTCGATATCCTGCACCTTCTCAAGTTTAAGAAGCGCAGTATCATTGGCGCTATCCGTGGCAGGGCTGTATTCCAGCGTGACATCGTATTTGCCGGGTTCGGCAAGTAAAGTCGTTGTTGAAGGATTGGTAGGATTTATAAATCTCTTTAATTCTGCAGTACAAGTTCCGTCAACGAACACTAACGGATTGTTATTGACTTCACAGAAAGTTTTATTCTTAATATTATTTAGACTACCGTTATCCAGTGCGATTATAAATTCCGACTGTGCGCCAAAGCTGGCAAAGAATTCGATATTCTTAAGAGTATACGTATCTCCGTCCTTCTCAAATTTATACCCCGTCCAATCGTATTTTGCAGCAGGCATGGTACCATTGTCAGAGACAGCCCCGAGCAGATATAGATTTTCAGGGGCAGCAGCGAAAGCCGAAAGCGAGAAACAGACGGCAGCGACAAGCAATGTGAAACGTTTTATTGAAGCAAAGTAAAGTCTTTTCATGGATAGATTATTTTATTAATATTTTGCAAATGTAGTTAAAAACACCTTTCCTACCAAATTTTTTCCCCGCAATTTTCCACTATCCCCTCATTTTTTTTGTAAAAGGTCGGAAAAGACCAATATCAAGCTGCAGATGGCAGAATGAATCGAGTAGGATATAAACGCCCTGTGATTTAGTGTTTAACTTCTACTCGATTCGAACTCCTCATTATATATGTAGAGTTTAATATAATACAACAATATTCTCTTGTCCTGAATTATCACCTGAAAATCTACGAGAAAATTGGTAATTTACAGCGCTGTTATCGAAATAATTCACTATTTTTGCAACATCCGATAATTCAGTCTTATCAGAATATGAATTATGACACCAGAACAGATAGCGAGAGAGAAAATAGACCGTATGTTTGCGGAGGCCGGCTGGGCTGTGGTAGATAGAGACCACTACTCTCCGGAGATATCTGCTGTCGCAGTCGAAGAAGGTTTAATGACCGGCAATTGCGAGGCTGATTATCTGCTATTTATAAATGGTAAAGCAGTCGGAGTGTTAGAAGCTAAGCGTCAGGAAGTAGATGTAACTGACCCAAATGTGGCCGAACAAGCCGAACACTACACAAAGAGTGTTCCGAATTGGTGTCAAGCTTGGCTGAATCCATTACCATTAGCTTATGTTAGTAATGGCAGGGACTTATATTATCGAGATTTAAGAGATTCGTCCGGATGCTATGAATCTCTTAAAAGGATACACACGCCTAAAGAAATTACCCGAATGCTTGGTATTACGGATTACTACGCCGCTTTGCCAACATTACAGAAACGCGGCCTCCGCGATTGTCAGTATGAAGCGATTACTGAATTGGAAAAGAGTTTCCGCGCAGGCCAAAATCGTGCATTAATGGTGTTGGCGACAGGCGCCGGTAAGACTTATACTGCCTGCCTTGCTACATATAGAATGTTGAATTACACTCCTATGCGGCGAGTTTTGTTTCTGGTAGACCGTAACAACCTTGGCAAGCAAGCTGAGGGTGAGTTTGGAACTTTCCGGTTAACGGAGAATGGAGATCCCTTAAATACTATCTTTGAGGTAAATCGTCTTAAATCGGCCAAGGTCAAGGAAAGTGATCAGGTAGTAATTTCTACTATTCAGCGTCTTTTCTCTCTGCTTTCCGGCCAACATATCGAAGATTCAGATGATGAAGAAGCTACTGAAGAGGTAACGTCAACAATGACTCTGCCTCCCAATCCCCTTTTGCCGCCCGACTTCTTCGATATGATTATCATTGATGAATGTCATAGATCAATCTATGGCAACTGGCTCGCAGTGCTTGAATATTTCAGCACTGCAAAACTCGTTGGCCTTACAGCGACTCCCGTGCCGGAGACTCTGGCTTTCTTCAACAATAATCAAGTGGTAAACTATACTCTTGAAAAGTCTATTGTTGATGGTGTTAATGTCGACTATCGAGTATATCGAATTAAGACTCGGGCAACTGAAGATGGCGGTGCTATACGCGAAGGAGATAAATTACGCCGCATCACTCGCTATAATGGTAAAGTCGAGGATGTAAAGAATCGGGAGATAAGAAACTATACGGCAACAGAACTTAACAGGAGTATAGTAAATCCGGCACAGATAAAGCTTATTCTGGAGACATTTCGTGATGCTGTGTATTCAGAAATGTTTATAGATCCGCAGCGTGATCCCAATATGGACTATCTGCCAAAGACACTTATCTTTGCGCTGAATGATGCGCACGCTACCAATATTGTAAATATAGCAAAAGAAGTCTTTGCGGATCAGATAACGATAAATCCCGACCGATTTGTGCAGAAAATCACATACTCGGCCGGAGATAGCAACGCTCTTATACGCTCATTCAGAAATGACAAAGATTTCCGAATAGCCGTCACAGTGACTCTCGTCGCTACCGGTACGGATGTGAAGCCGCTTGAAGTAGTGATGTTTATGCGCGACGTAGAGTCTCAACCGCTTTATACGCAGATGAAAGGACGTGGCGTTCGGACTATCGGCGATGAACAATTGCGCAACGTAACTCCTAATGCGTATAGCAAGGATATTTTCTTTTTGGTAGATGCTGTAGGTGTAACTGAGCATGGTTATACAATACCTACGCAGGGAGACGACCGCTCCACTCAGACCATAACTCTTCGCCAATTGTTAGAACGTCTTACTCATGGCGAAGTACACGACGACCATTTACGCCTTATTGCTGCACGATTGGCTCGAATCCATAACAAGGCTTCTGAGGAGCAACGCAGTGAATTTGAAAAGCTTGCGCATGTATCTATGAGCGATATCTCCGCAAATATCTATCAGGCGCTTGAAGCGTGCACTTTGCCGGCATATATAAATGTAAATGAACCGAATAATGAACGCAAAGGACTCGTAAGGCCTCTTGCTGTTCATCCTGATGCGCGAGAATATCTCTGTGTACTCAACGCAGGTTTCATCAATATTCTTCAGCCCGGTGAGGATTCTCTTATAGAGAAAGGCTTCTCTATTGAAGAGGCGTCATCTACTACGAAGGCGTTTGAAGAGTATATCGAGGCCCACCGAGATGAAATTGAGGCTTTGAGAATTATTTATAATAACACCGGCCAACCGCTGACATACGCCACTCTCAAAGATCTTGACCGTAAACTACGAGAGGTAAATCATAAGTTCAATGTATCGCAGCTGTGGAACAACTATTCAATTCTCAGCCCTAAAGATGTACAGAAATTTACCACAAAGGATGAGAAAGATGCATTGACGAATATCATTCAGGTGATACGCTATGCAATGCACCTTATACCCGAGCTGAGAAGTCTTCCCTCAATGGCAGCCCAGCGCTTTGAGCTCTGGTGCGGTCAGGTACAGCGACCTTTGACTGACACTCAGAAGGAGGTGATTCGTCAGATTGTAGGATACATCGTGACGAATGGTTCAACAGAACTGAAGGATATCCGCGATTACGATAAAACGATTGCCGCGCAAATTATCCGCTCGTTTGGTAATGCCGACTCTGCAAAAGAGGCTATACTCTCTCTTTCACAATTCTTGATATTTAATAAAAAAGCAGCATAATCCCCTATGGCTAATAATATTACCACCCCTCAGTCTTTAACAAAGAAAGTATGGACGCTCGCAACCACACTTGCGGGACAGGGTATAGGTTTTACAGATTACATTACCCAGCTCACCTATCTTCTATTCTTGAAAATGGACGATGAGAATGTGGAGACTTTCGGCGAGGAATCCGCTCTTCCTGTCGGTTGTCGTTGGAGCGACTTAATGGGGGAGATGGGAGAAGACCTTGTAAATACTTACGAGAAGATTCTCGATACATTAAGCAAGGAAGATAACCTCATAGGTACAATCTATACTAAAGCTCAAAACAAAATTGATAAGCCCGTATATCTAAAGAAGGTGATCGACATGATTGCCGAAGAAGACTGGCTTATTATGGAGGGCGATGTAAAAGGTGCGATCTATGAGGGTATTCTGGAGAAGAATGGTCAGGATAAAAAGAGTGGTGCAGGGCAGTACTTCACTCCTCGATCTCTAATCCAGGCGATGGTTGATGTTACTCGTCCTCAGATTGGTGAAACTGTCCTTGATCCGGCATGTGGCACAGGCGGTTTTCTCCTTGCAGCCTACGATTACATGAAGTCTCAGTCAGCCGATCGTGTGAAACAGGATTTTCTTAAAAATAAATCCCTGCATGGCGTTGACAATACTGCACTTGTAGTTACGCTTGCCTCAATGAATCTTTATCTGCATGGTATTGGCACCGATAGGAGTCCTATAGAATGTCGCGACTCACTTGAAAAGGAATCGGATGTGCTTGTTGATGTAATCCTTGCAAATCCTCCGTTCGGTACACGCCCTGCCGGATCGGTTGAAATAGATCGACAAGACTTCTACGTTCAGACAAAGAATAATCAGCTGAATTTCTTGCAGCACATGATGCTGTCGATGAAAAATGGTGGTCGTGCAGCAGTTGTCCTACCTGATAATGTTCTCTTTGAGGGTGGGGCAGGAGAGACTATAAGACAAAGATTGCTTAAAGACTTCAATCTGCATACAATCCTCCGACTTCCCACAGGAATATTTTATGCGCAGGGAGTAAAGGCCAATGTGCTGTTTTTCACAAAAGGCACACCTACCAAAGATGTATGGTACTACGATTACCGCACAGATGTGAAACACACTTTGGCCACAAATCCTATGCATCGTCATCATCTTGACGATTTCGTAAAGTGCTATAACGCCGACAATATCGCCGGTCGTAAAGAAACTTATAACGAGGAAACAGAACCCAACGGACGCTGGCGCAAATATGATGTCACAGATTTACTTAAGCGCGACAAAACCAGCTTGGACATCACATGGATTCGCAAGGATGATGACTTAGAGAATGTAACTCTTTCTGAGCTTATGGCTTCGATAAAGGAGAAAAGCGATAATATATCATCTGCGGTTGCTCAACTTGAATCGTTATTTTCAAAACTAAATATCGAGGAAGACTGATGGATACAAAAAAACTCCGCCAAAAGATACTTGACCTCGCTATAAGAGGTAAACTCGTTCCGCAAGACCCCAACGATGAACCTGCTTCTGTACTTCTCGAACGCATTCGTGCCGAGAAGGAACGACTCATTGCCGAAGGTAAAATTAAACGTCCCAAAAAGACTAAGACATCTTCCGCTGAGTCCCATTATCAGAACTTCGAGCCGCCGTTCGAGATTCCTGATAGCTGGGAGTGGATTCGGCTTGGAGAAATATGTGAAGTTGGACGAGGAGGGTCTCCTCGTCCAATCAAATCTTTCTTAACCGATGATGAAAACGGAGTCAACTGGATAAAGATAGGCGATACTGATAAAGAGGGAAAATATATTAACACCACAAAAGAAAAGATAGTCCCAGCAGGTGTATCCAAATCGCGAGTCGTTCATAAAGGAGACTTTCTTCTAACAAACTCAATGAGTTTTGGGCGCCCCTATATCCTTAATATCGATGGTTGTATTCATGACGGTTGGCTAGTTATATCCCCAATTGGAGATGTTTTCGACAAAGATTTTCTCTATCTGCTACTCTCTTCGACTTTTGCGTATGAACAGTTTACTGATAAAGCAAGTGGAAGTGCTGTTTCAAATCTGAATTCAGATAAAGTAGCAGACTCTATATTTCCCCTACCGCCATTAACGACACAAAGGGTAATCGTTCAATGGTATGAGAAGTTTTCTTCCTTTATGGAGGATTTAGAGAATGAAAAAGAAGGTCTAAGGAATAATATAAGGTTGATTAAAACCAAGATTCTTGATTTAGCAATGCAGGGGAAACTTGTTCCGCAAGATCCAAGTGATGAACCTGCCGTAGATATGCTCAAACGCATAAATCCTAAGGCCAAGATTATAACCGATAACCCACATTCTTGGAATATCCCCACTGGATGGTCTATTTTTAAGCTAAAGGATATTGCAGATGTAGTAACAGGATGTACTCCTTCTAAATCTAATCATCTATATTATGGAAAGGAGTATCCTTTTTATAAACCTCAGGATTTAGATAAAAAAATAATATCAGAGGCATCAGAGTATCTTTCTGAGGAAGGTTTACAAGTATCCCGAAGAATTCCCAAGGACTCAATCGCAATATGTTGTATAGGTTCAATTGGAAAAGTCGGATATATAAATCGTTTAGGAGCAACTAATCAGCAAATAAACACGCTCATACCTGATTCTTCATTTTATCCGAAATTCTTATATTATTATTGTAATGCTAATATATTCCAAGATATTATTCGTTCTCTTTCAGCTGCAATAACTATCTCTATAGTAAATAAAGGGAAAATGGCAGAAATACCAATCCTAATCCCACCGTTAAAAGAGCAAAAGCGTATTGTTGCTAGAATTGAGGAATTATATTCTTGCTTGGATAGTATAGACGCATCCTTGCAATCTTGATTATAAGGATTGCAAAGATGCTTTTTGGGGGTCTACCAGTTGACTATCTTGTCAACTATGGCTTGCTGTTCTGTGGCTGTGCGTCGAAGATAGATTCGGGTTGTTTCGATGCTTTCGTGCCCCATTAGGTCGGCAAGCAGCGCCAGATCGTTGAAGCGGTCGAGGAAGTTCTTGGCAAAGCGATGACGGAAGGAGTGAGGATAAACCACGGCTTCATTGATACCATATTTTCGGGCGAAGAGTTTAAGCTGCTGTGCAATGCCTCGAGTCGTGATTCTTTCCCCGAAACGGTTGAGGAATAGATACCCGGATTCTATATCCCGCTCTCTAAGCCATTGAGTAGCCTCCGAACGCAAATTCTTCGGAATGTAAAGACGACGCAACTTTCCACCTTTAGAGTAGATGTCGAGGTAGCCTTGTAGGACGTGTTCTGCTTTGATTTGGAGCAGTTCGCTCACACGAGCACCGGTAGCTGTCAGAAACCATACGACGAAATACCATGAGGTATGTCCGTCCTTCTTTAGTTTTGTTTTGAGAAACTTGTAATCAGCATCACTGATTACATTTTCGAGGAAGTTTTTCTGCTGCACTTTTATAAAGCGCATTTTGAGTTTCTCCTTTTTAATAAACTCCAGATACTTATTGATAGACTGAAGACGGAGATTGACGGTTTGAGGCTTGTGGTGTTCCACAAGATAGCCTTTATAAGCGAGTAGATTTTCTCGCGTTACCTCCTTGTATTTTTCAAGGAAGCGGGTTACTGTCCATACATAAGAGCGGACAGTATTCGCAGCCAGATCTTGGTGCGAAAGGAAAGATTTGTACTTAGTTATCATATCACATTCAATATTGGTTGAACATGATTATAAGATAACACACCCCACATTATCCGCAATTACCGGATAATTGGGTGTATGTTAGCATTGCCGACATCAACTCCTATAGTCCGCGAAATATCAATCCGTTACAATCCCCAGATGAGAAATTTGAACTCTATAGTATCCCAGTTTTCTCAAAAGGAGAGCCCGAGTATATTACTGGCAAGGAGATCGGTTCTACCAAACAGACGGTATCGGAGGATGATATATTGCTGTGTAAAATCAATCCACACCTTAATAGAGTATGGATTGTTGGTAATAAAATGAATAACACTAAGATCGCATCATCTGAATGGATTATTGTACGCTCAAAAAATCTATACGCACCTTATGCCAAATATTATTTTTCTTGTCCTTCATTTAGAAAATTGCTGTGCAGCCAAGTCTCAGGTGTAGGAGGAAGTCTAACCCGAGCTCAACCCGCAATTGTTAAGCAATACCTTGTGCCAATTCCTCCAATAGAGGAACAAAAACGCATTGTGGCTAAGATAGAAGAATTCATTGATTATCTAAATCTAATTCAGATTTCGCTGGATTGAATCCAAATTAGACGTAAATATTCTAATTGCTTCAATTATTCTTGTCTGTTCTGCAATTGGCGGCAACGGTATTAGAAGTTTTGAATACTCAGATATCCAATATCTTTTATGAGTATCTCCAATTAGCCGAGTGATTGACATAAATGCTGCTACATACTCTATGTTAATCCCCTCTTTTACTGAAAGAATCTTCATCGCAGATGATTTAACTTTGAATGGAAAATCAATTATGCGAGAGTCTGTAGTAAAATCATCAAAGATGATCACGGGCAATTTACCATATATGCCATTTGTCTCATTTGTATATCCCAATATGAACGATTTGCCAGCTGTTAAAACCGGTGTTGCATAATAGTCTGAATAGGCTGTATCTGTGACAATATAAGGTTGCGGCTGCTCGTAATCAACAATATCTTCAAGCGCCGCATACACCCAATTATCCGGTAATTGCGGATAATGTGGGTTATCAGTTATAATCTTAGCCTTCGGATTGATGCGTTTAAGCATATCGGCGGCAGGTTCGTCTGAGGCATCCTGAGGCACAAGCTTACCTTGCATCGCAAGTTCAAGAATCTTGGATTTGGCATATGTTATCGCAACCTTCAAGTCATCTTTACTTTGGTTAACAGAATCAATAACATCAAATAGCTCCTGTATATAATTAGCAATTCTCTTTTGTTCTCTCTCTGGCGGAAATGGCATTGAAAAGTCCAACAACATCTTTTGTGTTATTTGATTGATTGTTGTAGAATTAGATTCATCAAGATATAAATTGAAGTAAGAAGTATCTAGCAAGATCTTAATCCAACGATTATAATGACTTCTACATACAGCCATAAATGCACCAAAAGACGTAGGACGTATTAAACCATCAATTATGACATTTTTACCCACGAGTCTTCTACTTCCGTTTCGAGCACAAATTAACAAATCGCCATTATTCAACATCTGCTTATCGGGAATGTCGCATGATACTTCGACAAGTTCATCCAAACAAATGCGATTGTCTTGAATATTATTAGATCTATAAACAGGTATACCTTCCTTAACTATGGCTGCGGGAGTATAAGTTAATCCAATATTCGACGATGCTATTTGTTCCAATTTTACCCACTCCCAGCTATCAGGAATCTCGAACGGCGGCTCGAAGTTCTGATAATGGGACTTATGGGAACAAAACTATCATCCCTAATAGTTATTTATCTCGTATTTCGCATATCAACTATTTTCTGCTCCTCGCTATGACTTACTGTTTAAAGACGTAGCAGAGGAAGACCGTATAACGCAAGGATCCTGTCTTTCATTCGGTCTCTTTGAAACTGTTCAGTATCTTCATTATGAAAACTATAGCCATCAGTCTCAATCGCAAGGAGTGGTTCTTTGGTAACTCGGTTGATAATCAAGAAGTCGATATGCGTAGATTGATGCAGGGCGTATTGTCTTTCCCGCTCCGATAAGCCTTGTGTATCGTTTATAAGATATCGCATGGGATAATGGCAAAGAGCCTTGATGTGAGACAGATGAGGATAATTGACTCGTATATTCTCAATCAAAGCCAATCCCACCATTATCGAAGCAGCTTGTAATGTATGGAAACAGAATAATGTAACTGGCTTTTCAATTGGGGAATCTTCAAAGGAGACTCGGCTCAATGCTGAGAATTATATTATAAACACAGTGGTGCCGGAAACCAAAAATTGACCAGCAGGAAAGGATAAATCTATCTGTTTCGTAACAGGTGTCCCTGGAGCGGGCAAGACACTTGTTGATCTGAATATTTCTGTTGCCTTGCAAAACGAAGGGGCCAGTATGCTTTCAGGAAATGGACCTTTGGTTAAAGTGCTAACAGAAGCTCTAAAACAAGATCTAAAAAGGAATAAATCAAATCTAAATCGACCAATAAATCTGGTCTCGATCGAGACTATTATTAGAGATGCGTATGGGTATAAGAAGGAAATATTTAGCAAACGGCTCGACTATACACCTGGTAGTGGCAGAGTAAGTTTTAGATCGGACGCTGAGCCTGGCAGTCAGCATATAATCATTTTTGACGAAGCGCAAAGAGCATGGAATAAGTCAAAAATGATAAATCCAGGCCCAAATGGACGTAAATATTGGCAGGACGAATACTTCTCGTTCTCGGAGCCTGGACTACTTCTGTGGGATATGAATCAACAGGATTGGGGTGTATTTGTCTGCTTAGTTGGTGGTGGACAAGAGATACACTCTGGAGAATCTGGAATCTGCAAATGGCTCGAAACTATCAAATCAGATTCTCAGTTTGCAGGTTGGCACATCTACATGTCAGAGGAATTTAAGGGGGCTGAATATAATAGCCATAACGGTGTCTCAATTGATGAATATTCAGAGTATTTCAAAGAGCAGGGACGCCTCACTTTTGATTCTTCACTGCATCTTACTGCTTGCCAACGATCAAGCAGAAGCAACAAAGTTGCCAAATTTGTGCATGAATTACTTGAGTGTAGCACCGAGGAAGCTAAAACTCTTTATGATTCATTCAAGACAAAGTTCCCGATTTATATTACTCGTGATATCGAACGTGCAAAGCACAAATTGCGTGAACGAAGATTATTCTTGAAACATCGAGGTTTTAATCTCGATGGCGAAGATGACGACATCCGTATAGGAATCCTTATGTCGTCAAAAGCGGCAAGATTACGTCCATTAGGCTTTGAAATCAAAAAAGTTAGCGAGTTCTTAGATAAAGTGTCCAAGTGGTTTTTAGCCTCAGGCGACAACATCCTGTCATCTAATTTCTTAGAAATTGCCCTCAACGAATTTTTTGTACAAGGCCTTGAACTCGATTTAACAGCAATTTTGTGGGATGCCGACTTTCGTTATAATCCGGAAACAAATAGTTGGACATACTGGGAATTCAATGGGCGCGAATGGAGTTTCCGCATGAATGATACAGAGACCCAAAATATAAAGCGTTTTTATATGAAGAACGCTTATAGGGTGTTGCTTACACGTGCTCGAGCAGGAATGATTATTGTCGTACCAGAAGGGTCTGGTTGCACGAATGGATGTCTCGATGATAAGAGCAGAAATCCAGACTTCTACGATCCAACATATAATTATCTAAAGTCCTTAGGGTTAATAGAATTACCCTAATTCGATAAGTGGAAATAACGGATAATCATACCGGCTCAAATCTTAAGCAGATATCGTACGACTCGTTCAATTCTCGATAGACCTTAGAGGATAGTGCCATGACAATGTCGTACGAATATGCCGAGATGATGTCAGTACTGCCTCTATTGTCCTGACTCTAAACTCGTTGAATTTTTCCGCTTATGCAGATTATTCCGTGCGTCATTCATCAAGAAGTTTTCTGTGCTACTTCTTCAAGAACGACTGCATTCTATCTACAATGGCGCAATCAAGGATGCCCTTTTCTATACGAGGCTGTGCTGATTCCTATGACAACTATTCTCCAGCATCCCTTTCTTACGCAGATTAATGAGACTATGCCTACAGTACTCCCGAATGTCGACTCAGCCTACGAATACAGAGGCTCGGTAAGGGGCGGCAGCAATGTGTTATCAAGCCTGTTAAGGATATTTCTTCTGCAGATTATACGGATGCTGGGTTCTAACGGAGTAAATACTTTCAATTTATTGAGAATTCTGTTCTTGCATTCAATTATATTTTGTAATTTTGTAAGAGTCATATTTTTTGATGATAAGGAAAGTTGAATAAAAGTATTTTACTACAAAATTGAAAAACTATGCTGGTATATAATATTGGTCAAGAAGGCAGTCGTATTGTTGAACATGAATGTTATGATAGTTCTATTTTTGCTTCTCAATATCGAAAAGCATTACGTCTTATAGATAGCTACTTAGTGTCTCCATTAGAAGATACGCCACAAATAGTATGTTTTTGCGGAGACAGAGGAGAGGGGAAGACATCATGTATGCAGACAGTAAGTGAGATAATAACCTCTGTCAATAGTCCTAATATAAAACGCAAGGATGAGGCTAAGTTATTCTTGGATAATAGCGGATGTAAGAAAATTGAAGCTACTCAATTCCATAAACTTGACATAATAGACCCTTCGTTTTTTGATACAGATCATAACCTTCTGGAAGTTGTTATCGGTAATCTATATGGAACGTTAAAGAAAGAGGCAAAAGCACAAGGTGTATCTCTTGACCGTATTGCTTACAGGAATTTGTCGTCTTGCTTTGAAAAAGTAAAGCGTAGTGTATTTAATCTCCATAAGAATTCTGAAGCATCTTATTCCGAATTGACGGAGCTTGACTCTCTTGCATCAGCGATTGATTTGAAGATTCAGCTTAAGGATCTATTCGATGGTTTCTTAAAATTTGTGAGCAAAGATAAACTCTTGATTACGATAGATGATATTGATATGAATATGTCAGAAGCGTATGAGATGTGTGAACAAATACGTAAATATCTTTCATGCTCAAAATGTATAGTGATGATGGCAGTCAACTTTGAGCAACTTGAGCAAGTTATTGCTATAGGTATTTCAAATAGTGTCAAAGGGCGAATATTCCATAGTAGTTTGCCCAAATTTGAAGACATGGCTCAGAAGTATCTAATCAAGCTCCTGCCTATAGCTATCAGAATACATATGCCTTCTGTGTATGGAATATGTGGACAGAGACTTAGGGTTAAAAATATTTCCGGCAATTCATCGCAAACAATAGAGGAATATAAAACAATCAAAGATGCCATTGTACAGATAATTTTTAGAAAAACACGTTTTCTGTTCTACAATAGTAAGGGTGGTGTATCCTTAATTGTTCCTAATAATCTTCGCCAGCTTATGTCAATGCTCGGTATGCTTTATGCAATGGAGGAGATAACCGATCAGAATACCCAACAAGATATATTATTATCAAATAAGAGTACTTTCAAAAATTATTTCTACTATACTTGGTCAAAACAGCTTCCGGAAAAATATAGAGTCAAGATTATAGAATGGGTGGACGATACACAGAATACAGTCTTAAATAAATCCATTGTAACATGGCTGAAAGTTACGTTCGATCATGAATTACTTAGAAAATACAATGCCGGAGGTAGCAATACTGTTAAGCTTATAAGTGATTCTATCAGTGAGATCACATATGGTGACAATTTCAGCTACAATGTATCGGTAGGAGATGTATTTTATATCATCAACCTATTGAGTCTTGACCATATGGATGTCAATAAGGAGAAAATGATTTTCTTTATCAAGAGTCTGTATTCAATAATGCTATATGAAGCTTATGATGTTGTCACATTCGAGTTGTATGATGATTCGAAACACCAAGTCAACGCAGATGTCATTGGCCTTTATCAAGTGGATCATCGGTTTGATTTTACTAATGATCTCCAGACTTTAATTAATGGTGCATATTTTACATATTTGCCGGGAGAACTGCTTCCAACAGATACAAGCCGCTTCTTTCACTTTGACAAAAGAATCATAAATGGCAGTGATAAAAAAGATAAGGATAATTCTTTGAATTCTCTTTTGAGTTATTGCAATAAAATAATTGCAACATACGATGATAAACAAGCTGAATTAAATGCTCTTAAAGAAAATAAAACGATATCAGAGGAGGAAAAGAAGCTAAAAGAAGCAGACCTCACGGAAGAACTAATATCTGATGAAAGCAAATATCGATTGGCTGAGTTTTTTATACTCTTCATAAGTAGATCTGTGAGTTCATCAGATTTGAACAATTTTTATCTTGGAAAAGAAGACTTCCGACAAGGTTCAAGGGCTGCGGCTTTTGCTGAATTTAATTTAAATACAGGTTATTATGCTTTCGATATAATGGCTCCATTCTACAACTTGACCAATCCGGAATTTTGTTATAAACGGTTTAATCAAATTGTAGATTCGATGTACTCTTTCTCTCTGAGTCACAGTTTCTCTCTATTGAGTGAACTTATAGATAACTCAATAGAGCACCGCATGCATATAGCTCATGATTCTGACGCTGGGAGATTACACTGTCTTATGTCTGATTCTATTTTGCGAAATGGTGAGGTGATCTCTGCAATTTTTGCAAATGCTGTTGGTCAAAGATTTGAGGATCACGACCATACAGGCATTGACAAAATAATAAAATTTTATGGTAATATCTTCAACAGCGAGAAGCGTACCCATTCGCGTAGTTATAATGCGAACGATAGCCATATGATCGTATATAATTTCCTGAAGCCATTATCTAATTTTATCAGCGAACTTGCAAATAATAAACTTGGAGAAAAAGTGGTAAATATAATTGGCAAAAACAGGGAAGAAAAGATAAACCAACAAATCAAGAAAATCTTTAATGATATTTTTGATTATGTTGAGCACAAAAGGAAAAATGAAAATGATGAGCAACAAAAAAGGAAACAAGAAAAATCATCATCAAAACCGGTTAAAACTGTTCTGACAGATAAGCAGAAAACAGCTCTCATCTCAAAATTACTTGAGTACTTCGGTCCCGATTATATTGGTGACAATAAATCTGTCTATAATAGACTGCTTAATCAATATACGAACGAAATCAAGGGACTTGCTGTTTCAGATGTAATTAAAAGAACTGAAGCTGGGAAAATTGTGAATTACAATGTCGAAAAGATTATTGAAGTGCTTCAAACATCTCGGCAGCGTAATCAACTTGAATTATGGATGAAGCTATTCGAAATAAACTGATTGTATCTTTTTAAATTAAATAAAGCCGTTCTAAACCGCTATGGATTTGCTTCGTTCGACAATCAAGGTACTTTTTTATGACTTCGCACCTGAATGGATTGCGGAGGCGGAGGTTATGGATATAGAAAAAAGGAATACTCATTTTTACGAGAGGCTCACAGAATCAATAAAATGGAGAGAAAGGAATTTTACCCAAAGTGAAATTGGCATCTTGCAACATTGGCTGGAAGATGAGTTAATGCTTGATGAAGACTGCAATATGGGTTATTCCCATAAGGATCGTTATACTGCATATGATAGGGTTTTTATTCCTTTGGCAAAATGTGGAAATAAGTTGCTGAATTTATCGGGGAAGCAACCATGCGTAATCTATCGTCATTTGTTGAGATGGCGCGACCTTACACTCCTTACCGGCGAAGATTTGCTTATTTTACCTTCCTTAGCACGGCGTGACGTCATGATAAACAACCAGAGAGACTCCTTTTGCTGGCCAAATATTATCCGCCATGACGATCTTAAAATTAACACGATTCTTTCACAGACGCTTAGTGATACCCATGCTCATCTGAACGCATCGACTGATGTTTTCGATTTGAATTGGATAGCCGTTATGAATCATCCGGATATTTGGACTTCTTTAAAACAGGATAAGTATAATGGACTGTTTTTTAGCTTAGGCGCACATCAGGAATACGATATTGTCTCCAGATATTCTGATATCAAGAAGACTTTACTTGAATGGATAGAGATTGCGGCAGCTATCAGGATGAGACTTCTTACTATGCTGTTAAATAAAGATCTTGAAAATATTGATGCTCCATCTTTAGATTTTAGCGATGAACAGTTTTTGGATAATTTAAAAGATGAATTTTTGGGAAATTTAGCCGAAATAAGCGATCATATAATTAAGACACAATCTGGACTGAAATATGACTATGCAATTTTGAATTGGAATGAGTATGGATTTACTATTCCAGAATCTTCTAAAGATTTAGATTCTCCATTTATGATTTTAAGTGGCGAAAGATCTTTGTTTTATAAATTCTTTTGTCATTATTTCAGTGGTAAAGAACCATTTCGGAAATTTGCGCCTCAGGTGTTCCTTTATTTCTTGATTAAGAATAAAGTAAGACGTGAATTTGTTCAGACAAACGCTTTAATTGGTTTTAACAATTTCAAAACTTATCAAGATATGAAGTATAGGTTTGTGGCATCCTTAGGAAATGAAACTAACAATAATAAAAAGTTGGGCAAATGTAATCTAAAAAAACTTTATACTGATATCGCATATATTTACGCAATTCAATCCTCCATAATAGGCACTATTCCAAAAAGCTTTGAAGCAAGAGTTATGCCGAATGAGATTTCTAAAATACGACATCTTAATTTCAGAGAATCCATCTTCGGGAAAGGAGAAATATTTGAAGACAATATAAATCCGACTGTGACATTAATAGCTCATTTTAGTAAGAGATCAGATAATGTCAAAAAGCAGGACGGTGAAATCAGATTTTATAACTTGAGAAAGAACCTTAGGGAATATAATAAAATTTTAATTGAGGAATTTCGTTCCAATAATACCACTAAAGGGATCTTATTCGTTGGGGTCGACGCTGCCGGAAATGAACTACTAACACCTCCGGAGGTTTTTGCAGAGACATATAAAGAATTGCGAGAAAAAGGAATATCTAATTTTACATATCATGTAGGAGAAGATTTTTATGACCTTATTCATGGCCTTAGGTCAATCGATGAGGCTTTGGAATTTCTACAGTTATCCACTACCAATCGCTTAGGTCATGCATTGGCGTTAGGAGTTGACTCCAGAAAATATTATACTGAAAGACATAATTGTGGGATTATGCCTAAGCAGGTATTGCTGGATAATATAGTTTGGCTGAAATTTAGGGCTCTCGAATGGAATATATCTCTTCAACCTGAGACACAGCTTTTCATTGAAAAACATTTTGAAGAACTATCAGAATCATTGGGGTATGTATATAAAAGCCAAAAACTCTCAGCCTACCATTATTGGGAAGCCATGAAAATGAGAGGGCTGGGTAATGTTGAGCCTCTTAAAAGCAAAAAAAATACGACTGCAAAAGAACAGATTTTAGACACTTATCTCTTCTCAAGTGAAACATCCTCTGAAGGAGCTAAAACTCAAATATTTGAGTTCCCAAGGAACTTTTGGAAAGATGTAAATCAGATTCAAGAGCATTTAGTGGAAAAAGTCGAGCATCGTGGTATAATCATAGAGACCAATCCATCTTCAAATTTCAAAATAGGGCCATTTACATTATATTCTGAACTTCCGATTTTCAAGCTTCATACCCCGGGAAATGGTAAAGGGCATCATTTACCCGTTACCGTTAACACTGATGATAAAGGAGTGTTTGCAACAACTCTCGAAAATGAATACTCTTTATTAGCGATTTCGTTGAGGAAGCAACGTGATTCGGAAGGAAAGAGACTTTGGGATGACAAGGAAATCGAAGACTATATTAAGCAATTGGTTGAGTATGGCAACATCTCACGCTTCAAAATTTAATTATTGCTGTCCGATAAAACTTTTTGAGGCAGAATAAAATTTGAGGTGGCATCTCTTGCAGGAGTAAGCCCTTTAGTTGTATGATATGCCCGTAAACAAAAAATCCGAATTCGTTGGAATCCGGACTTGGACCAAGGACTCCCTGCCAATAAATAGACACGGAGAGTCAGTTGCTCAAAACTATTACTGTCTTCTAAACCATAAAAAGGCGAGTCCAACTTCTTGAATGGTAGAAGTTGGGCTTACTTTTTATATGCGACAAGCCCCCTCAGCAATTTTCAGAGTCTTCCGGTGGAGATTCGGATGCTTCGGCAAGCATTATTTTCAGGTCCGCATCGGGCTGATTGAGAAACTTTTCGAGATTCAGGTAATACATCAGTACTATTCTGACGATAGTCGCCAGCCCCGAGAAGCTCCAACGCCTTTGCAGCGTACTTTGCAGAACCGAGAGTAGCAGATTGGCAATGAGTGTGACCCATATCTGAATCTTTATGGCATTGGCGCTCTCGCCATAGAAGTATCATTCCGTCTTTTCGGAAGACCACAACTTGCTCACGGTATTCCATAAGGCCCTGCGCGTTCTTATGCATATAGTCTACAAGCACCTCATAATTGAGATTTTTCTTCATTTTGGTGACATATATCATGCTACGGTCAGTCAGTTTCTCGAATTTGGCATAGTTGACATATGCGCGGTCAAGTGCCACTATCTCGCTGTGAAGGTAATGGCTTGGAGCAAGCATGAACGAGTCGTTGGTCGCCGCCGAAGTGAACTGTACATCGCATGGAACACCCTCGTTGGTGTGTATTACAGAGTGTTCCTTGATGCCGCCTTTCTTCTTCCCGGTCTTGGGATGTCGACCACACCCTTAAAAATAGCATTGGAGAACAAAGTAATGGTCGTGGAATCAATGATCCTGAGCTGTTTTATCCAATCTTCCGTACCGTTGCGGCGGCAGTCCGAAGAAATTACTACTTTTGCCCATGGTTATTGATGATTTGTTTTGCGACACCAAAATAATCATTTAGGGCTGACTCCTACAAATGGAACCAGCCCTAATTTTTCAATTCCTCAAAAATATTTAGCGAACAGTAATAAATTGCAACCTCTATAATGTGTACTTGAGTTAACACTTACCAATTATCTGTGGAAGCTTTTTGAAACGAATTTCAGCACCTCAGGCAATGATCCTCTCCAATATTCCCAGTTATGGCGACCATCGCGTATGCGGTATTCATGATTGATTTTCTTATCGTCCATGGCTTCTCGCATTCCTCCTAAACGTATGCTCAGGTGATCATCATCGCCGCAGTCGAAATACCAGTTTAGCTTACGTACTTTTTCCAATTGATCGGCATCAAGTGAGCGGAATTTCTCGATGAGATTGGTTTCGATATATGTTGAGTCGAGTGTTTTCTTTGGCTGACGGTCGGTGCGTTCCTTGCCTATGCGACGGTAAGAGCGTTCGATAAATTCATCGTAGGTGGCGGAACCGGGAGCCGCACTAAGCGGACAAACTGCCGAGAACATATCGGGATGACGCAGAGCGTAACCTATGGAGCCGCCGCCACCCATGGAAAGTCCTGCCACAGCGCGATACTGTTTGTTGGTCTTTACTCTGTAGTTTTTTTCTATATGAGGAATCAGTTCCTTGAAGAAGAAGTCTTCTCCATGCCAGGAATTGTCTAATTCATTGAAATATCCCTCGTGGGCATCGGGCATTACAAAGATCATCGGGGTAGCATCTCCATCGGCGATTGCTTTGTCGGCAATTTGGCGTACTTCGCCAAATTGTTCCCAGCTGGTATGGTTGTCGCCTGCACCGTGCAAGAGATATAGAACAGGGTAGGTGCGTTCCGACACTTGATAGTCAGCGGGAAGGTATACTGAATAATGGCGTGTTCCTTTAAGGTATTTACTTTCCAATGTAAGGTCTTCAATATATTTCCCTGCGTTGGATTGTGCGTTGGCATTTTGAAAGAGTGCTAATGCCATTGCAATGATCAAACAATATTTTTTCATGATTTGTTAATTTGATAATTAGCTTTAAGATTGGTGTGAGGCTCTGAGTGAATGTCGCTTGTTAAAGTTGTTGCCTTTAAGCTAATTTCTTTGAGCAGACGTTTTTTAAGTAGACGTTTATAATTTGATGTTTTTAATAGATGTCCTTAAGTTGACGTTTCTAAGTTTATATCCTTAGGCCCAAATAACCTCACTACAAATTTACGTAAAAGTTCTGAGATACTTGTATCCCTCATTCTACTAAATTAATGCTTCGGAGGTGGTGACTCCGATTGACATTTGCTTTTTTAATCTCTGCTCCTTGACTGTTATAGAGAATTCGCCTAATAAATATATAACAAATGTTTTGGACTCGATTTGAACCTGCATATGGTGATGATCCAAAATATTCCTTTTATTCTATAATTGTATCAAAGGGAATCTCATACCCAAGTGTATTATTGTGGCTCTTATGCTCTAAGACGATTCTCATACTTAATATGATGTAAAGTAGCCATTACTTAGTGACAATAATAAATTAAATACCAAGAATATTGTAAATCCCAACTAACTCCCGGACAATTTGTTTAGATATATGAACAAATACTAAAAAACAGAATATATGAAAAGAAATCTCCTGTCGCTGATCATCCTGCTATTAGCCGGAATGCCATTCTCTCTTAAGGCTCAATCTACGTGTACCGTAGAGGTAACAGGTACTGCCACCCAAAACATCCTCCCCGACCGCGTAACTATAGAGATCGGGTTAGAGGAATACTATAAATCGAAGATGCTCTTCGGTGATAGCACTGTCGTGAAGCTTTCTGATATCGAAAAGGACGTGATAAAGACACTTGTGAAGGGCGGAGTCTCGGAATCTGACATCTCAGTGAGCGATGTAGGTAACTATCTCAACCAGAACAAATCGTCAAATTTCCTCATGACCGAGCGACTTAGAGTAACTGTCAGCAACATGACACAGCTCCAGAAAATATGCGATGACCTACAACGTAAGGGAGTTGCCTGCGTCAATATCGTGAAGGCCGATAACTCCAATATGGAGCGCTATGAACGTAAGGGTCTTGAAGCCGCTATGGCTGATGCAAAAGCCAAGGTCGAGATAATAGCCGCCAGCACTGGAGGCTCCTCACCGAGTCCCATCGAAATCGTGGATATCAGTCCGGCAATCAGCGACTGCATCGCCTATGATTCTGCCAACGGCTTAGAAAACCTAAGTCGCATCGTGCGCAACTATGCCGTGAAAGTAAAATATCTGATGTACCTAAACTGACGGACAGCATAGAAAAGCTTAAATCGCGAAATAGCCTCATTCGGTGCCTACCTCTTTCTGTGAGAGCCTTGATTATTTCATCGCTCTGCTCTGCCGAAACAATCGTAATCGACCTTGTCATAGCCCGCAATTTTTTTCTCAAGTGTCAGCTGCGATTATAAAGATTCTTATTGTTCTTTAGCATCATCAGTCACTTGCTGACCGACAATCTTCAGCGACTTCGGGGTGATGCCGAAAATCAGCCATCCGCACTCTGTGTTCAGAAATGCGCACGCCGCATGCATACCGTCTTTCAGTTCGCCGGTACTCTTCTTTAGTTACGGAGTGCGCGACTCATCCGAAGCAATCAGTGCCTTTATATCGTCAATAGTAATCATTATTACAAATTTACAGTATTATAGGGATTAGACAATATAAAAGAAAGGTTCTTCAACAGTTTGCTATTAAGGAAGCATATTTAGATAATGGAGGTGGCGGTTGTAGTAATACAGTATGACTATTTGGTGTATTTCAAGATTATGTGATTAGTCAGGTACGGAGGGTTGGGTATAAAAACAAAAATAGCAATATCCGATTTGAATATTGCTATTTAACTTTAAGTGGTCCCACTTGGGCTTGAACCAAGGACTCCCTGATTATGAGTCAGGTGCTCTCTACGGCATCGGAAAGATGAGCGAAGCGAATCTTTCCGATGCAACCAACTGAGCTATAAGACCTTATTTTATCTTGCAGTTAGCCGCTATGTCAAACTCGCCAAACTCGGTTAAAACATTTGAGAAAACACCCTCATGCTTTCGGAGTTAATAATGCGGTTAATGTTCTCGTAATGTAAAGTTAGTAATTATTATCGGATTGAGCAAGCCATATAAGGGAATAATTCGTAATCAATGTATTTATTTTAAGCATTTTATAGTATGATGGAACTTCCATTTTTCTAATAGTGTACTCTTTCTATAATCCTTGAAACTCAATAAACGGTACTTTTTCTGAATCCACCCGATAAAAGAGAAAATCTTAAAAAAATGTACGTCAATGGCGAATATGGAATATTATTGATGTAATACTATCTAATAGATTATTTGTTGCGTTGTGAAATGAGGCTTCGTTACCATTAGGTTTTACCATATCCGTCCTAATTGCTACCCATTGATTCAATGCCTCTAATGCTTCTTTTTTATTTGACAGTTGAAAACTATCCTCTATTAAATCATCTTTATCACAATCCATGTGCCTGATATTAATATCAGTTATAAGAAAACACAACTTATCTAATGATATCTCCAATCTCTCATTAAGGAGCCTATCTGCATTGACTTCCTTGAGGCAGATAATTCTATTCTGTATTATCTTATTAAAGGTGTACGGAATCTCATATGCAGCACTGCTTCCGGTGACATTGCATATTTCATGATCTAAAAGAGGAAATAACTTAGCTATAAATCGTAACCAGGCATCATTCTCCTTTTTCCACCAATGAGAATAATCTATATTTGAGCTTTTCAAGATATTCTCTTGTGATAAAAACATCATATAAAGATTCATTCCCAAATTGAGCCATTCTGCGTCCCCCAATGCCGCAGTGCAATTATTTCCATATATTTTTATATAAGGAATCATATTGTTACTAATGTATTCTAAACAGAGGTCAATTTCAATATTTCGACAATTTAGATTCGACAAATATATTGAATCTGTTTTTTTGTACCATGATTTATAGTGTTTCGCATCAGTAATTGAATCAGCGTATATCTGTTCAATATCAATTAAATTCTTAGCAAAAACGAATAAATCGCCATCCATAATGCAAGTATCAGGTATGTAACAAAATGCATCATTCATAATAGTATCTGCTCTCAAATCATAATGAGAGTGTGTTTTATTATCACGACTACAACCACAAACACTGAGCGAAATCAAGCTGATTATGATATTTAGAAAGTGTTTCATTTTGATAAGCTTTAGAAATAACGGAGTAGATATGATTCTGTTTTGTCTTGATAGTACATTTTCTGAATACACCCAATAAAGAGAGAATTCCTGAAAAATCGCCTATTATTTCTGTTTAAGATGATACTCAATAATTTCGCCTATCGTATCTTTAACATTTTCAGCCAATTCTCGCCATTCGTCTGGAATGGGTCCTGGTGGTACAGAATCAAATCCATTCATGGTAACTAAATTGTAATGAGGTATATCTGATTTATCATCGCTATAACTGCCAAATGTTAATTTAAGAATTTATTGTATATTAAAATTAGAATTATCGTGTAAATGTCCGTATTTCATTTCGTTTTATTCTCTCGTTGGATTTTATGGATAACCACTCAAGCTGAGAACTTAATTTGAGCTATTATATCTTCTGATAAATCTCTGCATATCATTAGGGTTGTTTCTCTGCAAGAATCATTAGAGGTTCTTCTCAATGCTCTGTAATCCCATATAATATGTATTTCTTCTTCGTTAAGATAATATGTAAATAACCCTGCGCCATATACTTGTTCCGGGAACTCTGAAAGACAGACCATAGAGCATGAACGCCCGATTATAACATAGTCCACATTTATAAGTTTTGCAAATTTCTAATTGCGGTATAGTGTTATCCCAACGGTCTTTATTGGAATGGCATACCGCAGTCATAACACCTTGTTTCGGGATATAATCGTATTCTCTATCATATATTTTGTGACAGTCCTATTCTTGCCAATATTCATCTACTATTTCTTCAACAGCCTGTTTATTAAAGCTATCAAATAATCTTTTCCGTTCCGATTCAGAATAATACGGGAAATATATTATCTCATCATCTTCTTTATTGGTGTACTTTATCCATTCAGAATGTGCTTTAGAAAAGAAACTGGTATCGTATGCCAATTCAAATTTATCTAACACTCCTAAACAATCATACGATAATCTCATATATTGTTTTGTGAGTACTTCACGAATCCATTTTGCAGGGTGTTCATTAGCTTTGATTATCTCAAATTTTCCAACTTCCCCAAAATATGGCCTGCCACACATTCCAATAATGTGCGTGTTATAAGGTTGCGTAATTGGAGCGAAAGCATAACTTTTTTCCCCATAAGATTGATTCTCATTCCACTGAAAATAATCTAACGGTTGCAAACATATAAAAGGCTGAACTGACTTCGCTTTTAATATTAAGGCGTAATCATATAATTTTTCTTTGCCATTATTTACGACTTGTGCGATAGATATTAACTGAGCTAAGGCACAATCAAATGCTTCTTTCCTTGTTATCATACTAATATCTCAAGACAGTTAGTTTATTGATGATTTATAAAACCTATATTTTTCAGCGAAACCATTGCGCGAATCTAAAACAACGAGATTATTCTGATAATCAATCAGTAATTGAGATTTTTGATTATTACTACCCTTCACATAAAAATATGTTTCAGGGTAGTTGCCCCATGCACTGCTCACTATTTTATAGATTTTACCGTCAATAGATACGGTTGAATTATCTGTGTTTACCACGATTACTATGTTTTTGGGTTGAGTTTTCATATCTCTCCCATTCTGAACGGTTGTAACCGATTTAATATGATATGAAAATTTCTCTGCATTAACTCCGAAAGAAATTAGCGAGATAAAAAAGAGAAGTGCAAGTTTTCTCATTTGTTGTAACGAGTTCCTCAATCCTCGGCGGAACGGTTAAGGTTGAACATGAAAAAGGTGTGAGGATTGTATCTGCTTTATCTTGTTCTTAGGTCTTGGCGTACCCATTCCACAGATAAAACAATAGCCCCACACCGATATTGCTATATAATCCGCCATTCACGGCAGGGTATAAGCAACCAGTGCAGGTGCTATTGCCAATCATCTTCGTGGAATATAAACCGCCAAGTTTAAGAACGAAAGATAATTTCAATAACACCTTTTAATATGTCGCTGATTCAGTATGCCAACTCTTTGGCTCTAAATCAAGTGCAAAGTTACTAAAAAATGTCATTGGTGGGGCTAATTAAGATTATGTTTTTTGGCATAATGAGGTATGAAATAAAAAACTAACTCCACGAAACCTCACAAAAAATATAAGAGAACACCCACACAGATAGTGCAAGTGTTCTCTTAAATAGGATTAGTCAATGAACCATGAATAACGGTCATCACCATGCAGGGCGGCAGTTATGCCTTGTGCGACTTCGGTTGCGTTGTAAGAGCGGTCGAGGAAGCTATCTATATAGCTACTCTTGTTTGCTCCCGTAAGGAGATTATAAAACTTCCACATATCAATGTCAGAGCCATAAGAGCCAAAGTTTTCATCGCTGATGTAGGCTTTTGCTACGGCATTGATTTGTGTGTCAGTTATATGCAACCGAGGAATGTTGTGCCGTATCTTTTGCGGCAGAGCCTGATACAGTCGCATTTTCCCAAGAATCTGACAGAATTGGTGTTCCGTCATACTTGTTTTGCCAAGTGTCTGCATGAGGTGCAGTTGTTTGGCAGGATTGTAGCGGTTGAGCATTTCAAGAACACGCAAATAGAGGTCAGAAGTGTTTGATATTTCTAACTGTTCCACGAATCCGTCAGATGAAACACAGAGGTTGCAACTCACGAGATTTTTGAATCCCACAAAGATTTTGAATCGCTCTACTGACTTTTTAGAATAGAGATTCATGTGATTGTAGGCACGAACACCGGCAACGGTAAGAGTAAGCTTGTTCCCCTCAATCGTTTCATAGATAGTGGGAATTTTGATGCAGAACATCTTACGCTCATAGTAAATCGTTTTGTCCGATTCCAAGAGCTGATTAGCGGGCTTGTATATCGCTTCGGGGATTCTTCCCTTAATGATATGCGACACACGGATTTCGGGCATTTCGATTGTTTCACCGTTGTAGAATGTGCTGACAGCTTCCGCCATGCTGTAAAGTCTTGCTGTTCAGCTTTTAGCCCAATTATTTTCTCTTTGAGCATTGAGATAGTGCGAGTTATCAACTTCTTAATTTCATCTTTGTTTGGGTGGCTGTCTTTTAGCCGATTCTTTGAAAAATCCCAATCCTCTGCTTTGGTTGAAACACCAAGATTGATGTAGCGTGATTTTCTGTCTTTGCAGATTCTTACTTTTAGAGGTAACTCACCGTTTTTCAACGGCTTGTACTTGTAGCAAATTGCTTTCTGTAATCCTCAGCGGTTAAAACATTGGTGAAAACAGAGGGCGTGCTTCCGTGCGTTTTGCAAGGTTTTGGTGAGTTGTAGACATAAAAAAAGTAGTCAGCGATTAGCTAACTACTTGACTTTCTGTGGTCCCACTTGGGCTTGAACCAAGGACTCCCTGATTATGAGTCAGGTGCTCTGACCAACTGAGCTATAGGACCGAAGCGGCTTTAGACCGTTTGCGAGTGCAAAATTAATGTATAAATTTTACTCTCGCAAATTTTTTAAGGTATTTTCAGATATTTTCCCGCGGAATTCGGCGAAATCGCACCTTGGAGCGGTGCAGGGGGAAGTGGAGCGATAGGATATTGCCTTCAAGCTCGATGTCGGCACTCAGTTCGTCGTCGAGCAGGTGGCCTGAGGGCTCGACCCAGAGAAGGTCGAAGTGCTTGTCAAAAATTGTGGGGAGTAGGCGGCCCTTGACGCGCAGCGGTGGCCATGCAGCGGCTGCGGCTTTTGCTCCTGAGATGTAAAGTATTGAGTATGAGCTGTCGGCCTCGCGGACCGTAGCGAGGGTGTAAGTGCCTCCGAGTGCTGCGAGTGCCGGTTCGGTATCGCGGTCGAGGTAAGTCCAGAAGGCTTCGTTCGGGTCGGAGCTTGATGCAATGTGTATTTTCAGACTGTCGATTGAATTAATGGCAGATGCTTCGAGGCTACGGCGCGGAACGAGCCAGATGTCGTTGCGCAATTCTTTGAGCGACCTTGTTGATTGATAGCCGATTGAGTCGGCATTCGTGTGCCGAAAAGTCACGGGGATAATGGTTGAAATCCGAGCTCCGCCGAGAGAGACCGATGCCGATGTCGCCGTTACAGAGAGTATGGCCGAAAAGCCCTGTAGCGCACCGCTGTTGTAAGCCGAAATCGCTGTCCCTTTGGCGATTATACTGTCGATGCCTGCCGTCCGTTCCACAAGGCTCCATGGAGCTATAAAGCCCGTCAGCGGGTCTTCCGACGTAATGGAAGGAATGCAGAACTCCAGCGCACGATAATTGGCCGAATCGGTATAGTTCCAGAATAGGGTGGTGTATACGTCCGATGTACGCAATGGTGCGAGCCGCAGGTGATACCGCAAGGTCTCGACATCGGTGGGAACCTCCGCGAGATCGGCTCCACGAGCGCTGCACAGCACCGTGAATATCAGCGCTATAAGAAGTCTAACACTCCGCATCCTTCACGAGCGCCCGTACACTCTCTAAAAAATCTTCGTCGTCCATATCGTAGGGTAGCCAATGAATATTGAATCCACGCCGTTCCATACCTCTGAACCACGTCATCTGCCGCTTGGCAAACTGATGTATTGCCGTCTCGAGCTGCTCCTCCATTTCACTTCGCGAGAGTTCGCCTATCACATGGAGAGTCAGATACTTATACTCCAATCCGTAGTAAATGAGGTCTTCAGGTTTTACTCCCGATGCAATGAGTCTTTCGACCTCAGCCAACATATTTTCGCTGTCAAACCTTCGGCGCATCCGCTCGGTTATCATCCGTCGGCGGTCTTCGCGAGGCACATCAAGGCCGATTATCACCGCCGGAACAGGCTCAGGGGCAAGCGCTTTCCGTGCCTCCTCGGGGTGCTCGGCATAGTAAGTCTCAATCTCGATTGCCCTTATCGCGCGCTGCGCCGTATCTACATCCGTAGTATTGTGGAGTTGCTTCGTAGCGGCCAGAATCTCAGTCAATTCCTCGATGCTCTTTCCTTTGAGCGAACGCCGCAGCTCCTCGTTTTCAGGCACTTCCGGCAGTTCGGTGCCTTTAAGGAGATTTTCGAGATACATACCTGTGCCGCCCACGATAACAGGCTGAACACCACGTGATTCGATGTCGTGCAATGCCTTGCGGGCATCCCTCAGATACTCATACAGATTATATCGGTGACCGGCCTCTGCCACATCAATAAGATGATAGGGCACATCGCCGTACTCACTCAAATCCTTACCCGTGCCCACGTCCATACCGCGGTACACCTGCCTCGAATCGGCGCTGATTATCTCGCCGCCAATGCTTCGGGCGAGAGCCACACCGCGACGCGTTTTGCCGCAGGCCGTCGGGCCGAGAATTGCTATCACAGGCTTGCTAATCATCCTCTCACTTCTGATTTAGAACGGAATAGCCCCGTAATGCGGTTCCACAATCTGCGAGTCTTGAAGAACAGGCGGTCCTCATTATTTGCCGCGATATCAAACCACACATGGTCGTCATAGTCAATCTTCCAGTCCTTCAGGTCGCCGAGGCGGAAAGTCGGCCTATAGTGCTTGATAGGGTAGAGGCGACGCCCCTCGCGGTCGTAAGTTTTCCACGCCATAGTCATGGTGTGTATGCGGTAAAGTTCATTGGCGAGGACAGGCTCGAGCGCATTCGCCGCAAGCGCCGCATCCACCATATATGAAGTGAACCACTGCCCCTTGCTTTCAAGTTCGGCATGCTTCGACGCATCGACAAACGCCGCATAGTGTATCACATTCGAACCCGCCGCGAAGCCGTCGTTCGTAAAGCAATATCTCAATTCAAAATCCTGAGTGCCAATAACCTCCTCAAGCTGATTGCGACTCTGTTTCTCGCCGATAGCCGGAGTGCGCTCAACTACCTTCTCAGCCGGCGTATCCCAGCGTCCGTCTTCCGATTGCTTGAGCAGCAGATTGTTGCCCGAGAAAATCAGGTAACGGACGACAGTCGAATTGTTGTGTGAATTTTTCGTAGCTGCCAACTCATCGTACACCCCGCGAAGATTGGCATAACGGCCGCCCATAAAGAAAAGCGACACCACATACATCGCAGCCGGCAGATAGTTGAAAAAGAACCGGTCCGGCTCATTCATATTCGCATTGATGTAGCGTGCGAAATAGTACCAGTAGTCAATCACGCCCAACGCAAGCGACAGAAAGAGCATGATGCCCACCTGATACTTCGCCTCGCGGTAGTAAAGCGTAGCCACAATGCTGTCGCCGGCATAGTAGCCGTTGCGCTGCTGGCAGCGGCGGCAACTTGCTGTGCCAAAGCCGGTAAGCATACTCAGCGCACACATCAGCGCCGTCACGGGGAAAATCACCAGACCCGTCACAAACGGAATCTCGCTGTTGTATAGCTCAAGATGAATCACCGTCGGCACAAGCCAGTCGGTGCACAGAATCACCACCACAAACATTGCCACCGATGCAATGAGCATAACACGCGACGAAAGGTACACAAGCAGCGAACATCCGCTTATGCCGCTCGCTATATCTGTGCGCATCAGCGAAATAAGTAGCCACGCCTCCGTCAGACAGATAAATGCAATCCAGATTTTGGGCACAAAAAGAGCCGCAATTACAGGCACGATTATCGCACCGAACCCTATCGCCCAGTTGCGCCACAGCGCCCGAAGAGTTATATCGGAAGGTTTTCGCTCACCCGATTCAGTCATGATTACTTCAGTTTGGAGTCAAAGAAACTTAGCATGCGAGCCCATACCACCGCACGGGCATTGCAGCCGTTGATAGAGTGATTCATCTGCGGGAAGACGAACATATCGCAGAGAATTCCCGCGTTCTGAAGTCGCGAAACATAGCTCAACGTATTGGCCGGATGCACATTATCATCGGCAGTGCCATACATCATCAGCAGCGGACACGCAAGGTGAAGGGCACGTCCGAGCGCCGACGAATCATTGTATCCGCGCTCATTCTGCTGAGGTGTGAGCATAAAGCGTTCAGTGTACACCGTGTCGTAGAATCGCCAGTCTGTCACCGGCGCAACAGCCACGGCTGCAGCATAGGGGCAGTCGTCGGCCGACGCACACATCAGAGCCTCGTAGCCACCGAAGCTCCAGCCGTAAATACCTATGCACGAAGCATCTGCGTAGGGCAGCGATGCCGCATAACGGGCTGCCGCAATCTGATCGAGAGTCTCATAGTGGCCGAGATTTTTGTACACCGCTGTGCGGAAAGCCGCTCCGCGACCACCCGTTCCGCGACCGTCGACGCATACCACCACGTATCCTTTTGATGCAAAATAATCCTCCCAGTCGAGGCTCCAGCGGTTAAGAACCTGCTGTGAACCCGGGCCGCTGTACTGGCTCATAATCACCGGATAACGCTTCGACGCGCTGAAATTGCGCGGCTTGACGATATATCCGTTCAGCTCATCGCCATTGTCGTTGCGCATCTTGAAGAATTCCTTCTCAGCCACAAGACCGGCACACTTCGAGGCGAGGGCCGCATTGTCTTCAAGCACACGTATCTCCTTGCCGTCGGCCTTATTGAGAGAATATACAGGCACCTTGCCCACCGAACTGTGATTCAGCAGCATGGCCGTGCAACCGGGCGCGAATACTGCCGACGAAGCACCGCTTTCAGGGCTTACAGCCGTGCGCACGCCCTTGCGGTCGAGGCGGTAGATAGTTCTGTCCATAGGAGTCGGAGCCGCCGCCTGATAGTAGTGATTGCCGAGCGCGTCAGCACCGTAGTACTCAAGGGCATCCACCCCCGGCTGACTGATTTCGGCGAGCTTGCTGCCCGAATAAGAATATTCATAGAAACGGGTGTAACCGTCAGCAGCCGAAGCGACTACAAACGAATTTGCACCGAAGCTGATTGTCGAGTACACCATTTCCTCAATCCACGCTTTGCTGATATCCGTGTACACCGACTTTGTAACAGTCGACTTCGGATTGGCCCTGAACACCTCGTAGCGGTTCTGATCCCTGTTGAGAGTCGATACCATAAGCATCGAAGCCTCAGGCCCGTACTCAATACGCGGAATATAGTATCCGGCGCCCGACGGCAGTTCCACCTGCTTAGTCTTGCGGGTCTCCACATCATAGCTGTGCACCGTCACGGTAGAATTTGTCTTGCCCGCCACGGGATACTTGTAGCTCAATACACCCGGATAGAGCTCATATTGCTCCTCGGGACTGCAGGCGCTCGAGTAGATAGGCAGAGTGTACATAGGCACCTCCGACTCATCGGTGCGTACATAGCACAGAGTCAGATTGTCGGGAGCCCATGTCATCAGCGAAGTCACGCCGAATTCCTCCTCATAGGTCCAGTCCGTAGCACCGTTTATCACCTTTCCGGCCTCCGCATCGGTAGTCACAGCCACCTCAGTCCCATAGTCGAGTTTAGCGGCATATATATTTCCGTCGGCCACAAACGCCACCATGCGAGAGTCTGGCGAGAACAGCGGGTCGCGCTGGCGTCCATGCTCCGTTGAGAGAGGTTTGAGCAGTCGCGAACGCACCTCATATACATAGTAGCAGGCTGTCGACGAGCGGCGATACACCTTCTCCGACTCGCGCCATACGAGCACCTTCGAAGCATCGGGGCTCAGTATAAATCCCTCGAAGTCGGGTAGGGTAGTCTCGCGTGTATGAGTTACATCGAAGAGAGTCTCGCCCTCCTTACCCGTCGCAATATCTTTGATTACGAGCTTCTTGCCGTCGGCCGAACGCTCCACATAGCTCTTGCCGTCGGGCATGAACGATATCTGCGGAGCGGCAGGAGTTGTCGCCGGAGCCGTGTACTGAGTCAATTCACTCACATTGCGGTCTCGCATAGCGCCTATCGCACCATAGAAGAACTGTGGAACCAGCGCGAGCAGCGCCGCCGATATATATTTTGCGTTCACTTTCATGACTTACTTTGTCGTTATAGTTTTTCAGACTACAAAGATAGTCAATCTGCTCCAAATTCGGCCAATAAGCTCTGCGGAAAATTTTTTTACCAAAATAATCACCTTTCCTCTGAACCTTTTCCCCGCCCATGGTGTTTATAATACAGAAAAAGCGATAAGAACTTTTTCCATTGCAAGAAATGTGATAATGATTGGTTTATAACCGACGAGGCGCCACTGTGAAGCGGCGCCTCGTCGGCGTTTTAATACCTTATTCCGTTGTAGGTTTCTTCTTGAAGAAACGCCGTCTTTTCTTTTTCTGAGGCTTGGGAGACTCGCCTTCAGCTGCCGGTTTTGTTGCCTTAACTTCCGTCTTCTCAGTCGTTTCCGCCGCAGGCTTTTCGCCCTTGCGATTGCCGTCGCGACGCTGCCCGCGAGGCTTGTTCCTGCCGTTTCCGGGCTTGCGGCCCCTGTCGCCGGGCTTACCGCGACGACCCTTGCCGTCGCGCAGACCGCCCTCGGGAGCATTGCCGCCGAATTCCTCCGGCACATCCTCGCGGCGTACCTTGATCTCAAGGAAATCCTCGATGCGCGCAAAGCGCTGGCGGTCGCGTTCGCTCACAAAAGTCACGGCCTTGCCGTCGGCATTCGCGCGCGCCGTACGGCCTATGCGGTGCACATAGTCCTCAGCCTCGTGAGGCACATCGTAGTTCACCACCATTTCGATATCATCCACGTCGATACCGCGGGCAAGAATATCCGTCGCAATCAGTATATCTATACGTCCCGCTCTGAAATTGTGCATCACCTCCTCGCGCGCCGCCTGATCGAGGTCGGAGTGCATCTCCGCCGTCTTCCACTTCGAGCGGCGGAGCGACTGCGAGAGTTCCCTCACCTTCAGCTTCGACGACGAGAATACTATCACGCGCTTATTGTAGCCCTGCTCAAAGAGACGCTTCAGCAGATTTTCCTTCTGATACTCATGGCAAATGAATACCGACTGATTGATTTTCTCCGCAGGCTTCGACACCGCAATCTTGATTTCCGCAGGATTCGTCAGAATAGTCTTCGCGAGCTCCTGTATTTTCTTCGGCATCGTAGCCGAGAACATCAAAGTCTGTCGCTCCTTGGGCAGCTCCGCCACGATACGCATTATATCGTCAGAGAAACCCATGTCGAGCATGCGGTCAGCCTCGTCGAGAATGAAATATTCAACCTTCGAGAGATCCACATACCCCATTTTGATATGCGCCAGGAGTCGGCCCGGAGTAGCAATCACAAGGTCCGCGCCGCTTCGCAGAGCATGCTGCTGACGTGCGAAAGCCTTGCCGTCGTTGCCGCCGTGGATAGCCAGACTGCTCACCGGCAGATAGTACGAAAATCCCTCCATTTGGCGGTCAATCTGTTGCGCAAGCTCATGCGTAGGCACCATTACGACACACCGCACAGCATGGTTCGGACGCTCATACTCTGCCAGCAAGTCGATTACAGGCAGCAGATATGCCGCCGTCTTGCCCGTGCCCGTCTGAGCACACGCTATCAGGTCAGAGCCCTCAAGGATTACACTTATAGCCTGTTCCTGAATAGGAGTGCACGTCTCGAAGCGCATTGCATCGAGGGCGTCAAGCAGCTCATCGCTAAGATTTAATTCGTCAAATCGCATAGAGTCAGTTATTTATTCATCATCATCGTCATCATCATCGCTCAGGAAGTCAAAATCCCAGCCTTCATCGCTCATCGAGTCCGTAAACTTCGATAGCTCGCGTCCGTCGCGTTTCGTCGGGCGGCCAAGACCCTTCTGGCGGTCGATGAATCCCGATATTTTCACCACCTCAAGCAGGTCGTACTGCTCCTTGGGAGTGAGATTTTCAAGATAGTCAGGCACAAGTTTCGCGCCCAGACGGTTCTGCGTCACCGCCCTTACCCTGAAAGTGTATGTCACCGGGGGCTTGCGAACATTCACAATATCACCCGGCTCCACCAGTCGCGAAGGCTTCACCGCCACAGCAGGAGTACCCATAGTCACGCGACCCTTCTTGCATGCATCCGTAGCGATAGTGCGCGTCTTGAATATGCGCACGGCCCAGAGCCATTTGTCTATTCTTACGCCGCTCATAGTCTGCCTACATTACTTATTATTGTACTTGCACATGGCATTGCCCAGCCCCGCGAGCACAAACTCGCGTATAGCCTCGCAAGCCACATCAATGCGTTCACGCAGAAGCGCTTGCTCCTCGGCAGGGAACTGCCCCAGCACGAAATCTATCTGCGTGCCGCGCGGAAAATCATTGCCTATGCCGAAGCGGAGACGCGGATACGCATCCGTCCCCAGCATCTGCGCTATATTCTTAAGCCCGTTGTGGCCCGCATCGCTGCCCTTGCCTTTGAGGCGGATAGCGCCGAGCGGAAGAGCGAGGTCGTCTACCACTACGAGAATATTTTCAAGCTCAATGCCCTCCTGCTCCTTCCAGTATCTCACCGCATTGCCGCTGAGATTCATGTAGGTAGAAGGCTTCAGGAGCACCACCTGCTTATTCTTGATTCTTCCTCGGGCGACATCGCCGTACCTTGCCGTCGAGAAAGAAAAATTGGACGCCTCCGCGAAGGCGTCCAATATCATAAAACCGATGTTGTGGCGGGTATTCCGGTATTCGTCGCCGATATTACCCAGCCCAACTATAAGGTATTTCATCGTCTCTACGCCGGAGATCAGTTCTTGGCAGCGTTAGCGGCGGCACCACGAGCTGCACGGGTGAGCTGTACGGCGCACACTACAGCGTTCTTGGCGTTTACGAGTTCGAGACCGTCGAAGTGGAGTTCACCTACCTGAAGAGTCTTGCCGAGACCGAGCTTGTCTACGTTGATTACAAGACGTTCGGGGATTGCAGTGTAGGGAGCGCGCACTTTGAGCTTCTTCATAGAGAGGTTGAGCTTACCACCGGCCTTCACACCTTCTGCGTGACCTTCGAGCTTAACGGGTACCTCGATAGTTACAGGCTTTTCGGGGAATACCTCGAGGAGGTCGATGTGGAGGATAGTATCCTTTACGGGGTGGAACTGGAGGTCCTTGAGGACTGCCATACGCTTTTCGCCGTGGAGGTCGAGCTCGATAGCGAAGATGTCGGGAGTATAGATGAGCTTGCGTACCGAGTCGTTGGTTACGGTGAGGTCGGTAGTGATCAGGCCCTTGCCGTTACCGAGTTCTACCACCTTTTCGCCTGCACGGAGTGTGCCGGTGAAGGGAAGGTCGATAGTTTTGCCACCGTTAAGTACTACGGGGATAAGGTTCTGGCTGCGAAGAGCCTTGGCTGCCTTCTTGCCCAGGTCTGTACGGGGCTCGGCGCTGAGTGCGAATGTCTTCATTTCTTACTGTTATTTGCTTGTGTTACTAAAAATTAAGTTGTTGCTCCTTAATTTCCCATCACACGGGATGCTAAAAAGCGCTGCAAAATTACGCTTTTTTTTCTTACCCACCAACTTTTTCGCTATTTTTTGTGTTGAATGCAATATTTAACTACCCCTCGCCGTTATTACACCAGAGCACCCCGAATAAATCCCGGTGTTCATCAAATCTCTTCATTCTCCCATTATGCCTATGGATAAAAATTCTACTCTAACGCCCTCCTCATCAATGTCACATAAACAGAATCACCGCGTAGCACCCCGACCATCAACTATCGAAAAATTGCGTCAGCTCGCAAGAGCCTCATTCCCCGCCCCCGTCGGACCACTCGTGGTTTTAAACTGAAATCAGCTTGTGTACTTTTTGGAAATTCCGTAACTTTGCAACGATTTCCAAACATCACCATAAACCCCCTATGCAGGAGAAAATATTAATCCTCGATTTCGGCTCCCAGACAACCCAGCTCATCGGCCGAAGAATTCGAGAACTCAACATCTACAGCGAAATTCTGCCGTACGATAAGTATCCCTTTGGTAAGGAAGAAGAGCAGGGTATAATCGGCGTTATCCTTTCAGGTAGCCCCCTCTCTGTCTACGACGAAAACGCTTTCCGTACCGACATCGCCGCTATCGCCTCCAAGCTCCCCGTTCTCGGTATCTGCTACGGCGCTCAGCTCATGGCCCTTACTGCCGGAGGCAAAGTCGAACCCGCACCCTCGCGTGAATATGGTCGCGCACACCTAAGCTACATCGACCCCGCCTGCCCCCTCTTCAAAGACATCGAACCCGGAGCACAGGTATGGATGAGCCACGGCGACACTATCACCGCAATCCCCGACGACTACACTTGCGTAGCCTCCACCCCCGAAGTCCGCTTCGCAGCCTTCCAGGGGCCCGGCAAGCTCTGGGGCGTACAGTTCCACCCCGAAGTCTACCACAGCGAGTGCGGCATGCAACTCCTGCGCAACTTTGCAGTAGATATCTGCGGCGCATCCTGCTCATGGAGTGCCGAATCATTCATCGAAACCACCGTTGCCGAACTCCGCAAACAGCTTGGCAACGACCGCGTAATCCTCGGCCTCTCCGGCGGCGTCGACTCATCAGTAGCCGCCGTACTCCTCAACCGTGCTATCGGCTCCAACCTCACATGTATCTTCGTTGACCACGGCATGCTCCGCAAAAACGAATTTACCGACGTCCTTCGCGACTACGAATGCCTCGGTCTCAACGTTCGCGGCGTAGACGCTTCCGACAAATTCTTCGCCGACCTCGCAGGTGTAACCGATCCCGAACGCAAACGCAAAATCATCGGTGCCGACTTCATCGAAGTATTCGACGCCGAAGCATCAAAGATTACCGACGCCCGCTGGCTCGCCCAGGGTACCATTTACCCCGACTGCATCGAGTCACTCTCAATCACAGGCACCGTCATCAAGAGCCACCACAACGTAGGCGGACTCCCCGAGCGCATGAACCTCAGCCTCTGCGAGCCACTTCGACTCCTCTTTAAAGACGAAGTCCGTGCAGTAGGCCGCGCACTCGGCATGCCCGAGCACCTCATCAACCGTCACCCCTTCCCCGGTCCCGGCCTCGCAGTCCGCATCCTTGGCGAAGTCACCCGCGAAAAAGTAGCCGTACTCCAGGAAGCAGACCACATCTTCATTCAGGGTCTCCGCGACTCCGGCCTCTACGACAAAGTATGGCAGGCAGGCGTAATCCTCCTCCCCGTACAGAGCGTAGGAGTTATGGGCGACGAACGCACCTACGAGCGCGCCGTAGCACTCCGTGCCGTAACATCCACCGATGCTATGACAGCCGACTGGGCACACCTCCCCTACGAATTCATGGCCAAAGTCTCCAACGAAATCATCAACAAAGTCCGCGGCGTAAACCGCGTTTGCTACGACATCTCGTCAAAGCCACCGGCCACAATCGAGTGGGAATAATACACCCGCTCTGACAATCCGATATCACGAGGGTGCTGCGAATCCATTTTCGCAGCACCCTCGTAATATATGCACAAAAAAAGAAGTGTCGCCTCGGTGCGACACTTCTCATATATATTGTAAAGCGAAACTTACTTCACAAGCACCTTGGTGGTAGCGCCACCCTGACGGCGGATATAAACACCGTTTGCAGGATTTTCCACCTTCACACCCTGGAGATTGAAGTATTCAACGGGAGCGTTGGCGTCTGCGGCAACATTTGCCACGCCATTACTTTCGTCCTCCTTAGTTATCACAAGAGTACTGACCTCAGGAGAAGCGTAAGACGTCTGCACAGGATAGGATATCAGGTAACAACTGTACTTAGGGAAAGTAATAGTCATCTTATTACCTTCTTCTTTGCATGTAATCATAAATTCAGAGTTGGTCGATTGTCCATTCTCAGAGTTTAATACCGATTGACCGATCACATAATACATTGTCACATTTGAACCATTGCCGAAGCCGAGCGAAGCTCTGCCTAAACCCACATTATTGCGGTCTGAGATATCGAGAGTCCAGGTTCCGCTATCGCCGCTCCAATGTTTGGCTTCGAAGAATCCTTTAGCAGCATCTCTGATATAAATTATGTCAGGATTTCCTTCTGGATAAGTCACCAACACTTCATAGGCTGCAGGATATACGTTGAATAGAGGCGAGAATATTCGTTCTGTAAAGACACCCGTACCATACACAAGTTCATTAGGTACAAGTTCTGGGTCGACAAACACATTGAAGTAAGCTGCCAGACTGAATCCTCCCTGCCCGTTTTCATTTCCTATTACCCATACCAGAGTCGTATCGAATTCAATACCGTTCTCAGTAAACTTACCGGTGCAGGTTGTAGTTTTAGACGCAACTACATTGTTTCCTTGTATTTCAAGGAAAAAGAAGTAGACAGGACCATTGGCATTATCTGTAAGATACTGCTTGCTTATCGAAATCGTTCCGTCCTCAAGATTTACGCTTGCGGCAAGTGCTTTATCAGCGATACCTGTGATTGTCGCATCTTTCCCATCTGCTCCAATCGTCACAGTCACCTCTTTTTGCTCAAGATGCTGGTCGGGCGAATTAAGGTCATAGTAAGCCCAAAAATACGTTCCGTCCTCTGTAAGAGACGCAGCTCTTGAAGCAGCCTCTTTCCGGGGTACATTCACGTCAGGACTTATCACCTTCTCTACTGGAGATGTCGTAAGAGCTGCTGTCCGACGAAGACTTAGTCCTTCAATCAAATCCTGACCATAAGACGTTAATGTCGTCAGGCATACTGCAACAGCTACCACAAGTGCGTAGAATTTCTTCATACTTAAAAAAACTTTGTGTGTGGTGCAAACTGCTATAAAACAATTCGCGATAGTTGTACATAGAATTAAATTAGATGACACGTATTGTGTCATGCCACAAAATTAGAAAGAATTTTTCAATTCGCAAACATTCTTCCATAAAAATTACCCAATCACAACCCCCAAGAACTATCTATCGCTATATCAGCGGCAATGCACCACTCAACTTACACGATATCTACGTGATGTTTGCGGACGCCGATTCATGGCTGAGTCTACGCCCACACCTCCCACACCTCCCACGCCCATTTCCCCGCCGCCGACATCTACCCGCACACATCCCACTCTCCGCATCCTACTTTTGCGGTATGCGCCGCTTCCTCGACATAACCGCAGAATTCGCTCGGTGGTTTGGCCGTTCCCTCCGTTGGTGGGAGCGCAATATCATTTTCACTCTCGAGCGGCAGCGACGTCGAAGAGGCGGCATCAACGTACAGGTCGTAGACTATCCCGACACCGACTCCACCGAGGTGCTCATCGGCTACATCAACTGGCTCATGACCCTCACGCCCGGACTTGACCTCGTGCTCGTAGACCGCAGCATTAAAGAGGCTCACGCCTTAGAGTACAAATTCGTAAGGAGACCGTTGGCCATAGCGTCGCAGCGTAGACCCAACGCCCTCAGAGGCACGAATTTCAATATTCTCTACGCCCACGACCTTAACCGCAAGAAAGCACAGGAATTATTCAGGTATGCGCATCCTGTCTTTCTCGACCTGCCGTGCTACATCATCATCTACCACAGTTGCGCGGGCACTCGCAACCCCGACTTCCCGCCGTGCGTAGAGCGTGACATCTCTATCAGCGCATACCGCGCATACCGTCGAAAGGCCATGGAGGACCTGCCTGCGAAGGCCGCCCCCATGACCACCGTTTTCCTAATCCCCGTCTCTTCGCCACCGAAGCCGCCACCAAAAGAAGGAAGACCGGGTCTCTCACTGGAGACTCCGATCTTCTACACTTTTGCGGCAGCTGCCCCGCACCCGACTGACTTTACCGTCAGCACCTCGCAGCGAAGAGAAAATTGACATTCTGATTTACTTCTTCTTCGCAGTAGTCGTCTTGCGAGGCTTTGCCTTTATACCTTTCTGTATCACATATGCTTTAAGGTCAGTGAAGTCTCCGCGGAATAAGTCGATATCGACTGCGTGGTCTATACCCTTGCATACACCCTTTTCGGTGAACTGCCATATCTCCCAGTGGCGGGCCGACGGTTCTGAACCGTAGCGCGCTATCCAGTAGTCATAGTCGTCGAGACCGTGACCTTTGAGATAGTCGATATAGTAGTTATTGTAGGTATAGATTATAGGCTTCACACCATAGTGTTTCTCGATGAGTTTCAACCACTCTTTGGCCATTTTCACCACCTTGGCGTGGTCTTTCTGCATCGTCTTTTTGTCGATTTCAAGGTCGAGCACTGGAGGCATATCACCGGGCTCGAGAGGAGTGTTGGCAATGAAGTACTTCGCCTGCTCGTCAACGGGCGACGATACCGAGAGGAAATGATATGCTCCGCGTATTATTCCGCATCGTTTTGCTTCGGCGAAATTCTTCTTGAATGTCGGGTCTACAATGGTTGTGCCCTGCGTGCTCTTCATAAGCGCGAACAGCACCGGCTGGCGGTAACGGGCATTTTTACCCGAAGGCACAACTTTTCCCGAGGCATCGGCACTCAGCGAAAGACGTGTCCAGTCTACGTCTTTCTGGTATTTCGATACGTCGATACCGTAGGCCTTGACTCCCTGCACAAACTTCTGTCCCTTGGGCTTGGTATAGCGACCTTTTACCCACTGCCCGAACTCCAGAGTGCCGTCGGCAAATTCCATTCGGCCTACACCTTGTTTATATCCCATATCCCAATAGCCGTAGTATGTGGTGCCGTTGCTATATCGGCACACGCCGTACCCGTTCTGCTTTCCGTCTTTCACACCGCCTGAATATGTATAGTTGGCCGTGCGGAGCTCGCCGGCAAAAGCCGTCAGTCCTGCCGAAAATGCAAGCAGGAGGGCGAAAAGGTATGGTATTGTCGCTAAAATGTTCATAATCAAATAGTATTACGTGGTTCGGAAATTATTTGCCGAATTACTTTCTACAAAGATAAACGTTTTAAGCAACATAAAAGTCGGCAGAGGTTGAATATTTGCAGTAAAATTCGTATTTTTGCTCGGATTTTAGACTATGGAGCAGATTCTCTACATACTACCCCGCGGACTGGCTATAGGCATGCTCATATCGGCACCTATGGGTCCTATCGGTATGCTTGTCATCCAGCGCACCCTTGGCACGGGACGTTGGCAGGGATTCTTCACGGGTCTCGGAGCAGCCTTTAGCGACCTCGTTTACTGTCTGCTCACGGGCTTCTGCCTCAGTTTCATCACCGGCTTTATCGACCGTCACCAGCTGCTCATCCAGATTGTAGGCAGTGTGGTCATTGCAGCTTTCGGATACTACCTGCTGCAGAAAAATCCCACCAGAGCACTCAAGACGGCAAGGGAGGCTACTACAGGATATTGGAGTGAATTCGCCACTGGCTTCCTGCTGACGTTCTCCAACCCCCTCATCCTGTTTTTCATCATCGGACTTTTTGCCCGCTTCAACTTCTTCCTCCCTGAATTCAAGGTTCATCACTATATCGTAGCCTATCTCACTATTCTCGGAGGCGCCGTGCTATGGTGGTGGGGCATAACCACGCTTGTGCACCGTCTGGGCAAGCGAATTAATGTCCGCTCTCTCAAGATTATAAACTATGTGATTGGCCTGCTGCTAATGGCAATGGCAATTGTCGGTCTCGGTATGGCCCTATACGACTATCTATGAAACGAATAAGCATCCCCCGTGTAGAAGCCCTCGACTCTCTCTCCGAGCCTGAGTCTATTATTGAAGTACTCGACGACCGCGGTACTCTCGGTGCTATCGAGTGTGCAAATTGGCCCGATGAATCTCAGAGCCGCCCGAAGGCTTCGTTCGCGATAGCTCACAGCGGGCACAAACTGTATATCGACTTCCGTGTGCGCTGCAATTATCTTCTGGCCGAGCACTCGCACGACCAGGACCCGGTGAGTCAGGATTCGTGTGTAGAAGTATTTATGCAACCTGAGAAAGACGGCGAGTACTGGAATTTCGAATTCAACTGCATCGGCTTCCTCAATGCTTCGCACCGCTTGGTTCGCCCCAATCCCACACGCCTCAATGAGTCGGAACTCGCGCAGGTTCTTCGCTTTCCTTCATGCGGCAACCGTCCGTTCAAGGAGATTGAAGGTGTATTCACTTGGAATATCCTCGTGGTCATTCCGTTGTCGCTTATGAATTTCGACAACCCCGCACCTGGTACTGTCATCAGGGGCAACTTCTATAAGTGCGCTTCCGGAGCTTCGGTTCCCCACTATCTCAGCTGGAATCCTATCACAACCGAAAAGCCCGATTTTCATCGTCCCGAATTTTTCGGTGAACTCGTATTTGAATGAAAAAAATTACCTTAGCATCCCTTCTGCTTCTGTCGGCCGCCTCTCTCGCGAAGGGTGCGGAGCCTGTGCGCTTCGACTATTCGGCATCCCTGTCGGCAAATGCCTCGACCGGCGCATACGCTCCTTATATGATAGGTTCCTGGAACTCAGGTCGTGTCAACGGCGCAAACGGAATCTGGCAGGACGGACTTATCAAGAAAGACCTCGACCTCACTAAGCGTTTCAGCTGGGGTATGGGCTTCGAATACATTGCAGGCTACGGCAGCGCCGCTCCCTACGACCGCTATGAAAGCGCCACCGAAACATGGACCACAAATCATGTAAGGCAGGCTCCATTCCGCCTCCTGCAGCTGTACGCCGAACTTAAATATCGCAGCGTCTACCTTATAGTAGGCCCGAAAGAGCGGCACTCGCGTATCGTCGACGACCAACTCTCGTCGGGCGACATCACGCGAAGCAACAACGCCATGCCTATCCCCGGTGCCGCTGCCGGTTTCCTTGACTTTCAGGATATTCCCTTTACCAACGGCTGGGTGCAGATCGACGGCGAAATCATGTACGGTCGCACCTTTGACAAGGATTACAAGCAGAGCACGTTCAACTACTATTCGGGCCTCTTGAGTCTCGACAACTGGTACACCTACAAGCGTTGCTACTTCCGCACTAAGCCCACACAACCGTTCAGCATTATTGTGGGTATGCAGGCTGCGGGTATGTTTGCAGGCTATGCCACTCACTATCGCTTCGGAAAAATAACCAGGGAGGAAAACCGCGGTTTCCATATCCGCGACCTCTGGGATATGTTCTTCCCGAGGGAGGGTAGTGGCGAAAGTTTCTATAAGGGCAATTCACTCGGCTCATGGGATTTTAAAGCCCGCTATAATTTCAAGAACGGTTCGACCCTCGCGGCCTACTTCGAGTGGCCCTGGGAAGACGGCTCCGGTATCGGACGTCGCAACGGCTGGGACGGCCTTTGGGGTGTGCAGTACAACTTCCCCTCAAATAAAGGTATCGGCAAAGTCTTGTTTGAATATTTCGACTTCACCAACCAGTCCGGGCCTATCCACTGGTCTCCCACCGACCACCCCGGTTCGGATATCGAAGGCTTCAAAGCTACAGGCGGCGATAATTACTACAACAACGATTTCTACGGCCCGTACAGCAACTTCGGTATGAGTATCGGTTCGCCCTTCCCCGTCTCTCCTGTATATAATAAGGACGGTATGCCCAACTTTACACACAACCGCGCTCGCGGCGTCCACGCAGCCGTATCGGGCAACATCCTGCCTACACTTGGCTATGTGGCGAAGTTCAGTTGGCAGGAAGCCGGCGGTACAGGTCGTTATCCCGGTAAGGAAATTCTCTACGATACATCTGCAATGATAGGTGCCGACTGGAAACCGTCGGTCAAGATTCCCTTGACTCTGCGACTGAAAGTCGCCTTCGATACAGGCCGTCTTCGCGGAGATAATTTCGGTGCAATGTTAACCGCCGTCTACGACGGTTCTTTCAAACTCGGTAAAAAATGACACGATACATCCGCATACTATTTATATTCCTTTGTTGCTCGGCCCTGTCGTGTCAGAACGAAGGATACATCGGAACTCTTTTCGGTTCATGGTCGCTCGACGAGATGACGGTAGACGATGTCGTCGTACCTCTCCCCGCCAAGGCTGAGGCCGCGCTTCTAGGCATGCATGGCCGCTTCGCGCTCTTCGGTCTCGACTACGGCATGCAGCAGGACATTCACTATTTTGCCACATGGACCCGCGACGGCGACTCTCTGACTTTCGACTTCGCACATTCCGACTATGGCGATGAGCCCGGTACCGGTTCGTACACACCGCCTTACTGGCTCGGCTTCGACCGACTCATTGAAAATGTGACCATAACGCGTCTCGACCACTCTCATTTCGACTTCATCCGTGAGGGCAGCGACGGACGTACTTACTACTATAAATTCAAACATACATGGTAGAATCATCAGCTAAACTTGCAGTTGTTACAGGTGCCGACGGTTTTATCGGTTCTCACCTCACGCAAGCTCTTCTCGCAAAAGGATATAAGGTAAGAGCCCTCGCTCAATATAATTCGTTCAACAACTGGGGTTGGCTCGAGGAATTTGCAGCGGCTCCGGGACTTGAAATTGTCTGCGGCGATGTCCGCGACCCGTATTTCTGCCGCACTCTCTGCAAGGGTGCCGACCTTGTATTTCATCTTGCGGCTCTTATCGCCATACCGTACAGCTACGTAGCTCCCGACAGCTATGTCGATACCAATATCAAAGGTACTCTCAATATGTGCCAGGCAGCAAGAGATTGCGGCGTGGAGCGAATTGTGGTCACTTCCACGAGCGAAGTCTACGGAACGGCTCAGTATGTGCCTATAGATGAGAAACATCCTCGCCAACCGCAGTCGCCATACTCGGCTACAAAGATTGGAGCAGATGCCATTGCCATGAGCTTCTACAATGCCTTCGACCTGCCGCTGGTAATTGCGCGACCCTTCAACACCTACGGTCCGAGGCAGAGCGCACGCGCCATTATCCCCACTATTATCACCCAGATAGCAGCGGGAAATACGCAGATAAAACTCGGCGACCTCACTCCCACACGAGACTTCAACTTTGTTGAAGATACGGCAGCCGGCTTCATAGCTCTTGCCGAGACTCCGGGAATCGAAGGCCGCGACATCAATATCGCTACCGGCACGGAAATCTCAATGGCCGATACTTTCGCTCTCATCGCTCAACTCATGGGAAAAAGTGTGGAGGAGGTGACCGACACTCAGCGTCTGCGTCCCGCAAAGAGCGAGGTGAACCGTCTTTGCGGCGACAATACTCTCATCACTTCGCTCACCGACTGGCGCCCCCGCTATACTCTCGAGCAAGGTCTTGAGAAAACTATCAAGTGGTTCTGCCGCCCCGAAAATCTTGCCATGTACAAACCGGAAATCTACAACAGATGACCCGCGGTAAAGATAATATAGTAAGGATTCTGTTTCTCGGCGGCGCGAAAAGAGTGGCTATGGCGCGACTTTTCTCCAAGGCTCTCGAAGAAAAGGGTTACGGTTGCGAGATATACGGCTACGAGCTTGATACACGTTGCCCGCTCGCTTCTGTAGGTACTGTCTTCAAGGGCCTGAGGTGGCGCGACCCGAAGATTTTCGACGACCTTACCTCTATCTGCGGCCGCCGCAATATCGACATTGTTCTGCCCTTTGTAGACCCGGCGGTGAGCATAGCGTCGGAACTCGTATTCAAATATTGCCCCGAAGTTTTCTCTCCTGTCAGTGAGGCTGATGCAGCCGATAAGATGTTCGACAAGGTCGCTGCAGCCGACTTATTCGAGCAACTCGGACTACCTGTCCCAACTACCTATCGGGGCGAAGCGTTCACTTCAAATCTTATCGCCAAACCGCGTTTCGGTTCTGCATCGAAAGGAATCATCAAGATTGATTGCGCGGCCGACCTCGAAGCTTTAGACGACACTGACGCATATTTGATTCAGGAACGAATTGACAACCGCCGCGAGTACACCGTCGACTGCTATGTGTCGCGCCAAGGTCGTATCCTTGCCGTCAGTCCGCGCGTACGCGAGGAGGTGAGCGGCGGCGAAGTTGTGCGTACCACAACTATTGACAGTCCCGAGGCCGTCTCTCTTGTCCGCAAGGTGCTTAAAGCTACCGAACTTCGCGGAGCCGTAACTGTCCAGCTCATCCACGACCTCGATTCCGACCGCCTGCTCGTAATGGAGATTAACCCTCGACTTGGGGGCGGCTGTGTGGCCTCGGTCTATGCCGGAGCCGACATCCCTGCATTAATAGTCGAAGAAGCTCTCGGGCTGAACACTGCCGAGCGCCTGCCGCGTGCGGGAGTGGTGACAACCCGCTATCTTGCTGATGTAGTATTCTATTCCGAAAACTGATGAACGACAATCATATAATCGTCATAGCCGAGGCCGGAGTTAACCACAACGGCGACCTCTCCCTCGCCAAACGTATGGTAGTAGAGGCCCGCAAGGCCGGAGCTGACTACGTTAAATTCCAAACAGCTGTTCCCGAGCTTGTTATCTCCACTTTTGCCCCTAAAGCCGAGTATCAGAAGGAAACGACCGGCGAGGCTCAGAGCCAGCTCGAAATGTGCAAGGCTATCCACCTTCCGCTCTCCGACTATGCAGGCCTCAAAGCTCTGTGTGAAGAGGAGGGGATTGGCTTCATGAGCACGCCCTTCGACCTTGTTTCGATAGATTGCCTTGAGGAAATAGGGCAGAAGGTATGGAAAATCCCTTCGGGAGAGATTACAAACCTTCCCTATCTGCGCAAAATCGGTCTCCTCGGGCATGAGATAATCATGTCGACCGGCATGGCTTCGCTTGAAGAGGTGGAGACGGCGGTACGTATCCTCGAAAACGCGGGCACTCCACGCCGCAATATATCTCTGCTTCACTGCACCACGCAATATCCGGCCCCCATGGATTCGGTCAATCTCAAGGCTATGGATGCCCTTGCGGCTCTCGGTTGCAAATCCGTTGGCTACAGCGACCATACCGAGGGTATAGGCGTATCGGTGGCTGCCGCAGCGCGCGGTGCCCGGATTATAGAGAAACATTTTACGCTCGACCGCAACCTCCCCGGCCCCGACCACAGAGCGTCGCTAGAACCTGCTGAGCTGCAGAAACTCGTTGAGGAAATCCGAAAGGTCGAAATTATTCTCGGCGACGGTCACAAAGCGGCAACTCCTGCCGAGCAACCCAACATCGAAATCGCTCGTAAGAGCATAGTAGCCGCACGCGATATCGAGGAAGGCGAAATTTTTACCGAGGAAAATATAACGGTGAAACGCCCCGGCAACGGCATTTCACCCCTGCTCTGGGACTCTGTATTGGGTCGCAAGGCCGTGAGAGCCTTCGGTGCGGACGAACTCATCGAGCTTTAAAGCGCTGTAGTTGAAGTCGGCGGGAATATTGTCACCGAATTTTATTTTCTTTTAATACGCGACTGTGATGTCAACTGAAAAAAATATCGTAATTTTGCATTCAGAACAAACATAACACACTCGCAAGATAATGAAAAACGTTGCACGTCTCCTCGCCGAAAAGTTATTGAAAATAAGTGCCCTCAAGCTTCAGCCCGCTAACCCCTTTGTCTGGGCATCCGGCTGGAACTCACCTATCTACACAGATAACCGTCGCACTCTATCATATCCCGAGGTTCGTTCTTTCATCAAGGTGGAGCTCACCCGTCTTATCCTCGAACAGTTTGAGGATGTCGATGCTATCGCCGGCGTTGCCACCGGTGCTATCGCTCAGGGCGCTCTCGTTGCTGACGAACTCAACCTCCCTTACGTTTACGTTCGCTCAACTCCCAAAGACCACGGCCTCGAAAACCTTATCGAAGGCGATCTCCGTCAGGGTCAGAAAGTAGTTGTTATCGAAGACCTCGTTTCTACCGGCAAGAGCTCGCTCAAGGCTGTAGAGGCTATCCGCAATGCAGGTTGTGAGGTTATCGGTATGGTGGCTCTCTTCAGCTACGGTTTCCCCGTTGCAGAAGAAAACTTCGCTCAGGCTGGCGTCAAGCTAGTTACTCTCAGCAACTACAATGCCATGCTCGACGTAGCTCTCGATACTCGTTACATCACCGAGAACGATCTCGAAACTCTCCGCCAGTGGCGTGAAGATCCTGCAAACTGGACTCCCAACCGCTAATCCGAACGATATAAGTATGGCTAAATATTCGTCCAAACCGGCTGTTGTAAATCGTTCGGCAGCCGAACTGAGTGCCAAGTTCTCCGATTTCACCGCTCTCCAGAGCGCTCTCGACGCTCTCGATGCCGAGCAGCGCGCAAAGGTAGGTGATATCGCATTTACCAACGACAGCATCCGTATCTCAACTCCTCAGGTCGGTGATATCGAACTCAAGGCCGTTGAGCGCACTCCCGAGAAAATCCGTCTGCAGGCTCTCAACTCACCCGTGCCAATGAATCTCATCGTGGAATTCAAACCCGTCGATGAGCAGTCAACCGAGGTGAGCGGCACTATCGACGTCGAACTTCCGATGATGCTCCGTCCGCTCATAGGTCCCACTCTCCAGAAAGCCGCCGACCAGTTCGGAGGTCTCTTTGCAAGACTTGTTTAATTTCAGGAAATACAGGAATATAATGGCAGCATTATGTGCTGCTATTATTTTACCGGGGCTTGCTTCTTGTCACAGCCTCGACGACGATCGTGTGCCTGTTCAGCCCGTAAATATCGTATTTCCTACCGTTGCTGAGTGGAACGTATATAGCGGTGTGTCGGGAGCGCTTACGTGGAATCGTTTTATCCGTCAGGAACGCATTCCCTCCAAATTCCCGTACACTGCAAATACTTATACCGGCTTCGGTGGCGTGCTCCTTGTGTGCGATGTGCTCGGCAATCCTCAGGCGTTTGATCTTGCATGTCCCGTGGAGTGCAGGCAGAATGTGAGAGTCGCTGTTAAAGTTGACGACGAGCACCTTGCCGTGTGCCCCGAGTGCGGAAGCAAGTACAATGTTTTTTCGCTCATGGGGCATCCCGTGAGCGGCGAGGCTGCCCGCAAGGGATATGCGCTTCGCCGCTATCGTGTCGGCCCGGGTCTCGGGGGAGATTATATGGTCGTAAGTTATTGATTTCAACCTATGAAACCGCACTATCGTTCTCTGTGGCTTCTGCTACTCGTTGCCTTTGCTGCTTTTGTTGTGGCTGAGGCTGTAGGCACTCCCGAAATTGCCGGTCATAAATTTAAAGATGCCGGTTTTATAGCTGCGGTATCTGACGTTAAAGCCGAAGAAGACGGTGCCTTTGCATCGGCAGACGGTATGCTCGTCCTCCCCGATACGATAGTGACAGACGTGGAGAATATTTTCCCCATGCCTTGCGACACTGCGTCTCAGACTATAATGCTCATAGGCGATTCTATGCTCGAAGGTCTCGGCCCTCGCCTTGCTGCCTATGCCGAACACAACGGCCACACTCTCTATACCGTGATGTGGTATAGTTCCACCTCCGAAAAGTGGGGAAAGTCCGACAAACTGCGCAACTATATTCAGCGCCTGAAGCCGACCTTCATAGTCGTTTGTCTCGGTGCTAACGAACTGCTCGTGAAAGATATAGAAGTTAAACGCGAGAAATACGTCAAGCAGATTCTTGCCGATATAGATACTATTCCCTTCCTCTGGATCGGTCCTCCCAACTGGCGCACGGATACAGGCATAAACCGTCTGATTGCCAACAGCACCCCTCAAGGCACATTCTTCCTCAGCGACGGCATGAAATTTGAGCGCGCGAAAGACGGCGCTCACCCCACACGCAATTCCGCTGCCGAATGGCTCGACAGCGTTATCCGCTGGATGCCGGCCAACGCTCTTCATCCCATACGTCTCGACGTACCCGAGGTATCGTCGGCAAAGGCCAAACGCATATTTGTTCATCAGCCGACGGAGGACTGACGCATGCTCCCCTTAGTCATCGAACGCATCCATGCTCTGCTGAGCTACGATCCGAGTGCCCCGATGCTCTTTTCGTCGGGTACGTTCTGGGCTTTGTTTCTCATCTTCATGCCGCTCTACGGTCTGCTGCGCAGTCGCTACTGGCAGATGATTGTGTTTGTTGTTGCGTTCAGCTTCTTTTTCTACTATAAGAGCAGCGGAGTCTTTGTTCTCCTTCTGGCAGCTACGTCGCTATTAGACTGGATATTGTCGCGCATTATCGTAAGACATGGTACAAGTCGGGGCACTCAACGCCTATGTGTCGCGGTATCGCTGACAGCCTCCCTCGGAATCCTCGTATATTTCAAATACGCCAATTTCTTCCTGTGGAATATTAACGCCCTCGTCGGTGGCAATTTCCAGCCCCTCGACCTTGTGCTACCCGTAGGCATATCGTTTTATACCTTCCAGTCTGTCAGCTATATAATAGATGTCTATAAGGGTAGAGTAGCCCCCACACGCACATGGCTTGAATACGCCTTCTTCCTTTCGTTCTTTCCCGCTCTTGTCGCCGGACCTATAGTGCGTGCCGACTATTTCATTCCCCAGATACGCGACAACCGTCATGCGTCCCGCAGCGAGGTATATACCGGCTTGTGGCTCGTCATTCTCGGTGTGCTCAAGAAAGCAGTCATAGCCGACTACATAGCCCAGTACAACGACCTGATTTTCGATGCCCCGGGTGCGTATTCCGGTTTCGAGACCCTTATGGGAATTATCGGATATACCATGCAGATATATTGCGACTTCTCAGGTTATTCCGACATGGCTATCGGCATCGCGCTTATCATGGGATTCCGTCTCGCGCAGAATTTCAACTTTCCCTATAAATCGGGCAACGTCACCGAGTTTTGGCGTCGCTGGCATATTTCTCTCTCCACCTGGCTGCGCGACTATATCTACATACCTCTCGGCGGCAACCGTAAGGGCACGGCGCGAACTTACATCAATAACTTCGCCACAATGCTTATAGGCGGATTATGGCACGGAGCGGCATGGAAATTTATTTTCTGGGGTGCGATGCACGGCGGAGGTCTCGCAGTGCACAAAGCATCGAAGCCCTGGCTCGACCGCCTGCCCGACAACTATGTGGTAAGAGCAATTTCGTGGCTCATTACTATATCCTTTGTTGCCGTTCTGTGGGTCTTCTTCCGCGCTGCTTCATGGTCAGATTCCGTGGAGATTATACGCTCGGTAGGCCGCGATTTCTCCCTCGCTTATTTCCCGGCGTTCGCCTCGGCTCGCATGCTCTGGCTGATACTGATGATAGTGATAGTGGTGGCACATGCCATGCCCGAAGGCTTCTGGAACAAGGCAGGGAATTTATTCGTAAAATCTCCGTGGATAGTAAAACTCCTTATTTTTATCGCCGTAGTACAACTCGTGCTTGAATTGCGAACGGCCGACGTTGCTCCCTTTATTTATTTTCAGTTCTGATTTCTCAACAATAATGCGCCCGCAGTTGTTATAAGAGAAAAAATTCATCGCACTATGGAAGAAAATACACGCCCGCTCATCCTCATAACTAACGACGACAGCATTGATGCCCCCGGCATACATCATCTCGCCGAGAGCGTACGCTCTATGGGTGATATCTATATCGTTGCTCCCGAAGACCCGCGCTCAGGCCAGTCTTCGGCACTCTCAGTCGCAACTCCCTTACGCATCACCGAACGACCCTCCGACAAAGAGGGTGTAAGAATCTTTACTGTCAACGGCACGCCTGTCGATTGCGTAAAGCTTGCTATGCACGCTATCGTTCCGCGTAAACCTGATATCGTTCTTTCGGGTATCAACCACGGCTCTAACTCATCGGTGAACATCACCTACTCGGGAACTATGGGAGCGGTGCTGGAAGGCTGCATGCTCGGTATTCCGGCAATCGGTTTCTCGCTCCTGCACCATTCTATCAAAGCCGATTTTACTTTCTGTACGGCCTTTGTAGCGGCTATTACCTCGAAGGTTCTTGCCGAAGGACTTCCTCAGCACGTGTGCCTCAATGTAAATATTCCCGCCAAAGTACGCCCCGAAGGAATCAAGGTATGCCGTGCAGCAAAGGGCCATTGGACCGACGAGTACAAGCGCTATCTCGATCCCTCGGGAGTTCCCTTCTACTGGCTGACAGGTCACTTTATCAATGAGGAACCCGACGCCGACGATACTGATGAATATTGGCTCAACTGCCGATATGTGACCGTTGTGCCGGTTACGCCCGACCAGACTGCAACGGCATCGTTCAAGAGCATCACTGCGATGTTTGAGGAGTGATTACTCTTCGTCGGTCTCACCGAGATTCAAAGCCTCGCAATTGACAGCGACAGCAATCTCGCGCCTGCCAAGCTCTCTGAATTTGTAGAGAAAAGAATATATCACGCCGTCGGCCTCTCCGCTGAGTCCGGCGGCGAGTCTTTTGCGGGCGCGCGAAAAAGCTACGTAGAGCAGTCGCGCATGCTCATCCATACTTCCATAGCGCGTGGACGCATCGTGGAGTATCACATTGTCGCACTCCAGCCCCTTGGCTTTGTGAACGGTCATCACCGAAAGGCGCTCCTTTACTATCCCCGAGGCAAAAAGGTCCGACTCATGGAAGGTGAGAATATCGTATAGGCAGTGGTCGAGCTGCATGCGCAGACTCATCGAATCGTCGTATATCCGCCTGATTAAATCAACAATGTAGTTAAAATGCCTTAACGGCTTGATAAAGCCGCGGTTAACGAAGAATTTATAAGCATCATCCAAGAGTGAAGCCAAATCTCCCGAAGGTTCTTCCAAACGTTTAAGACATTGGCGATAATACTCTCCATAAGAGAATTTTATCCGCTCTATGACCGACAGATATTCGGCATCGGCCGACAAGGCGGCAACGTCGTTCAGTTTCATCTGAGCGAGAGGTGCGAGAGCATTGAGCAGTCCGGCAGTGGCAGCTACATCATCCCCGGCGATATGGGTATTGTGCCCGTCGATGTGGAATATCGCAATAAGACTGCCGAGACTGTAACTCTTGTAGCGTGGAAATATCAGTTTGGCTATCTGCATACTGTCGATAGCCGGAGCTTCCGCCCCCAGACAATCAGGAACATCAACACCGGCCCGCTTGAAATTATAGCGGAGTATAGCCGAGTCAAATCGAATATTGTGTCCGGCCAAAATACTTCCGTCTGCGAGATAGTTCGCCAGAATGTTCAGAGCGTCGGCAGGGCAGAGTTTGTCAGCAATGCGGTATTGGCTTGCAATAGGATTTATAGCTCCGTTGGAGAAATATTCGGGGATATCCCTGTCGGTCTCCACGAATATATTCAGGCGCGAAGATTCTTCCACAACCCCGCCGCGAATTTTAACGGCGGCAATCTGCACGACATCATCATTGAAAACATCAAGCCCCGTTGTTTCCGTGTCTATCACGGTGAGGGTTACCGCAGGATCGAAATACGCGTTGGCAAAATATGTGAGCGGTTGTTCGAGTCCGAGCACAGAGGCACAGACAGATACGCCGGCATTGCGGGCTTCCGAAACTATGCGGCGGCTTTCGACAAGACTCGATGCCGCACCGGTCTGCTTGATAAGCCTTATCCACGAACTGATGCTGTCGGGGCGCGAAAGAACGGCCAGATGCGACCACAGAGCCTTGAACTCGGGTCGGTTGAATACATCCTGCTTCGAGATATGGAAATGATCTATACCCGTAAGGTCGAGCAGTGCTGAAACATTGTCGGCTTCGCGGTTGGTACGCGTCAGTATCATTACCTTTTCTTGCGGATAGGCCGTGAGCCATTCGCGGGCCGTATGGGCAGTGAGCAACCTCAAATTGCCGGCGGATGCTTTCCAGAGCATAGGGCGTTCATCTTCATGCGAAAGAAGTGCGGCCTCGGGCAGTAATTCAGGGTCTATGCCGAGCCATGCCGTAGCTATTGAGTTGCAGAGGTCGACAAGTATCGGCGACGACCTGAAGTTCCGTGTAAGATGAAGGATATTACCGCGGCAGAGTTGCTTTAGAGGCAGGAGCGTGGAACCACCCGCTCCCGTAAACGCGAAGATTGCCTGCTGCTCGTCGCCAAAAAACATTCGGGTGCAGTCGGCGCCCTTGGTTAGTTCGGCAACAATGGCAAGTTGAAGCGCAGTCATATCCTGCACTTCATCCACCTGCAGCCAGCGGTATGAGGAGTGCCGTAGCAGATCGTGGTCGAAGCGAAGCAGGGCAGAGTAAGTTTCAAGCAGGATGTCGTCGAAATCTATGAGCCTGTTTACCTCCTTGAACTCCCTGTAAGCATCGTAGCGGGCTCTGTCGACTGCAGATATATGCACGTTTTCTTTACTTCGGGCGAACGGCGGATGATTGTTATCTTCCTGATAGATAGCGACTGACGCTTCCGCAAAGCGGTCGGCATCTATATCGTTCCTGATGTCTAACGAACGGAGAAATTCATTGCGGTCTTCTTCGTCGAGCACACCCGTCTCGCGGTCGATAAGCTCATTGTCAAGCAGGAACCCGAGACAGAAGCGGTGGATATTGCCCACAAACAACCCTTCGGGACGGAATCCCGAATACTCTTCCACACGCTTGCGCATTTCTCGCGCGGCACGGTTTGTAAACGTCAGGCAGAGCATGTCGGAGTACGGAACTCCGAGTGCAGAGTGCGCATAGTGAATGCGGTGGGCCAGCAGGTGAGTCTTTCCACAGCCTGGTCCTCCGAGCACAAGAGTAGAGCCTCCGTGCGCTTCAATGATTCTTTGTCGGAGGGCGTCGTCGGCTTCCACTTATTATTCTGCGAGGTAGGGTATAAGCTGTTCGCGCCAGATAAGGTATCCGTCGCCGAGAAGGTGAAGTCCGTCGTTGGTAATCTCTTTGCGCAGATTACCGTCTTCGTCGGCAAAGTGGGGATAGAGGTCTATCCACGTCGCGCCCATTTCCTCTACCATAGGTTTGAGCAGAGTATTGATGTCGCGTATCGTCTGCTCCTTGCCTGCGAGCTTCTTGTAGCGGTTGAAGCTGTTGTTGATGGGGAGCAGCGACTGAACGTAGAGCTTGGTCTGAGGAGTCTCCGTACGAATTTTCTGCGCTATGGCGCCCACTGCCGAGGCAATGGAGTCGGCGGTAAGGTCATGGCTTACATCGTTCACTCCGCAGAGAAAGAAGATTTTTGCGGGATGCCCCGCAATCACACGGTCGAGACGCAGGTCGATACCTTCGGCTATGTCGCCGCTGATACCGCGGTTGATAGCATTAGGCATGCCGAGCAACTCGTGCCACTCACAGCCGTTGGTAAGGCTGTTGCCGAGGAATACCACGGCAGTGCTGTCGACGGGAAGCTGTTCGAAAAGAGAAGCACGCTGATAGTAGAACTCTGTCATCTCGCGTGCCTCGGAAGTAAAAGCTGCCGCCGCAAAAGCGGCGGCAAGCATTATCTTGGAAATCTTTTTCATTATTCGTTTTCGAGACCACGGTAAGCATCTACGGCTTTCTTTACAGAGCCGTGCATGAGCAGAAGGCGCTTGGCGTCGTCGTAGGGAAGGCTGAGTTCTTCCACTATCATGCGTGTGCCACGGTCAACGAGTTTGGCGTTAGAGAGCTGCATGTTTACCATTTTGTTGCCCTTCACACGACCCATCTGAATCATGGTGGCGGTAGTAATCATGTTGCAGATCATCTTCTGACCTGTACCGCTCTTCATACGCGAGCTGCCGGTAACGTACTCCGGACCTACAATCATCTCGATAGCGATATCTGCTGCTTCCGAGATAGGAGCGTCGGGGTTTGAGGTGATAGCAGCGGTGAGGATACCGTGCTTGCGGCATTCATTGAGGGCACCGATTACGTAGGGTGTAGTACCCGAAGCGGCGATACCGATAACGGTGTCTTTGTCGTTGATATCGAACTTCTCGAGGTCGCGCCAGCCCTGGAGGGTGTCGTCTTCGGCGTTTTCAACCGGGTTGCGGAGGGCGGTATCGCCACCTGCGATAAGACCGATAACCCAAGTGGGCTCCATGCCGAATGTGGGAGGAATTTCAGAAGCGTCGAGCACGCCGAGACGGCCTGAAGTACCTGCACCCATGTAGAAGATACGGCCGCCGCGCTTCATGCGTGGTACGATTTCGCTTACGAGTTTTTCGATAGCGGGGAGAGCTTTTTCTACTGCGAGGGCTACTTTCTTGTCCTCATTATTGATGTCGTGGAGGATTTCTCCTACTGATTTTTTTTCAAGGTCGTTGTAGAGCGACGGTTGTTCGCTGATTTTTACAAAAGCCATTGTGATGTATTATAGATAATTAAGAGTGAAATTCAATAAGACCTTCCATCGGGCTCTTTACAATTTTGCCCACTTTGCAGCCTTCTGCCGCTGCCGCTTCGTTGAGCACGTCTTCGAAGTAGTAAGCGATTGAGCCAATGAAGTTTACGGTATGCTTCTCGTAAGCGGTGTACTGCTTGATGTTGCGGCGGAAGAACGCTCTGAAAGCGTTGAGTACGAGAGCGTGGATTTCGGGAACATTGATGTTCTTGCTGAGGAACGGTGTCACCGAAGCGAGGAAGCGGTTTGCCTGAGGTTCGCGGTACACGCGCTGAATGATAGTGAGGAGGTTGAGGTCGTACTCATCGAGGAACTTGGCACAAATTTCTGCCGGGAGCTGCTTCTTGAGCACGTCGCCGAGGAAGAGTTTGCCGAGCACGGCACCACTGCCTTCGTCGCCGAGGATGAAGCCGAGGGGCGATACGTTCGAGGCGATAGCCTCACCGTCGTAGAGACAGGAGTTCGAGCCGGTACCCATGATGCAGGCGATGCCGGGAGTGCGTCCGCACAGTGCGCGCGCTGCTGCAAGGAGGTCGGTGTACACTTCCACAGTCGTTGCCGCAGGGAGGTTGGCACGGAGAGCGCGGGCTACGTTGCCGCAAACTTCTGCCGAGATGCAACCTGCACCGTAGAAATATACTTCGGTAATTTTCCCGGCCAACTCACCGAGTTCGGGGATAAGCTGTTCGGAGATACGCTGGCGAATCTCTTCTTCTGTAAGCATCACGGCATTCATGCCGAGAGTGAATACTTGTTTTGTGACTTTGCCGTCGTTAAGGGCGCACCAGTCAATCTTGGTGCTACCGCAATCTGCTATAAGTTTCATATCTTGATGTAGATTTTTTTACGATAGAGGAAGTAACCTAATACCCAGTTGAACAATACAAAGAATATTGCGAAAAAACACGATGCCATAGTGGCGTCGCCGCCGCAAAGAGGGATGAGTGCCTCTTGATAGATAAGATTTTTCAGAGTAATTGTGCCGCTTTCAGCAGCGCTCCACGGCAGGCGTAAGGAGCCGAAAATGTTGGCGAATACACCTGATGCGCAGAAGAGGAAGAGGGGATTGACGCCGAATACTTCGAAGAATGTTGTCCAGCGTTTGTAGCCTTTGATGTCGATTATCCAGATGAGTAATCCGAGGAAACTCGATGCGAGACCGCAGGTGGTCAGTACGAAAGTGGGCGACCAGATTTTCTTGTTCAGAGGCAAGCCGTAGCTCAGAAGGAAGCCCGTGAATGTGAGGATAGTTCCGACGATAAACAGCTTGTTGATGCGCAGATTATTGTCTTTTGTCGACATTATAAGGCCGCCGCAGAAGAAACCGATAAGCATATGAGCTATCGAGGGGAGTGTGCTCACAAGACCTTCGGGGTCGAGATGAAGACGCTGACCGTCGACAAAATCGGTATAGAGGTGGTTGGGGCCGAACACTGCGTTGTCCACAATATATATCACGTTGGTATCGGCGAAAGTATATCCGTTGCCCAACAGCAGTATTACGGTGTAAACCGCGAGCATGCCGAAAATAGTCCACGGAAGTGCACGCTTGGGGATGAGCAGGGCAATGACAGAGCCGAACCCGTAGCACAGGGCGAGGCGCGGGAGTACACCTAACATACGTATATGGTCGAAGGTAAACGCCGCCTCATAGAGAGTCTTGTCGGAGAGGGCTCCGCGCAGGAAGAGGCCGAACCATGCAAGGAACAGACCTATGAAATAGATCAGCACCGTACGCTTCACAATCTTCTTGAAGCATTCGCCCGTGAGTTTATAATCGTATTTGCGGAGCGAGAAGTAGGTGGAGATACCCATGATGAACATGAAGAACGGAAATACCAGATCGGTAGGCGTAAGGCCGTTCCACTGAGCATGGCTGAGCGGGGCATAGATTTTGCCCCACGAGCCGGGATTATTTACGAGTATCATCCCCGCGACGGTTATACCTCGCAGTATATCAAGCGCAAGCAGTCGTTTCTTGGGTTGTTTGGTGGCAGCTTGTGTATTTGACATGATGAATGGTTGAGTGATAATGATTGGAAGTAGTGGAGTCGGTTATTATTTTGCCGTGGTACATTCATCCACAAGATATACCAGAGATTTGTAGGGGATTCCGCCGTTTGTGGTCAGACCTATCTCGCATGTGCGCGAGTTGGAGTAACCGTATTTGATGCCGGCGGCTTCGAGTTGAGGCTTGAGCTTTCTCAGACCCCACGCATTCAGTTCGGGATGAGTGAATCCCTTGTCGCCTGCAAAACCGCAGCAACCTACTTCGGCGGGAACAAGAACATTCGACGAGCACTTCTGTGCCATTGCCACAATCTTCTCGTTGAGTCCCATGCGGCGGCTCGAACAGGTTACGTGAACCGCTATCGGAGTATCGTGACGGTGGAATTTGAGATGAGGTGCAAGGAAGTCGTGGATAAATTCCACACATTCATACACGGGGAGGCTCTTGAAGTGGTCGCGCATGCGGTGGAGACAGGGGCTCTGGTCGCATACCACGGGATAACGGCCATTCTCCGAAGCCTCGGCGAGCGCAGCCTCGAGCTGTGCGGTCTTTTCGTCGGCAATGTCGGGCATACCCTTGCTTTCCCATATCATACCGCAGCAGAGACCGTCGATATTCTTGGGGAAGATGACTTCAAAACCTGCTTTCTTGCAAAGTTTTACGAATACCTCTGCAAGCGGACGCACTTCCTTGCCGGCTTCTTCGCTCGGACCCATAGCGCGGTTGATGCACGAGGGGAAATATACGACTTTGCGAGCCGATTCCTGTTGAGCCGCATTAATAGTCTTGCGAGGATTGAAGCCAACGGGCAGCGAGGGAGTCCACAGAGGAACGCCTAACTTGTGCAGTGCCTTTCCCGTAGCACTCACGCCTGCATTTCCTAAGATGCCGTGACCGAGATCGGCGGCATTGAGCATAAGTCGGAGACCCGACGATACGCCTGCGAGATGATCTGCAGCCCATTTGCCGAGTTTCTTGGCTCCGGGAGAGAGAAGTTTCTCGCGGATATGGTGCACCATTTCGCCCGTATTGATAGACATCGGGCAAGATGTGCTGCACAAGCCGTCGCCTGCGCATGTCTCGTTGCCGAGATATTGGAATCCCTTGCGGAGTTCTTTTACGCGTTCGGGGTCTTCACCGGTCTTTTCAAGTCGCGATATCTCGCGCTGCACTATGATACGCTGGCGTGCCGAGAGGGTGAGGCCGCAGCTCACACAGTTGGGTTCGCAGAAACCGCACTCGATACACTTGTTGACCACGGGGTCAGTAAGTGGCAGCGGCTTCATGTTGCGGATGAAGCACTCGGGGTCGTCGTTGAAGATTACGCCGGGGTTGAGAATGCCTTTCGGGTCAAAGGCATTTTTGAGGCGTTTCATCATGCTCCAGGCCTTCTCGCCCCATTCCTTTTTCACGAAGGGTGCCATATTGCGGCCTGTACCGTGTTCGGCTTTCAGAGAGCCGTCGTAGCGGTCAACCACAAGCTCCTCGATTTTATTCATGAGGTTGCGGTACTTCGCAATTTCTTCCTCGGTGTCGAACGACTGCGCTATGACGAAGTGGTAGTTGCCTTCGAGCGCATGGCCGTAGATGCAGGCATCGTTGTAGCCGCAGTCTTCGATGAGTTTCGCCATTTCGACAGTAGCCTCGGGGAGATTGTCGATGTGGAATGCTATATCTTCGATGAGAGCTGTCGTGCCGAGCGGACGCGTGCCGCCTACTGCGGGGAACACGCCCGAGCGCATAAGCCACCAAGCTGCAACTTCGGCGGGGTCGGAGGAGAAGTGCGCCGGCTTGAACAGACGGAACTGCTTCAGAATCTCAAGAGTCTCAGCAATCTGCTTGTCGAGCTTCTCCTGCGAGTCTGCCTCGGTCTGGATGAGCAGGGCGGTGAGGCCTTCGCCGGTGGTGTCGTGAACAGAGGCGAGCGACTTCTTGTCGAGAAGTTCGCAAGCCTGCACGGGAGCCTGCTTACGCATAGCCACTACGGCACGGCAGGCTTCGGCAAGGTCGTCGAAGTACACCATGGCCGAGGCCGTGAAGGGCATTTCGGGAGCGGTATTGATAGTGATTTCGCTGAGGAAAGCAAGCGTGCCCTCACTGCCTACGAGGCAGTGTGCCATAATCTCGAAGGGATCGGTAAAGAGGATGAAGGGCAAGAGGTTGAGGCCCGTCACATTCTTGATAGAATATTTGTGGCGGATGAGTTCGGTGAGCTCCTTGTCTTCAGCTATTTCTTTGCGGATGAGTTCTATTTCTGCAAGAACTTCAGGGTGCGATTTTTCGAAAGCGCGTTTCGAGGCATCGTCGGCAGTGTCAAGAACAGTACCGTCGGCAAGTATCATACGGACGGAGCGCATCACACGGTCGCTGTTGGCGTGTGTGCCGCACTTCATGCCCGAAGCGTTATTGATAACGATACCGCCTACCATAGCCGCCTTCTTGGAAGCGGGGTCAGGCGAAAATACACGTCCGTAGGGTTTCAGTATCTCGCTTACACGTGCTCCGATTATACCGGGCTGGAGGGTCATGGTGAGAGCCTTCTCGTCGAGTATCGAGTATTTGTCCCAGAATTTACCGGCGACGACAAGTATCGAGTCGGAGATAGCCTGGCCTGAGAGACTGGTGCCTGCCGCACGGAAGGTGACGGGCAGCCCGAGCTGAGATGCCGTAGCGAGCACTGCGGTCATTTCTTCTTCGTTGGCAGTGCGTACTATCACTTGGGGCAACATGCGGTAGAAGCCGGCGTCGGTACCCCATGCGAGACAGCGGAGGGCATCGGTATAGATGCGCTCAGGTGCCACATGGCGTTTAATAGCGTTTACGAATTCTGTGTATCTTTGGTCTTTGAATGCCATATTGCAGTGAGGATGAGAGGGAGGGTAATGTTATTTATACAGATAATATTTCGATGATGCTGCGCGGAAGGGCTCAACATCTTTGTTCCAGTAGTCTTCGATATCAGCCACCTTGTAATCCTTGGTGAAGCGTTTGCGGATCTCTTTAGAACCTACCACTTTGTCGAACATGCCGAAGCGCGATTTGTCGGCGAGATCGAACACTTTCTTGTCGGGATACATGTCGGCGAGTTCTTCCATTACATAGAACTGGGTGAGCGAAAGCGGTGCGGCGTCTTTGTCGGTCACATAAGCTTCCACACCCTGGAGGTTTTCGCCTTTGCCGGTGGAGTAGAACGGTTTGATGTGTATGGGGCGGAACATCAGACCCGGGATATTGCGGGCGTTGAGTCGCTTGCTGAGTTCTGAGGCATCAATCCATTCGGCGCAGAAGAGTTTGAAGGGCAGAGTGTAGCCCACGCCTATCGACATGCAGTAGAGTTCGCCCAAGATACCCGACATCGGATAGTAGAGTGCGGTCTCGGGGTTGGGAATGTGAGGCGAGGGGAGCACCCAGGGCATGCCTGTCTCGCGGAACTCCATATCGCGGGTGTAGCCTTCCATAGGCACCACGCTGAGCTGTACTTTCCTGCCGCCGGGGAGAAGTCCTTCTTCGTTGAGATATGTGGCAAGTTCGCCGGGGGTGAGGCCGTAGAGATAGGGGATTGCAAACTGGCTTACAAATGAGAAGCAGGAATCCTCTACGATGTTACCCTCGATTTTATTGCCGCCTACAGGATTGGGACGGTCAAGGACCATGAATTCCTTGCCGAGTTCGGCACACGCTTCCATTGCCTTACCCATTGTAGAGATGAAGGTAAAGGAGCGGCAGCCGTTGTCCTGAATGTCGTAGAGCAGTACGTCTACATCCTTGAGCATTTCAGGGGTGGGCTTGTGAGTCTTGCCGTAAATGGAGTAGACGGGGACGCCCGTTGCGGGGTCTACGGCATTTTCCACATTGTCACCTGCGTGCACATCGCCGCGCACTCCGTGTTCGGGTGCGTAGAGTCCCACGAGTTTTACTCCGGGAGCCTCCGCGAGGATGTCGACGGTCGACTTGAGTTGGTTGTCTACGCCCGACGGATTGGTGATGAGGCCTACACGCTTGCCCTGCAACTGTGCGAAGCCGTTGTCGCGGAGAACTTCCACGCCGGGCTTCACCTGTGCATAGGCTGCTGTGGCTAATAATATGCTGAGAGCTATTGCTATACGTTTCATGCTTTTACTTTTTGCGTCCGAAATTCGGGTCGATTTTGAGGAAAGCGCATACACCGATAGTAGCGGCGCAGCAAATCATTGTCCAGATGAAGAAGTGACGGTAACCGATAGTTTCCTGAAGCCAGCCGGCTGCCATACCCGGGAGCATCATGCCAAGAGCCATGAAGCCTGTGCAGATAGCGTAGTGAGCTGTCTTGTGGCGGCCTTCGGAGAAGTAAATGAGGTAGAGCATATAGGCTGTGAAACCGAAGCCGTAGCCGAACTGCTCGATGAATACGCAGATATTTACAGTAAGGAGCGAGGGTGCCGAAGCGTAGCTCAGATATACAAAGGTAAGGCAGGTGAGCGACATGGACCAAGCCATGGGCCAGAGCCATTTCTTAAGACCGCCTTTGGCTGCCACAATACCGCCGATGATACCGCCGATAGTAAGACCGATGATACCTACTGTACCGTAGACGAGACCAACCTGACCGGTTGTCAGACCGAGGCCGCCCTTGTCAATCGGGTCGAGGAGGAAGGGATTGATGAGCTTAACGAGCTGAGCCTCGGGCAGACGGTAGAGCAGCATGAACGCCACGGCAACCCATACCTGAGGTTTCTGGAAGAATGTGCGGAATGTTTCGAAGAATTCCTTGAAGATGCTCGACGCGCTTGTGCCGGCTTCGTTGAGACCGTCGGAGGCGGGGCGGGGGAGAGCCCAGCTGTGATAAGCGGCTACTATAAAGAAGAAAGCGGAGAGTACGGCAAATACGGTAAGCCACGCCATGGGGATGTTGCCTGATGCACCTTCGAAGCTCGCCGAAACCTTGTTCTGCAGTTTGTGGTCTACTTCGTAGTAGAGCCATGCGGTGCGGTCCCAGTTGTTTTCGTTGAATACGAAGCGGGTAGAGAGAGCGGCCTGCTCGAGTTTGATACTCTGGTCGCCCGACTTATGAGTGACGTTGAGTACAATCTCCTCGCCGGGAGCCGGTTTTTTGTTGAGGCGCAGACCTACGATTGCAATATTGTTGTTGCGCTCGGTGTACGGTTCGCGCTCTTCTCCGAACATATCTCTCACCCAGGTTGTGAAAGCACCGGGGCCTTCTACCTTGGCACTTGCGGTTTCTGCCTTGGCTACAGTCTTAGCCTCTGCGGCGGTGAATCCGTTGCGCTCGTTGGAGTGCTTCACGGAGTCGCGCATCATGGCGGCGTAAGCCTTGAAAGGCATGGACACTGCCTCGCCGTTGACATCTACCGTAACTTCTTCGGGAGCCTTGGTAGATACATTGAGCGACTGAACGGGGGTGATAAACTGCATTTCACCCTGCATGTCGGCCTCGGTGGAGGCTATGGCCGTCATATCGGCGGCAGACCATTCTACCTGCGGGTCGGCATTTACTTCTACAGAAAGCGGAGTGAGGCCGGAGTTGGTTTCGATAAGACCTGCGACTATCACGAGCAGACCTTGGCCGGCCACAGTGGCGACGCGGTAGAAGGTCGAGCGAATACCTACATAGAGCGACTGCTCATGCTCGGTGAGGGCAAGCATATAGAAACCGTCGGCAGCGATATCGTGGGTCGCGGAGGTAAATCCTACCAACCAGAATATCGCGAGCGTCAGCTGGAAGAAAAGCGACGTCGGGATAGTAAACGCAATCCCGGCAAGCGCCACGGCAAGAATCCATTGCATGGTGAGAGTCCACCAACGTTTTGTCTTGATGATGTCCACGAAGGGGCTCCAGAAGGGTTTGATGACCCACGGGAGGTAAAGCCAGCCCGTGTAGAGCGCTATGTCGGTATTGGAAATTCCAAGTCGTTTGTACATGATCACCGATATGGTCATCACGGCAACGTACGGCAGACCTTGAGCAAAATACAAGGTCGGAATCCATGCCCAGGGATTACGTTTTGTGGTCTTCATGGTTTAATAGAGGTGTTTGAGGGTTGCACCTGCAAAGTAGTGCATGAGAATTTCGTCAAACTTGGCTCCATTGGCACCCATTACGGCAGCGCCTATCTGGCAAAGGCCTACACCGTGGCCCCAGCCGGCACCGCGGAGGGTAAATTTGGAGGGTACGCCGCGTCCGTCGTCTTCACCGGTTTCGACAACGAAGGCCGACGAGTAGAGGTGAGAGGTGGAAAGGGTGCGGCGAATCTCGAGTTCCTTGCCAATCACGAGGGTTTTCTTGGTGCCGACGATGCGGAGCTTGACAAGACGGCCTGATGTACCGCGTTCTACGGGCTCGAGAGCCTTGATGAGACCGAAGTCGATACCCGAACGCTCGGCGATGTGAGCCGCAAGTTCGTCCTGAGTATATTCTACTGTCCAGCGGTAGAAGTCGTGTGTCTCCTGGTCGTAGTTGTTGAGCACCTGTCCGAGGATGTTGGCGTCGGTGGTGTTGCAGTAAGCGTCGGGGTTGCCGAGAATCCACTCACGGGCGTTTTCTTCGACGGTAAGGTCGGGGAAATCAGTGCGGTTGGCACCGTCGCGGGCCGCTTCGAGATAGTGGTGGTGACGGGGTTCCCAGCAGGCTTCGAACTGCTCGAATACACCGCCGCATGATTTCGAGAATCGAGCGTCGCAGAGCTCGCCGTTCTCGTCAAGAAGAACGAGACCGCGGGTGGCTTCAATTACTTCGTTTACGGTAGGTGTAGTCTGGCGGGTAATACCCTGATAGCGCTGGCAGTGGTCGTCGGCGCACACGTCGAAGTTCACGTGGTCCTCGCGGTCGTACCAGCGGATGAGTTCGTCATCGGTAAGGGTGTAAGATTTATATTCGTTGCCCTTGTCGGCGATGCGTTTGTTTTTGTCTATCTGAGCGAGGAGCCAGCTGCGCGATATCACAGCGTGAGCTTTGAGGAATTCGGCGCAGGCGGTAGCACTCATCTCCGATGAAATCACGCTCTTGAGATATTCCTCTACGGGGAGGATATTCACGAGGGTGAGCTTGCCGTTCTCGACTATGATTTTCAGCGAGCCTGCAAAGCGCTGAGTCTCTTTGCGTTCCCAGTGGAAGTTTACGCCGATAGTCACGTCGTATACTTCGAAAGAAGCGCCTTTCTCGGCGGGAGTGAGGAGCACTTCGTCGTGCTCTTTTCCCTGCCATGCCACTTTGCCGTCAGGAGTTACGGAGAATGTCTGAGGACCTACCACCGAAGTGTGAGTCTCTTCGTGGTGATACGGTGCGAGTAATGCTGTATTTATTTCTTCGGCTGAGAGGATGCCGACGCTGAGTTGAGGTTCTGTATTCATGGAGTGTCAGATTTTTTCGGCTATGCCCTCGGCTTCTTCGGAAGCAAGACAAAGCTCATTGAAAAGTTTTGTTATAATTTCGCCGTCGATTGTCTTGAAATCTTCGGGGCGGGGTGTGATAAATACGCCTCCCATATCCACGGATGCGGGGCTGATGAGCATAGCGCCTTCTCCTTCAGTGCCGTAGAACGACGGGCGGTGTTTCTTGCGGGGTATCACCACCATTCTAAGTCCTGCAGGAGTGGTGTAGCAGAGGATATTCATCATCGGCTCGGCTTCGCCTTCGGGCACGGGGAGCGCGCGGTAAAGTCGGTCAAAGAGTTCCGCGCCGGTTTCGGCATTGTCGGTGTCGATTACAAACACGCTCATAGGTAGTCCGTATGCGAGCGAGAGGGTAGAGTCGCCGCTCTCTGCCACGGTGCGCAGCTCTGCATTTTCGATAGCTTCGCCGACGGTAAGAAAGTCGGAGTTGCCGGCCTGGAAGTGCATGTGGTCGGGTGCCGATGCGCCGCAGCGAGGACCGTTGTAGAACACGGTATAACCGGGAAGTTCTTCTGCAAGACGGAACATATCGGCTGCGCGTCCTTCGATGAGTTGGTCGGTATGTGTTTTGTCGGGAATGGTGAGGTGACGGGGAAAGATAGGGAAGGGATTTATAAGTATGGTGTACCTATCCCAGTCGATTCCCCGCTGCTCCGACGGACGGTTGGCTTCGCACAGGAAGCACTTGCGCGCTTTTACCGATGCGGCATCAACCTTTGCACCCGACGATACTATGCGGGCCGGATTGAACTGCACCTTGATGTGGAGACCGGGGAGGTCAAGTTCCTTGACCTCCACACCTGCAAGTGCGTTGAAGTTAGAAGCTGCGAGAGGCCACTCGGCAAGTTGCTCGCCGATAAATTTCTCTACCTCCGGTGTAAGATTGCGGCTCATGCTTTCTTGTTGCGGTTGAGTTCTTTACGTGCCTGAAGTTCCCAGGTACGGATGCGGTCTTTGTAGAGATTGTTGTTGTTGGTCTTCACAACGTCGAGGGCGTGGTCGGAGTTGTCTTCCCAGCGGCGGCAGAGATATACCACGTCGTAGACGCGACCGATCTGGAAGCGGCGTGAGATTGCAAGACCGAGAGCGTAGTCTTCGCCGTAAGAGGTATTGGGCACCATTATCTCGCGGAGCACGGGGGTGTAGAACGCGCGGGGAGCGCCGAGACCGTTGATGCGGAGAGCATTGTTGCGTCCGTTCTCGGGAGTCCATTCGCGGTGGTCGATTACGCCCGGCGGAATCATGTTCATGTCGATGTCGGTGAGCATGTACGAACCTACGACCATTGCCGAGTTATTGTCATAGAATGCCTTCACCATTTTTGCGAGAGTATTCTCGTCGGAATACACGTCGTCGGAGTCGAGCTGCACGCAGAATTTACCTGCTTCGGGGTGGTTGGCGCCAAGATTCCAGCAGCCGCCGATACCGAGGTCTTCGCGCGACGGAACGATGTGAATCACGCGGGGGTCGGAGGTAAATTCCTCGATAGCTTCCGAGGTGCCGTCGGTCGAGTGATTGTCGATGATTATGAGGTTGAAGGGGAAGTCGGTCTTCTGGGAGAGCACACTACGGATTGCATCGCGGATAGTGCGCACGCGGTTGCGTACGGGGATGATTACCGATGCTTCGTTGGCAAACTCGCCGCGGTTGAATTCGATAGTCTCGAACTCGGGTTCGAGGTATCCGCCGATAGCTTTTAGGTGAGCGGTGCAAGCCTCTTCCATTTCGATCTGCACACCGCGGTTTTTCGGGTCTACATAGTTGAAGTGGCTCTCGCCGTTCTCGCTTGTCGAAACGGTGATGTCTGTATAGAGATATTCGTTGATGTGCACGAGGGCACCGAGGCGGCTAATGCGGAGGCGAAGGTCGTAGAGACCGGCTGCGGTGTACGATTTGTCGATACCTGCAGCAGCCTGCTTGTAGTCAACGGTATTGAAAAGAAGCAGCGGACCGAAGTTGAAGTCGTCGCGGAGCGCGCCTTCCTGATAGTCTATTACGGGAGTATTTGTGCGCTTGCCGTCGACCACGGTATAGTAGTCGGCATATATCATCGCGGCTTTGCTGTCGCGGGCAATGCGCACCATGCGGTCGAGTGCAAGGTATCCGGCATCGAGGGCCGTACCTTTGGTGTAGAGGAGGGTAAATTCAGCGGAAGTGTGTTCGGCAATTTTCTTTACTGTTGCCGAAGAATTTACGCTGTCGATATGGATGAGGTCGCAAGTGCCGAAGGGTTTTGCATCGGCATCGGTGCTCATAAGTGTAATCTGGGAGATAAGTTTGCTCTCGCTGAGTGAAGCAACGCTTGCTTCTGCCTGTTCCTTGTTGATGTAAGGGATGAAAGCGTGTATCATGTCGGTTTGTGTTTTTGATGTCAGTTTTTAGGTTCGGGGTTGATGAAGAAGTCGAGAATCTGCTTCATGAGGTGGCTGCGGGCAGCTGAATCTTTGATAGTCTCGAAGGGGAAGCCGATAACGGCGGTGCGATATGTGTCGTTGTCGAAGAGGGTGCCGGCAACGAGGTTGTTCTCTGAGTAGCGCATGAATGTGCAACCTTTCTTTGAGTCAACCGCGTACATGGCATCGGGCGATTCTACGGCATACATGTCGGGGTTAAGTGTGTTGCTGAACGCATATTCGCCCTTGCCGAAGTCCTTGAATCGGGTGGCAACCTGATAGGCTTCGCCGGTGACGGAAGCCTGACCCACACGCCAGTTGTAGCCGAGCACATCGCGGGCGAAGGCCTTGTCGGCTTCTGCGGTAGCTTTGTCGGAGAAAGGATTGTCCCAGATATCGGTGGCGATGTACGAGCCGGAAACAAAGAAGCATGTACCTTCGCCGGCCAGAGCTGCTATACGGTTCTGCAGTTCGGAGGGGAACGCCTTGAAACGTGTACCGTACACACCGCGACCCTGCTTGATTTCTTTCTGCTTGCCGAGGATGAGGTCGACGATAGCGGGTTTGTCGGTAGCGGCGGCAAAAGCTTCGGCGCTCGACGATACGAAGCTGAAACCGGCATCGCGTATAGCCTCGCCGTGGCGGGCAACGTAGTCGAATGTATTGCCGGCGATTACCTTGTCTTCATAGTTGGCGCGCGAGGCTCCGAAGCCTGCGGCGTCGTCGTCCATCCAGGGGATGTCGCGACGGAACTCAAACTGGCTGCCGATAAACGAGATATCGCTGCCGTAAGGTACGCCGTGGTCGCGGGTATCGTAGAAACCTGCTATTTCACCTGAATCGAAAGTATCGGGAGCGCTCACACGGGTAAAACCGTTGACTACTGTCACGCAACCTTTGGCTCCGGGAAGATTGCAGAGCGCAAGAACTTCCGAGGGGAAGGAGACACCGCCGTCGTTGGCAGCGATGATACGATACGAATGGATTTCCGAGTCAGAAACCGAAACGGTATAGGTCGGAGTCTTTGATTTGGCAAGTTCGCGGAACGCGCCGTTGCCGATTCTCTCCTCTATTATATAATATGTAGGAGTAGCTGTAGATTCGAGGCTGTCTACTGTCTCAGCCCACGAGAGAGTGTAGTTGCCATTGTCGCCGTCGGCCTTAACGGCAAACGAGCGCACGGGGAGCGGCTGCACGATATACGGACGGCCATCGCGCTCGGCAATGTACTTGAGCATACCTTTATATACGGCACGCGACACTGTGAAACGGAACGCCGGGTCGAGACCGTACTTCATATCGGCGAAGTTCTGGTGCGAGAGAAGTTCGAGAAGCATGGTGGGCACACCGGGAACGCGAGCTTCATAGTAGCTCCTGTCCCACATACCGCGACGCGTCCAGTTGGGCTCGAACGAAGCGCGCACATCATCGACGATATTTGTCATGATGAGGTCGGTAAGGTCGCGCGATGCCATGCGCGAACTGCCGTTGCCGGTCTTTTCGCCCGCAGTGCAGTAGATGCCGAGTGTACCGATTATAGAGTCGTTGCGTGTCGTGCCGGCATCGCTGTGGAACGCGAAACTGAGGTCGACAGGGATATTGAGACCCTCGCGGTCGGGGAGCATCGACGAACCGCCGGCGAGCCAGTTTACCCACAGGCCGCGGCTCTTGTAGTCGTCGGTGTAGTCGTTTACATAGTTCGATGAGGTGAACACGCTGTCGGGAGCGCCGGCCCACTGCAGGAAGTATCTTGCACCTTCAGTGAAGCGGGGATAGTTGCTCACTGTGTATTGGTAGTCGATGCTGTCGAGCGGTTCCTTGACGATACGGGCCACATTACCCATGCCGCCGCCTATTTTCACGGCATCGGCAGTCACTACCTGGCGCTTGTTGCGTCCGGCATTGCTGAGTTCGACCACGGGAGTATCGCCCGCCGACTTTTTGAGAGGGAAATGTCCGAGGTATATCCATGTGCCTCCACCCATATTCTGGTTTACGGTAAAGTGGTGGTCGCCGTCGGCTGCGTGCACGGTGTAGCGGGCAGCGTCGGTCGAGTTGGGGAGAGTAGTGTATGCTACATACACGGCATAATTGTCGTCGCGGGGAATTGCCGCGCTCCATGTAGCAGAGGCTGTAGCCTTGTCGGCATTACCCGAGAGAGCGGCTTTCAGAGAAGTGCCATCGGAGAAGGGGTGGTCGCCGTTGTGAAGTTCTGCCTTGGTGTAAGCGAAAGCGTCCTTGCCCGTCGCAGTCCAGTCGCCTGTTGTGGCGAAAGAACCTTTGGCAAACTTGCCTCCGTCGTTATCGGCTATAATTTCGGTGCGGTTGATATCGCGTTCGCGGGGCGACATCACATAAGCGCCCGCATTCTCAAGCATAGGCATGAGGAAGGGCATCACGTAGCTCTGAGTGTAGAGGTCCTCCACTGTCTGGAATATACGGGCGCGCTGCCACTCCCAGCGGTTGAGTTTGGGCTCGAAATACCAGCCGTGGCTCTGCCAGAGAGCAATGTTCGCGCCGTCGAGACCCTGCGGAGCCGCAGCCTTTCCTTCTTCGGTGATGAAGGCTTTCTTCTCCTTCGGTCCGATATTTTTCTTGGGAGCGAAAAGCACGAGGTCCGACATCGGTATAGTGTCGGCATAGAGTTTTACGGTGTACTTTTTGTCCTTCCCGAGTGCTTTAAGGCACGACGCCTGCAGCTCTTTGTAGGCATTGGCATCGAGGGGAATATAGGTGGCGTTAGGCGTAAGATGTATCTCGACAGTCTTGTTACGGTCGTTGATTTTTACGTCTTTAGCTTTTACGGTACCGAAGCCCGAAGTACCGGGCATGAAGCCGGCGACGGTCCCGGTGATTGCGTTTTCATGTTCTCCGGCCTTGAGCTGTACAGGAACAGTACCAAGTGCTATTGCTGTAGCAAGAAGACCTATGGACTTTAAGGTATTCATTTATTGATAGTTAGTATATGTACACGTAAAATGCTTTTCTTATTTTACAAAGGTAGGACATTTTGTGCGTACAGCCAAACTTTCAATATAAAAGAATTAACCTAATAAACATTATTTAATATTTAGATACAATATTTCAGAATGAGGCCCTCAATCGTGATGATAAGGCTCACCGCGCATAATGGTGCCGGCACGATATATCTGCTCTACGAAAAAGAGTCTTACGAGTTCGTGCGGAAAAGTCATTTTCGACAGCGAAAGCATGCTGTCGGCTCTATTATAAATCTCCTGCGAAAATCCGTAAGGACCACCGATAAGAAAGACGAGCGACTTGGGAAGCTCCACCGATTTCTTCTCGATAAACTCGGAGAACTGCCTTGAGGTTAATTCCTTGCCGCGTTCGTCGAGGAGTACGACGTAGTCTCCCGGAACGATTTCCGCGAGAAATTTCTGCCCTTCGAGCTCTTTTTGCTTTGCCGTACCTGCCGACTTGGCTGCTTTGACATCAGGAATGGCTGTGAGGCTAAATGGCCAATAGAAGGGTATCTTTTTGGTATATTGAGAGATAGCTGTCGCTATTGCGGCGTCGCGAATACCTCCGATGCATATCAGTTTTATTTTCATAACGCAAAATTAACTATTTACGGGCAAATTTGCGTATCTTTGCAGCGTTTTAGCACCTTCCGACTATAATTGAAACGCAATGAAAACGAAAGACCAGCTCATCGACGACCTCCTCGACCTATCTTTTGCTGAAGATATCGGCGACGGCGATCATACCACTTTAAGTACAATCGGACCCGACGAAATGGGCCGTCAGCACCTTCTTGTAAAGGAAGAGGGCATACTTGCCGGTGTTGATATCGCAAAGCGTGTGTTCGAGAAATTCGACCCTTCGCTCAAGATGACTGTCATGATTCCCGACGGCTCGCATGTTAAGCCCGGCGACATTGCTTTTGTCGTAGAGGGTTCTGTCCGTTCGCTCCTCCAGACTGAGCGCACCATGCTCAACATCATGCAGCGTATGAGCGGTATCGCCACTACCACTGCAAAATATCAGAGTCGTCTCGAAGGCCTCGACTGCAAGGTGCTCGACACACGCAAGACCACTCCCGGCATGCGTATCCTCGAGAAAGAAGCCGTTGCGCTCGGCGGCGGTTCTAACCACCGTATCGGTCTCTTCGACATGATTCTTATCAAAGACAATCACGTAGACTTTGCAGGTGGTATCCCTCAGGCTGTTGCTTCGGCCAAGGCTTATTGCAAGGAGAAGGGCAAAGACCTCCGCATTGAAGTGGAGGTACGTAATACCGACGAAATCAATCAGGCCATTGAAGCCGGTGCCGACCGCATCATGCTCGACAATTTCACTCCCGAGCGCACTGCCGAAGCCGTAAAACTTATCCGCAGCAAGGCTCCCCATATCGAAATCGAATCGAGCGGCGGCATCACCCTCGATACCCTCAGAGCTTACGGCGAAGCCGGTGTCGACTTCATCTCGGTAGGCGCCCTTACCCACTCTGTAAAGGGTCTGGATATGAGCTTCAAAGCCTGCTGATTATCTAACTCGTAAACATTATCATCATGAAATATTTTGCAATTCTTTGTGCAGCTCTTATCGCAGGATGCGGTATGGCTTCGGCACAATATGTCAACCTCGAGCCCGGTACGGTTCTTACCTATACCGAAACGGCTAAAGTCGAGAAAGATACCTATACCTCCGACTTCACCTCAACCGTGGCCGATGTCACAACCGGCGAAGACGGCGTAGTATCTGTTACTCTCAACGAGGTACACAAGGTTCCCGGCAACGATCTCGCTGAGGTTAAGGCCACCGATTTCTATACTTACAATCCCGCCGATGGGCTTACCACCCACTACGTTCTTCGCGGCGAGGACTATAAGAACCAGATTATCGACTTCATGATACAGGCCGCCAACAGCCAGGGCCAGTATCCAACCGACTCCCAGATCGATGAGCTCCACAAGGAATTCAAGGTTAAGGGCGACCTCGTTCTCCCCCTTCCCGCCAATGTGACCGACGACGCAAAGATTGCCAATTCTTCGGTTAAAATCAACGCAGGCACCACCTCGATGTCAATGAACCTTTGGGAAGGCAAATATCTCGGCAAGGAATCGGTTGAAGTTCCCGCCGGCAACTTCGACGACTGCGAGAAAGTATCTTTCGTTCTCAAGACCACTTCTCCTCAAGGCAACGAGCGCAAGACTATCACCACTTGGTATGCCAAAGGCGTCGGAGTCGTTAAGCAGGTATCAACCGACAAGAAGGGCACAGAGCTCGAAAGCACAGTGCTCAAATCAATCAAGAAATAAGGTAAACTTAGTCACGACAGGGCGAATTCTCAACGATTCGCCCTTTGTCGCATTAAGACAAATATTCCGATAGCGTATGCAGAAAATTCGTAATGTAGCGATTATCGCTCACGTCGACCACGGCAAGACAACCCTCGTCGACAAAATGCTCCTCGCCGGCAATCTCTTTCGCGAGAACCAGAAGACAGGCGAACTCATCCTTGACAACAACGACCTCGAACGCGAGAGAGGTATCACAATTCTCTCCAAGAACGTATCCATTGACTACAAGGGCTACAAAATCAATATAATCGACACTCCGGGACACGCCGACTTTGGTGGCGAAGTGGAGCGAGTCCTCAACATGGCCGACGGCTGCCTCCTCCTCGTCGACGCTTTCGAAGGCCCTATGCCTCAGACTCGCTTCGTGCTTCAGAAAGCTATTGAAATGGGTCTCAAACCCGTTGTCGTTATCAACAAGGTAGACAAACCCAACTGCCGCCCTGAGGAAGTGCAGGAAATGGTCTTCGACCTCATGTTCAGCCTCGACGCTACCGAAGATCAGCTCGACTTCCCCACACTCTACGGCTCTGCAAAGCAGGGCTGGATGAGCACCGACGTAAATACTCCCTCCGACAATATCTGCCCCCTCCTCGACACTATTATCGAGAGCATCCCCGGTCCGGCAGAAAACCCCGGCGACCCTCAGCTCCTCATCACCTCGCTCGACTACTCCAAGTATGTAGGCCGTATCGCCATTGGCCGTGTACACCGCGGAGAACTGCGTGAAGGCATGGAAATCGGTCTCTGCCGCAAGGACGGCACAGTTTCGCGCCAGCGCATCAAAGAACTTCACACCTTCGAAGGCATGGGCCGCAAGAAAGTGGAGTCGGTTGGCAACGGAGATATCTGCGCTATCATCGGTCTCGAAGGCTTCGAAATCGGCGACACCGTAACTCTATACGACAATCCCGAACCCCTCCCCCGAATCGCTATCGACGAACCCACCATGTCGATGACCTTCACTATCAACGACTCTCCCTTCTTCGGCAAGGACGGCAAGTATGTAACATCCCGCCACGTCGGCGACCGTCTTACTGCCGAGCTCGACCGCAACCTTGCCCTACGCGTGCTCAAAGGCGAGCGCGAAGACTGCTGGATTGTCTACGGTCGTGGTGTGCTCCACCTGTCAGTGCTTATCGAGACGATGCGTCGCGAGGGCTACGAACTCCAGGTAGGTCAGCCTCAGGTTATTATCAAAGAGATTGACGGACGCAAGTGCGAACCCGTCGAACTTCTCACTATCAACGTCCCCGAAGAATACTCTTCGAAAATGATTGATATGGTTACACGCCGCAAGGGCGACCTCGTGTCGATGAATGCCAAGAACGACCGCGTTCACCTCGAATTCCAGATACCTTCACGCGGTATCATCGGCCTCCGCAGCAACCTCCTTACAGCTTCGGCAGGCGAGGCTATTATGGCACACCGCTTCCTCGAATATCAGCCCTGGAAAGGCGATATCGAGCGTCGTACCAACGGCTCTCTTATCGCTATCGAGTCGGGTACTGCCTACGCTTACGCTATCGACAAACTCCAGGACCGCGGCCGCTTCTTCATCTTCCCCCAGGAAGAGGTATATGCAGGTCAGGTCGTAGGCGAGAATGCCAAAGACAACGATATCCCTGTAAATGTAACCAAGAGCAAGAAGCTCACCAACATGCGCGCTTCGGGTGCCGACGACAAGGCCCGCATCGTACCCCCCGTGGTATTCAGCCTCGAAGAAGCCCTCGAGTACATCAAGGAAGACGAATATGTAGAGGTTACCCCTCACCACATCCGTCTCCGCAAGATTATTCTCGACGAAACCGAACGCAAGCGCGCCAACCGCTCCTGATACTGCCATGCGTGAATTTTCGCTTAATATTAAGGGACGTCTGCTGACCTTCGACAGGCCGGCGGTAATGGGCATAATAAACGTTACGCCCGACTCTTTCTATGCGGCGTCGCGCGCAGCAAATTCACAAACTATCAGCACCAGAGCCGCAGAAATGGTGGCGCAGGGTGTCGATATCATCGACCTCGGCGCCTACTCTTCGCGGCCCGGAGCCGACGATGTCTCAGCTGAGGAGGAGTCTCGCCGACTCCGCCTCGGTATCGAGGCAATCCGCAGTGCAGTAGGCCCTGACGTCCCTGTATCGGTCGACACTTTCAGAGCTTCCGTAGCACGCGATGCCATTGAGTGGGGCGCCGACATCGTCAACGACATCTCCGGCGGACTCCTTGACCCCGAAATGTTCAGTACCGTAGCCGCCCTCCGATGCCCTTACGTGCTTATGCACATGCGCGGAAATCCCGCCACCATGCAGAGCCTCACCGACTACCCGAGCGGTGTCACTCAAGACGTTATCGACGTACTCAGCCGCCGCATCGGCGAACTCGAAGAACTCGGCGTAGCCGACATCATAGTAGACCCCGGCTTCGGTTTCGCCAAGACCACCGAGCAGAACTTCGAACTCTTCTCGCAGCTCGAAGCCATCGAAATACTCCACCGGCCCATACTTGTGGGCGTCTCCCGCAAGTCGATGATTACCCGCACATTAGCCATATCATCCGAAGAAGCCGGCACAGCCACTGCTGTAATGGGAGCTTTCGCCCTCGACCGCGGCGCATCAATCCTCCGCGTACACGACGTCGAAGCCGCCGTACAGTCCGTGCGCCTGTGGAAATGCCTGAATAACTGACTTATACTCTAACCCATGTTTGATTTCGGAATAAAAGACGCCATAGACATCCTGCTCTTTGCAGTATTGCTCTATTACATCTACCGCCTCATGAAAGAGTCCGGTACCATAAATATTTTTTATGGAGTACTCGCATTCATAGTAGTATGGGTTCTTGCATCCGAAATATTCGACATGCGCCTCATTGGCACCATACTGGATAAATTCATGGCTATCGGACTGATAATCCTTGTGATTCTTTTCCAGGAGCCTATCAAGCGCTTCCTCGTCGAACTCGGTTCGCAAAGGAAGTGGAAATTCTTCAGTAAACTCTTCCACCACAACAACGAAACCCTCGACCACGAAGCCCTTGCATGGGTCATGCCTATAGTATATGCCTGCATGAGCATGAGCAAAAGCAAGACCGGCGCACTTATCGTCATCGAGCAGACCATACCCCTCGACTCCTACGCAGCCTCAGGAGATATCATCGACGCAAACGTCAACACCCGACTCATCGAAAACATCTTCTTCAAAAACTCTCCCCTCCACGACGGCGCCATGATAGTCGCCCACAACCGCATCGAAGCCGCCGGCTGCATCCTCCCCGTGAGCCACGACAGCGACGTACCACGCACCCTCGGCCTCCGTCACCGCTCCGCCCTCGGCATAGCCCAAGCCACCGATGCCGTAGCAGTAGTTGTCTCCGAAGAAACCGGCAACATATCCATTGCCCACCGAGGCAAACTATCCACCCGCGTAAGCAGCACCGAACTCGAGCACAAGCTCAACGCCATAGCCATAACATCGGTGAGATAACCGCACGCTTTCCCGGCATACCTCTACCATACTGATCCCAATTGCAGACGCGACTCTCGCGTCCGCTTCACCACCCCCACCCCTTACTCAGCTATCCACCTGACTATCGCTCATATATAGGATGAGGCCGCTGATTAGCAGCAGTGTGCACGGCGGCTAACTCCTTGATTACCTACGTGATGTCCGACTTAGAACATCGATTAACTCGCAACGCAGGTAATGGTTTGGTTAAAGTAACCCACGGCATACCTGAGCGATGCATTGGTATGCCGTGGGTAAAGAGTCTCAGGCGCCTGTTAGGTTGCACCTTCGGAATTATACCTAAATTCTTACATTACTGAAAAAAGACCTCTCCTAAGCCTTCTGCAAACAGATTAGCTTCTGGAATATATATTAAATAGGATTCCAGAGGAGGCTCAACACTACCGTCTGCATGAGTACGGCTTGACGTTTTATATAGCACAATATTGCCGGAAATCCACCACTTGACGATTGATCCACTATAATTCGCCTCCAGATAGCCACCTCCGGATTTGTTGAAAGTAAGTTTACTCCTTCTCGAAGTCCACGTCTTCGAGCAAAGAATATCAGGCGTAAGCACACCTGTTCGCTTCGCATATTCAGCCACGGGGACAGTCAGAATTTGAGTTTTGCCGATAAGTACACCGTCTACAGTAGCGGAAATATACAGCGGCAGCTTGTTCCAGTCCACCTTGTCGAAAGTACTTTCAGACCCTACCGACAGCGATATTATACCGAATTCATTGCTCGTAGCGCTCTGTGAGCCGGTGTAAATAGAGCCGCCGGCAGCATCGGTTATCTCTACGGATACACTCACAGTTTCATGTGCGCGAGGCTCACCCGTCGCCGTATTTATAAGAGCCACTTGATATCCCGTTTGCGCAACCCCTACAAGCGACGTCAACATGCAGGCAATAGCTATAATATGCCTTTTCATCTTATTTAAAGAATCTACCTTCATATTGGTCTGATAATAAATTTTTTGAAGCACTATATATTAAGTACTTTTGGGTTTCTGCTCCCGGTGAATCATAGAAAACAATATTACCTTCTATCCACCATGTCAACGAATTACTAAACGAACTGCCAAAATTATCCACTCTACGTATGCCACTTCCGGATTTAAAGAATGTAAAAGTTGTACCACCTCCACTCCACGTCTTCGAGCAAAGAATATCAGGCGTAAGCACCCCCGTCCGCTTTGCATATTCAGCCACGGGCACAGTCAGAATTTGAGTCTTGCCGATAAGCACACCGTCGACAGTTGCCGAAATATACAGCGGCAGCTTGTTCCAATCCACCTTGTCGAAAGTACTTTCAGACCCTACCGACAGCGATATTATACCGAATTCATTGCTCGTAGCGTTCTGCGAGCCGGAGTAAATAGAGCCGCCGGCAGCATCGGTTATCTCTACGGATACACTCACAGTTTCATGTGCGCGAGGCTCTCCCGTCGCCGTATTTATAAGAGCCACTTGATATCCCGTTTGCGCAAGCCCTGCAAGCGACATTACTATGCAGGCAATAGTTATAATATATCTCTTCATTTATTTATAAAATATACCATTATGAAAGTCCGATAATATATTTTTTGTAGCACAATATATTAAGCTCATTTGAATCCGACCTTCCGATTGTCCGTCACGTATCCAATTAGGAATGTCAAGAAATATAACATTTCCTTCAATGCACCACGAACCTATCGATCCATAAGAAGTCGAATTACTATAATATCCGCCTCCCGACTTTGTGAATGAAAATCTCGTTCCCTCTCCATCACTCCACGTCTTCGAGCAAAGAATATCAGGGGTAAGTACTCCCGTCCGCTTTGCATATTCAGCCACGGGCACAGTCAGGATTTGAGTCTTGCCGATAAGCACACCGTCTACAGTTGCCGAAATATACAGCGGCAGCTTGTTCCAATCCACCTTGTCGAAAGTACTTTCAGACCCTACCGACAGCGATATTATACCGAATTCATTGCTCGTAGCGTTTTGCGAGCCGGAGAAAATCGAGCCGCCCTCCGCATCCGTTATCTCTACGGATACACTCACAGTTTCATGTGCGCGAGGCTCTCCTGTCGCCGTATTTATAAGAGCCACTTGATATCCCGTTTGCGCAAGCCCTGCAAGCGACATTACTATGCAGGCAAAAGCTATGATATATCTCTTCATCTTGTTAATGTTATTATATCGTTGGTTGTTCTGAATGATATTTGTAGAGATTCGGCATTTACCCCTATTATTTCTATTAAGAGAGTCCTGCCGTCATCAAACGTCAGTAGTACAACTCCGCTTTGAGGAATGTTTAGTTGCATTTTTGCCTGTTCTCCATTATAAGTTGCCGTTCCGTCTGTTCGCAGACTGAGCTGAATCTCCATATCGCCGTAAATGCCGTTCCAGTCTCCGAAGATACTTGCCGACGAACCGCCTGCTATCGATCCCTGTGACTCTATGAAAGAGAGTACCTTGGCTGTTCGCTTATTTTTGAAAGCAGGATTCGGTATGGCAATTGGCATCTGATTTCCTACTATAAAAGTAGTATTACCACTTGTCAATTGGCCGATTATAGGAGCACCACCCACAAAATATGCTCGCGAAGAACAAAGAGTAGCGAAAACCTGCTGTATCTTTCCGCCTTCCATTATATCGGTCGGTGCACACTTCACAATCTTGTCGGAATATTTCACTACGGGTCGTGCTACAAATCCTATCGCGTCTTGATTTATAAACGGTACTTCTCCTACAAATCCCTGGATCGTATCAACTTCTGCGGCAATGGTCTCGCCCGTAAATATTTCTGCTGCAACTTCTCCGTTGGCCTCGTTGACTACTTCAAATCCTATAGGGAGGTCATGAGCTATCGGTGTATCGGTCGAAGTAGCTACCTGTATCACCTGCTCTCGCGAATAAGGCACTCCGGCTTCAGGTGTCGAACACATTCTTGCGGCCATCGATACCAATTTTGGCAGGAGATCCCAGCGATGATTAAAAGCCCTTATCTCTCCCTCAAAAGGTAGCGGTATCTTTGATTCACGGTTGAAGGTGTATGCATAAGTCTCTAATTTGGTGAGCAGGCACAGATCGATGAAAGCCTTCGAGTATAGAATAGGATTATATTCTTCTGAAAGATCGTTGAGTGTCTCAAGCCCGAATTCAGCAGAGAGCTCCGGGCCTGTTTTGGCCGTGATGCCTGCTCCCGCAGCATTAAATAGGGTATTGATACAGATCTCTGGCTCTACTCCTAAGTGTATATTGCCGGAAAGAAGCAGATCTGTAGTGGCCTTGTCTGTGTGTTCCATGGCCGAACCTGTTTCCTCATCGCGTATCTGTTCTATTTTTATATCACCTTTATTGTTGACCCAACGATAGTGGAGACCTATGCTGCGCTCTAAGTTCAATCCCAACGAACAGCTCGCTTCAATATCTGCAAAAAGGTACATGTTAAGAGACGGATAGAGTACTCCTCCGATAGTTCCTTGAAATAATCGGATTGGTGCGGATTCAAATTCCTTTTTTATAGGTTTTGGGTAATATAGATCTGCTTCTACCTCTATGCCGCCCTCAAGAAATATATCGGCCGAGTAATATCCCGTAAGTACGGATGCCACAAGATTTTCAAAGCGCAATTTTACAATGCCTTTTGCCGATACGTCTACTACATCGGTATTGATGTTGAATGGCAAGCCATCTTTAATATCGCTCAAGTTCGTACGGCGTTTATCCGATGCTTGTGGGGCAGGCATACTCAGCTCAAAATTGCCTGATACGAAATACTCATCAAATACTTCAGAGGGAGCTAAGTCTTTAATCTCTACTGCATAGCCCGCAGCATCAACGCTCACCGAACTGACCTCCGCACACAGGCCGTAGGGTAGAACTTCCGCAAAAGCATCGTAGTATATCTTGCTGCCCTTAGGCGGAATTATTCCGGCAGGTGCGGTAGACCTGTAGCGCAATATCTTTCCGTCAAAAGAACTTATATATCCGATTTCCTCTTCTGAAATCCTGCGAGCACCGGTCTTCGGTATCACTGACGAACGGAATCCGAATACCACACTGTCAATATCAGCTACAGGTATCGAAATATGCTTGTCAGGCAGAACAAAGATCTGATCTGTCACCTTGTCTGTCAAATTACCGTCTGCATCTGCCATTGAGCATTCGATACGTTTCAGACTATCTGTGCTCAATATATCCACACTGCCGTCTTTTCGGAATACAAGCACGGGATTATTGTCGGCAAAGGCTGTAATTGCCGTCAGCACAATTATGAATATTACCGTTATCTTTTTCATCGTTTGGCGAATTTTAAGGTATGCCCCTCTGCTGTAAGCAGATATATTCCCGATGTCAGCATACTGCAGTCAATCGTAGTATTATCTCCCGTAATTGTGGATCTTACAGGGTAGCGTACACCTTTGGTATCATAGATACTGATGTCGTCAGCACTCAGAATTCCGGGGAGCACTATGGTGCCGTCGGAGTTGACTATCGGAATCCTTTCGATTTCAGGACTCATGATACCGAGTTGGTCTTCTGTCCCTATAATATATTTGTCACATTCGTCAAACGTGAAATGACGGTTACCTATAGTTACGGTAGAGTCCGCAAACTCCATTACTGGTTTATCCTCGAGTCTGAACCCTATTGTTTCACCTGATTTCGTATACAAAATCAGATAATCTCCACCTCTCATCGTGAGGAGCGCAGAAAGCAAAAGTGTTGTAAGAAGTAATTTACGCATAGCGATTGATGAATTATAGACGTTTCATGGTTAGTATTGTGCCTCGGTCTTCCTCTCGTCGGCGTGAATAATATTGGTTTATAAGAAGAAAAGCGCGGGAATCTGTACCGTTACCGTCCTACTACCGGAGGCTTCTCGCATTGCCTTTAGATGTCGGACGGCAACGAAGAAGCCCACGCCAATATGTATACGCATACTATACGGCTAATTCCTTCACAGGAACAGCCGATGCTGAGTGTACATACCTACGGGCATCTACCGCTGCTCAATCCCTGACATCTAAATGAAATTTTGCGAGAATCTCCGGTAGTCAAGAATCAGCGCTGATAAACGCTCTTCAATAAATGTTCTGCCGTCCCACCCTCATACCCTCGACCATAATTGGCGTGGACTTGGGCTGGTCGGCAATGCAAAGTTATTGATTAATTTTGATTTAGACAAATCTGTGCATTAAAATTTGAATATCTATTAGACATAAGGCACCCACGGTCCGCCCATTCATGGCTGAGTCTACGCCTGAGAGCGTAGGAGCATTTCCCCGCCCCTCGACATCTACCCGCACACATCCCACCTCGTGCATACTATCTTCGCGGCA